>CAYLWI010000041.1:0-3968 GCA_964387345.1 uncultured Eubacterium sp. | reverse complement strand
TTCGGCCCTGCAGAATGAAAATATTTTACAGGTTTTTTCTTCAGGATGCTGCAATGTGTTCCGGGAAGAAGAGAAGCATAGAAGAAAATGTGGCAGGATAACAGGTGTGCTGATAAGAGAACTATGGAAGGAGGATATCTGATTATGAGTGAATTAATGGAAACCATTCTGCACCGCCGTTCCATCCGGCGGTTTGATAGAAGACAGGTTGAGGAGAAAACTCTGCAGCAGATTCTGGAAGCGGGGCTGTATGCCCCCAGCGCGGGAGGACGGCAGAGTCCGCTGTTTGTGGTCTGCCAGGACCGGGAGGTGAATGAACGCCTGGGAAAGATCAAACGGGGCAATTCCAATCCCCGGATGGCGACCGCCACAAGCTATGTGTCACGGGAGCAGCCCAGTATCGCAGACGATCCGGATCTGAAAAATGCTTTTTACGATGCGCCCACAGTCATTACCATGTTCGGACCGAAGGATTTTCTGTTTTCCGCGGAGGATTGCGCAGCGGCAGCAGAAAATATGATGCTGGCGGCAGATTCGCTTGGCGTCGGGTCCTGCTATATCGGCCAGGGATGGACCGCTTTCGCGGATCCTTACGGACAGGAGATTCTGCAAAAATGGGGAATCCGGACGGATTATTACGCCGTGATGCAGCTTCTGCTGGGATATCCCCGCCCGGAGGATCGTCACCCGGAGCCGAAGCCCCGGAAAGAGGGGCGCATTCTGCGGTTCTGACCGGAAGATGGGATTGACACATCCGGCGGCAATTGTTATTGTAAAATACAGTAAATAATTGCCGGTAGGATGTGTTTTTTTATGGAAGAAAGAGGAATGGATCTGAGACAGGAGAAAAAGGATGGCCAATATCATAGAAATTACAGATCCCATGGCTCCGGAACTGGATGTTTACGGGCGGCTGAGTGAAGTACAGCTGCTGAACCGCCACGATCCGGAGCATGGAATGTTTATCGCGGAAAGTCCGAAGGTGATTGAGCGGGCGCTGGATGCCGGGTGTGTGCCGGTTTCGCTGATGATGGAAAGCTGCCATGTAAAGACCCAGGGCAGGGAAGTGATTGAGAGGTGCGGCGACATCCCGGTATATACAGCGGAATTTGATGTTCTGACAAAAGTCACCGGTTTTCCTATGGTCCGGGGACCGCTGTGCGCCATGCTGCGCCCGCGACTGCCCATGGTGGAGGAGATCTGCAGGAATGCTTCCAGGATTGTAATATTGGAAGATGTGATGAACCCTACAAATGTGGGGGCTATTTTCCGTTCCGCCGCAGCGTTGGGAATGGACGCCATTATACTGACGTATGCCTGCAGTAACCCTTTGTATCGCCGGGCGATCCGGGTGAGTATGGGAACTGTATTTCAGATTCCCTGGACTTACTGGGGCTCCGGGAGAAAGAGGGAAAAGATTATTCCGGAGACGATTACCTGGCCCGGTCCGGGAATGGATTATCTGCATAAGCTGGGGTACCGGACCGCGGCGCTGGCTCTGAAGGAAGATTCTGTGAGTATTGATGATCCGGGACTGATGTCTGAGGAAAAGCTGGCGCTGATCCTTGGGACAGAGGGAGACGGACTGGCGGACGCAACCATTGCGGACTGCGACTATACAGTGACTATCCCCATGTCTCACGGAGTGGATTCCCTTAATGTGGCGGCTGCAGGCGCAGTAGCGTTCTGGCAGCTGCGGAAAAGGAACTGATTCTGCCGGCAATAAGGGTGTATGAGGGAAGACAGGAATCAGACAGAAACAGGAAGGAGCTGGAAAGAAATGAAAACAATTATGTGTTATGGGGATTCCAATACCCACGGATTTAATCCGGCAAACGGTCTTCGCTATTCCCGTCATGTACGGTGGCCGGGGGTGCTGAGTGATCTGCTGGGAAAGGATTATCATGTGATAGAGGAGGGCTGTAATGGGAGAACTACTATTTACACAGATCCTCTGGAACCATGGAAAAACGGCAGATTTTATCTGAAGCCATGTCTCAATACCCACAAGCCTGTTGATCTTGTGATTCTGATGCTGGGAAGTAATGATCTGAAAAAAATCTTTGCTAATGAGGCCGCCCAGATTGCCGACGGCGCCGGAGTGCTGGCAGATGAGATTATGAGATTCCTGGAGGACAAGCAGGGATACCGGCCGCAGATCCTTCTGGCGTCCCCTATTGAGCTCAGCCCTGCGGTGAAAAAGTCTCTTTTTAAGGGGCAGTTTGACGCGGCGGCTGTGGAACGCTCAAAGGAGTTTCCGAAGGAATATGCCAGAGTGGCCGCGGAAAAAGGGGTGCTTTTCTTTAACGCGGCGGAATATGCGAAAGCTTCTGATATTGACGGACTTCACATGATGCCGGAGGAGCACCGGAAGTTGGCAGAAGCTTTCTATCAAGTGATAACGGAGGAAATTTTCCAATGATTATTCAGACGGGAATGCGCACAGATATTCCTGCATTTTATGCGGAATGGCTCTGTAACCGGCTGAGGGAAGGGTATGTCTGTGTCAGAAATCCCTATGATCCCATCCATGTTTCCCGTTACCGGCTGTCGCCGGAGGTGGTGGATCTGATCGGCTTCTGCACAAAGAATCCGGGGCCGGCGCTGCCCTATATGGATCTTCTCGCCCCCTATGGCATGTACTGGTTTGTTACGATTACACCCTATGGGACAGATATAGAGCCGGGGGTTCCGCCGAAAGAGCAGATAATAGAGGATTTCAGACGGCTGTCAGATCTGGTGGGCGTGGATGCGGTGGCCTGGCGTTATGACCCTGTTTTTATAAATGAAGTTTATACGCCGGAGCGGCACCTCCGGGATTTTGAAACTCTCGCGAAAGCCCTGGCCGGATATACGAAGGTCTGTGTGATCAGCTTTATTGATCTCTATGAGAAAGTAAAGCGGAATTTCCCAGAAGTGCAGCGGGTCAACCGGGAGCAGCGGCTGTTTCTGGGAAAGCGCATGACAGAGATTGCAGGAAATTACGGGATGGTAATCCGGCCCTGCGGGGAGGGCGACGAGCTGGCGGCTTACGGCGCGGACTGCAGCGGCTGTATGACAGCGGCCGTGTACGAGAAGGCGCTGCATGCCCGGCTGAAGCTTCCGAAGAAAAAAGGCGCCAGAAGCGAGTGCGCCTGCTTTTTAAGCGGGGACATCGGCCAGTACGATACCTGCGGACACCTGTGCCGGTACTGCTATGCAAATGCCAGTGTGGACAATGTGCGGCGCAACAGAAGAAATCATAATCCCCATTCCCCTCTGCTGGTGGGCGACCTCCGTCCGGAGGATATCATTCATGATGTGGAACAGAAAAGCTGGATGGATCCGCAGATCAGTCTGTTTGACATATCAGCTCCCCGCCATAATGTCAGGTGATGAATTCAAAAAGGAAAACAAGGAAACCGTTAAGTGGATGGTGAAAGAACAGAACTGACAGACTGACACAGTTTCATATAGGTTTCCGTAATTTCATCCAGATACTGGATTCCTTTTTCCGTAATACGATAATATATCCTGACCCGGTTATTTTCCGAAATTTCCCGCCTGCTTTTTTCAATAAAACCATCAGACTCCAGCCTGCCCATTATGTGGTACAGCAGGGGCATCTTGTATACGCCGTTGGTGAGTTTCAGGGTCTCGCTGATGAATTCATAAGCATACATTTCCCGTGTCCTTAAAAGATGCAGTATAAGCAGCTGTGTTGTTGACTTTTTGAACTGTGTTTCGAAGTTTTGTACACTTTTTCTGATGCCAGTGCCGGCTTCATTTTTGTTCATCTGTATCTCCTTCCTTTATAATACCATACCGCAACGAATGAAAATAATCAATAACTAATTGTAATAAAGTATATTGGCATATATAAATATATATGGTAGTATTGCTGTATAAGAAGGAGGGATTGTCCATTGGGGAAGTGTATATGAAATAATGAGGAAAATATATCCGTAACAGGACAAATGGGAAGCGGT
>CAYLWI010000040.1:0-16779 GCA_964387345.1 uncultured Eubacterium sp. | reverse complement strand
TGTGCAGTCCGGATGACAGGATATGACTGCGCGACCGGTCCGGTCGTCCCTATGACCCGGATTGACAGCGATACGTTTCTTGCCGCCATTAAAAGCAGGAGATCTGTCCGGCAGTTTACAGACCGGCCGGTGGAAGAAGAAAAACTGATAAAGATTCTTGAAGCGGGGCGGTACAGTCCCACAGGCGCAAATGCACAGAATATTGCGTTCACAATACTTGGAAGCAGACAGGATGAGGCAGAGCGGATCTGCGTGAAACTGTTCCGGAAAGGGAAAAAGATAATCTCTCCCCTGGTAAGTTTTCTTAAACGGGTTGAAATTCCGGATGATTTTTTCTTCAAGGGAGCTCCCATAGTAATCGTCGTGTCGAGCAAAAGTAATATCGATGCGGGGTTGGCGAGCGCTTATATGGAACTGATGGCAAACAGCCTGGGGCTTGGCGTGCTTTACAGTGGTTTTTTTGTTATCTGCACGAAGCTGAGCCGGAAACTCAGAAAGTTATTGCAGCTGCCTGAAGGGCATAAGGTTGTGTCCTGTATGGTTATCGGATATACAGACATAAAATATCAGAGGATCGTTCCCCGGAAACCCCTGCAGGTAAAGACACTATAATAGCGGTACAGACTATGGAAAACCATAGAAAAAAGCAAAAACAGGATGAATTACATCAAAGTTACATCAGGATACACCAGGGATTTTAGAAACTCATCCATTTTTTTCTTGATTTGTACCGCAAGAAAGAGTATTATAGAAAGAGAAATGGGGATATAGCTCAGTTGGGAGAGCGATGCGTTCGCAACGCATAGGTCAGGGGTTCGAGTCCCCCTATCTCCATTTTCCTGTAAGAAAACCACATAAAAACACATAAAGATTATATACTATAAAAAAGTCCGGCGATGTACCGGAGGAAGGAGTGATTCATATGCCAGGACCGGGAGGACCAGGCGGACCGGGAGGACCAGGTGGAATGGGCCATGGAGGTCATGGAGGAATGAGACCGGGACCAGGCGCCCCGCCACCGCCGCCCCCAGGACATGGCTGGGGAGGTGGATGGCATCGGAGAGGATGCTGCCTGCCCGGATGTCTCATGTATGTTATGGGGGCAGGAGGAGTAGTCCTGCTCATTATCCTGGGAATTGGAAGTATTATCTGATACTTCCGGAAGGCAGATTTGTCCGGGATTTATATGTTTTTAAGAAACGGCTTAAATTCATTGGAAATTTAAGCCGTTTCTTTTTTGCTGTTCCGGGCTGGTCAGAAAATAAAGTATGTATTCTTCTATAACAGAAAGTCTTCCTTGAACAGAATCTGTTCAATAGCAATGGAAGTACAGCCGATAAAAGGCTTTTCCGACAGGGAGGTATATCTTACGCAAAAATCCGGAGGAAGAATCGGATTGCGCTTCATAAGCAGTTGTGAAAAGCTGTCAAATATCAGGTCGCTTTTAAAGAAATCCCCATAAAGAACCAGGATATCCGGAGCAAGGACAATTACGGCATTGTTCACAGCGTTTACAATCCTTTTGATATGTCTGAGAATCAGCTTCTTCAGGGTGGGATCTTCGAAGTTTAAGTAAGCCAGTATGTTATCGGGCGACGGAGCCCCGTGCTGTCCGGCGAATTTTTCCAGTTCATCATCCTTGCCCGTCTCAAGGAGATGTCTGATATCGGAAGAAATCGCCTGCGAGGAAATCACCGTCTCAAGGCATCCCTGTCTGCCGCAGCGGCAGGGAAGTCCCCGCCCGCTGGAAAAAGAGTTATGCCCGACTTCCGGCGACTGGAACTGATGGCCTTTATAAATACTGCCTCCGATTGCCATGGCTGTCCCGACGCCGGGTCCCCAGCGAAGCATCAATATATTATCCTGATCCTTAACGTGATTCCGGAATGTCAGTTCGCTTTGCAGAACGGAACAGATATTATTTTCCACTGTTACCGGTATGTGGAGCCGGGGCTCCAGATATTCCCCGACCGGGATCGGACCCTGGCGGAAATAGGGATTGATGGCGATTCCATCTATATGATCTACAGTTCCCTGAATAGAAACGCCGGCCCCCAGCAGACGGCTGGAAGAAATCTCTTCAGCGGAAAGAAGCTCCTGGCATTTATCAGCAAGATCAGAAAAAAAATCTTCGGGGGAAGAGGTGTTTTCCTTTTCTGTGCGCGGATAGTACCTTTTTGCTATGGTTTCCCCCAGAAGGTCAGTGACAGCCAGACTGAAATGTCCGGTGTAAATCTCAATCGCCAGTATATATTTCCATTCGGGATTAATGGAAAGCAGAGACTGACGACGGCCTACCTGGTGGCTGTTTTTTACTTTTTCCGAACTGTCACAGGGAATCAGAATACCCAGATCAAGCAGCTCTCTGGAACTGTTTGTGACGGCTGCGGTGGAAATATTTAAAGAAGCGGCAATTTCCGTCCGGGAGAGGGCTTTTCTGGCAAAAAGAAGCCGGAGCATACCAGAACGGCTGTTTCCCTTTGGCAAAATATTGGACTGAATACTGTTCATTTTGTTACTATATCCTTTCGTTTCATCAACTGTCATGATCGGAATGCTGCCGGGAACCATAAGTTCCTGTGCCCGGTAAGTATTAGCATTATATCACGATTTTTATTATATCGGAACAATATAATAAATGAGAAAAATTTTTCTATACAACTTGTATAAAAATGAGTACAAAAATATGTATATCTTTACAAATAGACGAAAAATAGGATTAATGATAAAATGTAATCATGATATTTAATTAATTAAATTAAATATTCTTGCTGTATTTTTGTAACAAAAAACAAGAGAAGGAGTGAGAGAATGAATTGGGATTATATCCAGCCGGTGAATATAAAGTTCGGGGAAGGCATGTTGTCAAAGCTGCGGGATATTACAGAGGGAATGGGACTGAAGAAAGGAATTCTGGTCTGTGATCCTTTTTTTGCGGGAAATGGCCTGGCTGACCGGCTGATGAAGGAAAATGAGGGTCTTCTGGTCCGTATGTATTCGGAGATTTCCCCAAATCCCGATGTGAAAGAAGTAGACGCCTGCGCCGCTGTTATGCGGGAGACAGAAGCTGAATTCACTGTGGCCCTGGGCGGCGGAAGCGCTCTCGACTGCGCCAAGGCAGCGTCCACAATTTGTTTCACAGAAGATTCCATCCGCAAATATCATGGAACCGGGGATATACTTCCGGAAAAGCATCTTCCGATTATAGCGATTCCCACAACGGCGGGAACCGGCAGTGAAGTGACCTGCGTTTCTGTATTATCGGACCACGAATTAAAAAAGAAAGGACCGATCAATCATAATAACTTTTATCCGGCGGTCGCGCTGATTGATCCGGAGCTTACATATACCCTTCCGCCGTATATGACGGCCAGCACAGGTATTGACGTGCTCTGCCATGCGGTAGAAGGTTTCTGGAGCAAAGGGCATCAGCCTGTCTGTGACGCGCTGGCGCTTCATGCCAGCCGTCTTGTATTTGAGAATCTCAGAGCTGTTTATGAGAACCCCCGGGACAAAGAGGCCCGGTCGGCCATGGCGGAGGCATCGGTAATCGCGGGACTTGCTTTCACACTTCCAAAGACTACAAGTTCCCACGCGTGTTCTTTCCCGCTGACCAATCTTCTGCATATTCCCCATGGAGAAGCCTGCGGCCTGACCCTGGATTATTTTGCCAGAATAAATGCCGCAGATCCGGCAGAGGGAACGAGAATCAACCGCTTTGCCCGGGAACTTGGATTCCGGGATATGAACCATATGGCTGACGCTATCGCGCAGCTGAAGAAAGATCTGAATCTCCGGACAGATCTGAAGGATTTTCATCTCACCGATGAGCAGACAGCGCGGCTTATCCAGGAGAGCAGGCATCCGAATCTGCTGAACAATCCGGTAGAGATTACAGATGAGATGCTGACGGAAATGTATCAGTCCATGAGATAGTTTTTAGGAGAACAAACATGTCACATATAACAAAAAAAATTGATTATTTAAACAGACAGGCAAATAAAATCAGAGAGCTCACAGTTGAGAGTATCGGAAAGCTGGGATTTGGTCATATCGGCGGAGCCTCATCCATCTGTGAAGTGCTGGCGGCTTTATACTTTGATATTATGAACGTTGATCCGGAAGATCCGCTTATGGAAGACAGAGACCGCCTGGTACTTTCCAAGGGACACGCAGGACCGGCGCTGTACGCAGCGCTTGCCCTGAAAGGATTTTTCCCTGTGGAAGAGCTGGATACGCTGAACCGTCCCGATACTCATCTTCCAAGTCATTGCGACAGAAAACTCACCCGGGGAATTGATATGACCACAGGATCTCTGGGACAGGGATTCTCCGCTGCCGTAGGTATGGCTCTTGCCGCAAAACTGGACAGGAAGGATTTGTTCGTATATGCCATAATCGGCGATGGCGAAAGCCAGGAAGGGCAGATCTGGGAGGCCGCCATGCTGGCAGGGACAAGGGAACTGGATCATCTGATTGCATTTACAGATTATAACAAAATGCAGATTGACGGTTATACCGGAGATATCAACACTCTGGATCCTCTTGATAAACGCTGGGAAGCATTCGGATGGAACGTCCATGTGGCAGACGGACATGATATCGGACAGATTTTAGCCGCAGTGGACACAGCAAAAAAACAGAAAGGGCGCCCATCCATGATTATTCTGAATACGGTCAAGGGAATGGGGCTGTATTTTGCAGAGAATAAGGTAGAAAGCCATAATATGAATATTTCTGAAGAAATGTGGAAGAAGGCTGCAGCCCAATTAAAAGAGGAGGATTTATAAATGAAGCTGGAGGACAGATGGCTCAGAGAAACTTATGTGGATCTTCTGATCGAAAACGCGAAAAAGAATCCGGAAATTGTGATTGTGGAGGCTGACCTGATGAAGGCCGGAGGTACGCTCCGTTTCCGTGACCTGTTCCCCGAACGGTCCTTTGACTGCGGCGTGCAGGAGGCAAATATGATCGGAGTGGCGGCAGGTATGTCCGCAATGGGGAAGATCCCGTTTACACATACATTTACCGCGTTCGCCACAAGGAGATGCTGCGACCAGGTGACGCTTTCCGTATCTTACGCCGGTCTGAATGTAAAAATGATGGGATCAGATCCGGGAGTGACAGCCGAATTCAACGGCGGTACGCACATGAGTATGGAGGACGTTTCCATCATGCGGAATATTCCCGGCATGGTTATTTATGAACCGGTGGACAGCGTACAGCTCCGGTCGGTATTCCCGCAGATTCTGGAATACGACGGTCCCGTGTATATACGCCTTCTCAGAAGAAACGCCATGCAGATTTTCCATGAAGGGGATACCTTTACGCTTGGCAAAGGGAAAAAGATTCTGGACGGCAATGACGTGAGTATATTCGCATCCGGAATCATGGTAGAAGAAGCGCTGAAAGCGGCGGAACAGCTGGAACAGGAAGGAATCCGCGCTGATGTAATCAATATACATACTGTGAAACCTCTGGATAAGGATATTATTCTGGAAAGTATAGGGAAAACCAGATGCGCGGTAACTGCCGAGAATCATTCCGTGATCGGCGGACTGGGAAGCGCGGTGGCGGAGCTTCTGGTTGAAAATGATCCTGTGCCGGTACGGCGCGTGGGAGTCACAGATCATTTTGGTGAAGTCGGAACGACTGATTTCCTGAAAAAGAAATATCATCTTATGGCGGAGGACATTGCGGACGCCGCACGGGCTGTGACAGAACGCAAAAACAGATAAACAGCAAAAGGGGGAAATGGAAATGAAAGAGAAAAAAATCATTATCGCTTCGGATGGTTCCGGATTTGCCTTGAAAGAAGCAATAAAAAAACATCTGGCAGAAGAGGGATATGATGTGGCTGATGTGGGAACGCAGGAGCAGGATAAGCCCATGATGTTCGACGCTGCGGCCGGAGAGCTGGCTCCCAGAATCTCCAGCGGAGAGTATGAGAAGGGGATTCTCATATGCGGAACCGGTATGGGAATGAGCATTGTGGCTAACAAGTATAAGGGGGTAGCCGCGGCCGTCTGTGAAAATCTTTACGCTGCTGAAAAGGCCCGCGCCATTAATAATGCCAATGTACTGACGATGGGAGGATGGATCACAGCTCCCGAAATTGGTATTGCCATTACGGATACGTTTCTTAATACGGAATTTACGCAGAATCTGGAAGACTGGAGGGCGGCAAATCTCAGAAAAGCCCAGGAACGGATTGCGCAGCTTGAAGGGGAACACTTTAAATAAAATGTATGGAGGGAGCAGCTATGAAATTTTTTCTCGACAGCGCAAAATTAGATGAAATAGATTTTGCCTACAGAAACTATGGAATCGACGGGGTGACGACCAATCCCAGGCATATCAGGATGAGCGGGAAGCCGTTTATGGCCTGCGTAAAAGATATTGCGGACTGGATCAGGGAGAACGGACTGGAGGGGCCGGATGTTTTTCCCGTATCTTTTGAGATAAACCCTTATCTGGACAAGGCGGAGGATATTATTGCCGCAGCCAGGGAAGTCGCTTCCTACAGTCCCAACTATGTAATTAAAATCCCCTGTATCAAAGAGGGACTGATTGCTGCAAAACGTCTGGAAGAGCAGAAAATACGTACCAACGTGACGCTGGTATTCTCACCTTCCCAGGCTATTATGCCCGGAAGACTGGGAGCCAGGTTCGTCTCCCCCTTTGTGGGCTGGAAGGAAGAGGCCGGCGACAGCGGAGATTATGTAAAACAGATTGTGGACATTTACAGAAAATACCAGTTCCAGACAGAAATCATTGTCGCGGCCGTCAGAAACGGAAGACAGATCGGGGAATTCGCCGCTGCCGGAGCGGATATTGTAACCGCCGGACTGGGAGTGTATGAAAAATCCTTTGAACATCCGTTTACAGCCCAGGGACTCCAGATTTTCCGGGACGCATGGGACGCAACTGTGAAAGAATAAGAAAGAAAAGAGAGGAAAAAAGATGGAATTTTTGGGAAAACTGCATGAAACAGTTGTAAAGTTTCCGATGACAGATATCTGGATGGATTCCTGTGGAGAAGAAGAACTGGAGTATGGTATAAAAAGAGGAATAGCGGGAGCCACCAGCAATCCGACGATTGTCGGCTCGGTGCTAAGCAAAGAGATGTCTCTCTGGGAGAGCCGCATCAGGGAGCTGATTGCGGAAAATCCCCCGGACGGAGAGGAAGATATTGTATGGAAACTGATTTATGAGATGGCCGGTCTCCGTTCCGGAAAGCTCCTTCCTCTTTTTAAAGAAACAAATGGGAAAAAAGGAAGATTATCCCTGCAGGTGAGTCCGAAATACTATCGTAATAAAGATAAGATGGCGGAACAGGCGCTCCAGATCAGCAGTCTGGCTCCGAATATGCAGGTAAAACTGCCTGCCTCTTCAGCAGGAATCGAAGCCATGGAGGAGGTAACTTACCGGGGCGTAAGTATTAACGCTACAGTATCCTTTACGGTGGCGCAGGCTGTGGCCGTTGCGGAGGCTGTGGAGCGCGGACTGAACCGGAGAAAAGCAGAAGGACTTGATACGGAGACCATGTCTCCTGTCTGCACCATCATGATCGGACGTACCGATGACTGGCTGAAAAAATACAGCACAGCAAAAGGACTGGTACTGATGCCGGAAGCTCTGGAATGGGGAGGCGTTGCCGTGATCAAGGAGGCATACCGTATCTATAAGGAAAGAGGCTATACGACCAGACTTCTCAGCGCGGCGGTGCGGAATCAGTACCACTGGAGCGAGCTGATCGGCGGGGATCTTGCCCAGACAATCAATTACGGATGGCAGAAACGTCTGAATAACTGCCAGGTAGAAGTCACTGAGCGGATGAGCCATCCGGTAGATCCGAAGTATCTTGAAGTACTGAATACGCTGCCGGAATTCCATAAAGCATTTGACGAAAAAGGAATGGCTGTCGATGAATTTGTAAATTACGGCGGGTTCAAAGATACGATTTCATCCTTTATCGCAGATTATGATAATCTCTGCCGGATGATCCGTTCCTACATAATAGGGTAGCATAACAGCTGCCTGACGGAATAACCAAGGAGCATGATAGCGGAAAAAAGCTATTATTTATATGCAGATTATTTATTTATGACAGGAGGTAAAAAAGAATGAAGAAAAGAAGACTGTTGGCGATTATGTTGACAGCGGCTATGGCTGTAGGGCTGGCTGCGTGCGGAAGCAGCGGATCTGGATCTGATTCTGACGGATCCGGTTCCGAAACATCTGATTCCGGGGATTCCAGTGAAATATCCGGAACCATCGTATTTGCTCATCAGAATGATACGACGGGAGCCATTGAGGCCATGATCGAAGCTTTCGAGGAGGCTTATCCCAATATCACGGTTGAAGACCAGGCGCTCCCGGGAGCCAGCGATGATGTAAAGAAAAGCCTGATGACTACTCTGGCGGCGGGGGGATCTGAGCCGGATGTAATCGAAGCGGATCTGGCGTGGATTTCCCAGTTTGCGGCAGCCGGATGGATTGATGATGTGACGGAGGAAGTGGAAGCGATGGCGGATACATTCCTGGATGGTCCGTTATCCACATGTTATTATGACGGTTCTGCTTACGCCTTCCCGGGATATACCGATGTCGGATTGTTATACTACCGCTCTGATATTATTGAAGAACCCCCAACCACCTGGGAAGAGCTGATTGCCATGTGTGAAGAGTATCAGGGAACGAATGGAATTGAGTATGGATATCTGTTCCAGGCATTCCAGGGAGAGCCTGTATCCTGCAATATGCTTGAATTTATCAAGCAGAACGGCGGACATGATCTGGACGAGAGCGGAGTATTCTCCATGAATAATGAGTATACCATAGAAGCCCTTGAGTTTGTGGAAGGACTGATTTCAGACGGAATTTCCCCTCAGAGTGTGCTGAATGCAAAACCGGATGACAGCCGCGCGATTTTTGAGGAAGGCCAGGCTCTGTTCATGAGAAACTGGACATACGCATATGCCAACGCTCAGTCCGACACATCCAAGGTGGCCGGAAATGTGGGAGTGACCTCTCTTCCCGTAGGCCCCAATGGAGAATCCGGTTCCGGTACACTTGGCGGATGGAACTATGTAATTAATACTTATTCCGAAAATAAGGAAGCAGCACTGTTATTCTGTCAGTTTATGTCTTCCTATGAAGCCCAGAAAATACAGGCTATGACACGCTCAACTCTTCCGGTTGTAGAAGCGCTGTATGACGACGCCGATGTTCAGGAGGTATTACCCTACATTGCTGACGCGAAACAGGCGGTTGATGAGGCGCAGCCCAGACCACAGGTCAGAGATTATGCTACGATTTCCACAATCTTCCAGGAGTATTTCCATGCCGCGCTGACCGGCTCCATGAGCAATGAAGAGGCAATGGCCGAAATGGATGACGCATTGAATGAAGCTCTTGAGAGCATGCAATAAAATGAAACATGCGTTGTTTCAAAAATGTGTTCCGGCCGGGATTTGTTTCCCGGCCGGAACACCCCGATAGAGAGTATTATTATATCTGTTGTATTTGGTGGTGAAAAATGGAAAATACGATAAAAGTAAAAAAAAGAAGGCTGTCGTTAGATGCCCGCAATAATCTGATTGGTTATGGACTGATTGCACCTGCTCTTGTGGCGTTGATTGCGATTGGCGTTATACCGATTCTTATTACAGTATCCTACAGCTTCCAGTATTATGTATTAACGGATCCGCTGAACAAATCATTCGTCGGGCTTGATAATTATATCACGCTTTTTACCAATCCTCTTTTTTGGAGAATATTTGGAAATACGATGATTTTTGCTGTTCTTTCCATGGCTTTTGAATTGATTCTCGGTTTTGCGGGGGCAATTCTTATGACCAGAATCAGAAGAGCGAGAGGACTTGTCCGTACAGCGGTTCTGATTCCCTGGGCGCTTCCGGGAATTATTATTGCCTATATTTTTTCCTATATGTTTAATGATCAGATGGGCGTGCTGAATTCAATTCTGATTGCTTCGGGTGTATCAGATACAGGAGTATCCTTGCTTACATCCGGCGCAGGAGCCATGCTGGTTGTTGTGCTGGCTGATACGTGGAAACAGTTCCCGTATGTAGCGCTGATGCTGATGGCGGGGCTGCAGACAATTTCGCCGGAGTATTATGAAGCAGCTTCCATGGACGGGGCCTCAAGACGACAGCAGTTCTTCAGGATTACATTGCCGAATCTGAAGGGGATTATTTTGATTGTGCTGCTATTCAGAACCATGGGAGCAGTCAGAATTTTCGATATTATTTTCGGTATAACAGGAGGAGGTCCTTCTAATTCCACATCGACGCTTCTATATCAGGCGTACAAATATCTGTTTGGAGATATGAATTTCGGTCTGGGTTCAGCGTTGTCTACAATTATTACAATTATAATTCTGGTTATAAGCTTCATTTATATGAAGGTTCTGAAAACAGACGAAGAGTGAGGGTAGCAGTATGAAAACAGACAAAATCGGAGGTAAAATAGGGAAAGCAGTCCTCTTTATTATTTTTTTAGTTATTGTAATTTTCCCATTTTATTATCTTGTTATCAGTTCATTAAAGGATCCTGCTGATATCAGTCTGATGCCCACAGAATTGTGGCCATCCAGATTTTCTCTGGATTTCTTTGAAAATGCCTTTATTGATCATAACCTGATGATCTATCTGAAAAACAGTGTGATTGTATCTGTCGGCGCCATGCTTCTTACAATTTTGATTGCTTTTCCGGCGGCATATGCGTTTTCCAGAATCAAGTTCAAATTCAAAAAGTTCTGGAGAAACTTTATTCTGATTTCGAATATGTTCCCGATTATCGCGATTGTAACGCCGATGTTTATTATATTCAGAAACATGGGACTTCTGAATACCTACTGGGGGCTGATTATCCCAAGCGTAATTATTACGCTGCCCATGGCGATCTGGACCTTGATCGCGTTTATCAATACGCTGCCTTATGATCTGGAAGAAGCGGCGCAGATTGACGGATGCAGCCGTTTCCAGTCGGTAGTCAAAGTGGTGATTCCCCTGACAGTTCCCGGTATCTTCACGACAGCCATCATAGCGTTTATCACAGCGTGGAATGAATTTATGTTCTCCCTGGTTCTTGTCACCCAGGACTCCATGAGAACAGTTCCGGTTGCCATTTCCCTGTTCCCCGGACAGTACACTGTGCCGTGGGGCGATATGGCGGCGGCTTCCGTTGTGGCTACCGTGCCGATTGTCATCGTGGTTCTGATCTGCCAGAAGAGAATTGTATCCGGACTTACATCCGGCGCAGTGAAGGGATAACAGAACGGGGAGGCGAATTATGACTGAACAATTAAACAGACTGAAGGAGCTGAACCCGGGGTTAAAGCTCTATCCGGTCAGCGATCCTCTGTTTTGTGAATACGGAAAAATTGTAACAGGATATGATTTTACAGAAATTCTGGAATTGATGAAGCAGAGACCGGTTCCGCCCGAAGGGAATATTTATGTTGCCCGAGATGAGGAATTTATGAAAACAGATGTGGCCGGAGCGGTCAGCGAGCGCTTCTACGGGCATATGCCGGTTGAAATAGGATATTGCAACGGGAACAGCTTCCGCCTCAATGCCCTGGAATATCATAAAGGGTCGGAGATTGACATTCCCGCCACGGATCTTGTTCTGATGCTGGGGAAACTTCAGCAGATAAGGCATAACCGTTTTCCTTCAGAGGAGATCAGGGCATTTTATGTCCCGGCGGGAACAGCAGTTGAATTATATCAGACAACACTGCATTTTGCTCCCTCCAGAGTGGAAGAAAGCGGGTTCCGCTGCGTGATTATTCTTCCAGAGGGGACAAATCTTCCGCTGAGCCGGATTCCTTCTCCGGAAAATGAGGAAGACAGACTGTTATGGATGCAGAATAAATGGCTGATTGCACACGGTGACAGCCCCCAGGCAGAAAAGGGGGCCTGCGCAGGAATTACAGGAGAAAATCCCGAATTGCTTATTTGATTACAGGAGATACAGTATGGAATGGATAGCGAAAAAAACAGGATTTGAAATTGTCTGCGGCGGAGAAGTTTTCTTAAGATCGGAAGCGGAATGTCCTATGGTTTTTATCGGATCCGGGGAGGAATCTGTAAGTATGCACCGGGGGTATTACGATATAACAGATCATATAACGGAGAGAATTCCGCTGGCAGTAACAGAAGTAACGCAGAAGGGACAGTCTGTGGAGGTGAATTTTTCTGACAGACTGACTGCAGTGTTTGAACTGGAGAAAGACCGGATCTGTGTAAAATTCCATCCTTCCGGCCAGGGAATTAACCGGTTCTGGCTCAGAATTCCGGCGGAAAAAGAGGAAGCCTGTTACGGCTGCGGAGAGCAGTTTTCCTATTTTAATCTGAGAGGACGGCATTTCCCTTTATGGTCCTCGGAACCTGGTGTCGGAAGAGATAAGAAGACCTATCTCACCTGGCAGTGCGACACGGCGGATGGGACTGGCGGAGATTATTACCATACATATTTTCCCCAGCCCACATTCCTTTCATCCCGGCATTATTATTTCCACAGTGATACGACTGCTTACGCAGACTTTGATTTCCGTTATGAGGAATATCATGAACTTCAGTTCTGGGAAGTTCCGGAAACTGTGATCATTGAGCGGGCGGATACCTTCCCGGAGTTAATGGGCAGAATCACAGACCTGCTGGGGAGGGCTCCCCGGCTGCCGGACTGGATATATGACGGAATTATCATCGGCGTCCAGGGCGGGACAGAACGGTCCTTCCATCTGGCAGACCGTTCCCTGAGAAACGGGATTCAGGTCTGCGGGATCTGGTGTCAGGACTGGGAAGGCCGGCGGGTGACTTCTTTTGGAAAACGCCTTCAGTGGGACTGGAAATGGGATTGTCAGCTTTATCCGGGGCTCCCTGAAAAAATCCGTGAATATCGTGAAAAGGGAATTCGTTTTCTCGGATATGCGAATCCGTATCTTGTCCAGGAGGGACAGCTGTTTCAGGAGGCGGAGGAACAGGGTTATCTGGTTCAGAATGAGGATGGCGGAGACTGCCTGGTCGATTTTGGCGAATTTTACTGTGGAATTCCCGATCTTACAAATCCCGCGGCTTTTCAGTGGTTTAAAGACCGGATTCTGAAGAAGAATATGATTGAGTTCGGATTATCCGGATGGATGGCCGATTTTGGGGAATACCTGCCTGTCGATGTAAAGCTGCACAGTGGCAGACCCGCAATGCTTGAGCACAATCACTGGCCGGTATTGTGGGCGGAATGTAATTATGAAGCTTTGAAAGAGTCAGGTACACTGGAAAGCGAAGTGATTTATTTTATGCGGGCTGGCGGAACCGGCAGTCAGAAGTACTGTACTCTGATGTGGAACGGCGACCAGAGCGTTGATTTTACGGAGCATGACGGATTGCCCTCCGCGATTGTGGCAACATTAAGCGTGGGAGTGACCGGATGCGGAATCAGTCACAGTGATATCGGCGGATATACATCTATGTTCGATAACCGGAGAACAAAAGAGGTGTTTCAGCGATGGGCTGATATGGCTGTTTTTACACCTGTTATGCGTACCCACGAGAGCAATCGCCCGGATACAAATTTCCAGTATTACGATGACGCGGATACAATGGAGCTTCTGGCCCGGCAGGTTCAGATTCATGTAAAACTGAAGCCGTACATCAAAGATGCAGTGGACGAGTACGCCCGGAAGGGCATCCCGGTCCAGAGACCGCTCTTTATGCATTACGAAACGGAATCCGAAGCGTATCAGATTCAGACAGAATACCTTTTCGGAAGGGATCTGCTGGTGGCGCCCGTATATGAAAGCGGCGCAGAGGAATGGTCCCTTTATCTTCCGGATGACCGATGGATTCATCTTTGGAGCGGAACGGATTATTCCGGAGGCAGGGTAACGGTCAGTGCTCCGGCCGGACAGATTCCTGTGTTCTACAGAAGAGATTCAGAATACAGAGCTTTGTTTGAAAGTATAAGACAGGAATTCGGAATATGAGAAAACGGGCGGCATATATCGCCGCCCGTAAACAATATAAAATAAAACAGATAATATATCAATGGAAAGGGTACGATTATGTCAAAATTTCAAATTGCATATATTCCGGTAGGGGTTCCTACCTTTCATCTGGAAAGCGCGCAGAAAGAGTTTGAGAAGTCTGTCTGTTTATTGCAGAGCCTGTCAGACCAGTGTGCGTGTCCGGAAAAAATGCTTTTAAGTATGGATCTGCTGGAAGAATATCTGGATAAAATCAATCCGGACTGTATCATTCTGCAGAATATCACCTTTGCCAACGCGGCATATCCCAGTGAAGTCCTGAAAAGATTTCAGTGTCCCGTTCTGCTGTGGACGCTCCGGGAACCGGTGATTGACGGGGGGCGGCTCCGGCTGAATTCCCTGACCGGAGCGTATTCCGCTGGAAACGCCCTGATGATGTTCCGCGACTGTAATTTTGAGTATGTATTTGGCGGACCGGATGAAGCAGAAGTAAAGGAAACAATCCGTGCATTTATCCGGGCGTCCCGTCTGAAAAAAGCGCTGTCAGGCTTAAAAATCGCGTCTGTGGGACATACGCCCCAGGGATTTGGTTTTGGCCGGGCAATGGATGCGGATCTGCTGAAGTGGTTCGGCGTTACCCTGGATTCCATTGAAGCCAGAGAACTGATCAGCCAGGCAAAAAACTTCACGGATGAAGAGTGCGGAGAATATCTGCAGCGGGCAGAAAAAAGTATGAAGGGACTGGAAAAAATCGACAGCAGAAATGTAAAGGATTTTGCCCGTCTTTATAAAGCATATGAGACTTATGTCACGGAAAACCATATAGGAGCCATCTCCTCCCGGTGCTGGCCGGACTTTTTTACGGATTTCGGCACCCCGGTGTGCGCTGTGCTGGCCATGCTGAATGACGTGGGAATAGTGGCAAGCTGTGAATCGGATACATATGGAGCCCTTTCCATGTATATGGGCGCCTACCTGACCGGAAGTCCGGTCTTCTTCGGAGATCCGGTTTCCATGGATGAAAAAGAAAATACAATTACCTACTGGCACTGCGGTACCGCGGCCTGCTCCCTGGCCCGTGAGCCGGAGGGAGCGGAAGCAGGGCTTCACTGCAACCGCCATATCGGCCCCACTATGGAGTTCGGCTGCAAGGCGTGCGATAAAGTTACTGTTTTCCGGGTAGGCCGGACCGCGGATTCCTCTTTCCGGTTCTTTCTGACGACCGGAAAGGCTCTGGATAAACCGAAGCAGTTCTACGGGACGTCGGTTGTGGTGGAGACAGAGCATTCCGCGAAAGAAATCGTACACCGCAGTGTCCGGGATGGCTGGGAACCGCATTTTGTTGTTATTTATGGGGATGTGAGCAGGGAGCTGGAGTTTCTTGGCAATATGCTGGATATTAAGGTGGAAAAATACTGATGCTGCAGGATATTCTGTTTCTTATTATTGTTCTCGCGACGAATATCATTCAGGCGATTACAGGTTTCGCGGGGACGCTTCTCGCCATGCCTGCCAGCATTATGCTGGTGGGAGCGGATAACGCCAAAGTAATGCTGAATATGGTTACAATGGCAACCTGCATTATTCTGGCAGTCAGAAACCGGAAGTACATTCAATGGAAAATACTGCTGCGGATTCTGGTTTTTATGGCCGTGGGAATGATTGCGGGAGTGCTGCTGTTTGATCTGATTGAACTGGATCTTCTCCTGAATCTGTATGGAGCCATGATCCTGGTGATAGCCATTATGAATCTGGCCGGGAAGCAGATAAAGAAAATTACTCTCTGGGCCGGAGTCATCGTTTTGCTGGTATCCGGAATCATTCACGGGATGTTTTTATCCGGCGGAGGACTGCTGGTTGTATATGCCACGATTGTTCTCAAAGATAAGAATGAATTCCGCGCGACAATTTCTTCCGTATGGGTAGTTTTAAATACGGTACTTCTGATTCAGCAGTTTGCTTCCGGACAGGTAACGCGGCAAAATGGTCTTTTTGCCCTGGCTGCCTGTATTCCCGCGCTGGCAGGAGTCTTTATCGGCAATAAGCTTCACAATAAAATGAGCGGAACGGCATTTATGCGTCTGACGTATATTCTGCTGATTGTATCGGGAGTTCTCTGTTTCTTCTGAAAAAAGTCTCCCGGAACCTTCCGGATACATAGTATCTGTGATAACATGGGGGCAGGAATACTCTGCCCCCTGTTATCACAGATACTGGTATCCGCCGCATATACAGGGCAGAACAGACAGGAGGAATATGTAATGAAAGATTCTTTTTATGAACAGATTGTTCCGGTAAAACGCTCCAGGGCCGCATTCTGGATTAAGATTGTGATTTTCCTGCTGATTCTGGCGGGAATCGTGCTCGTCAGTTTTATATTTCTGGGGATTGCGGCCGTTATTATCGGATGGGTAACAGGCATGCTGTTTTACTTTTTTCTTTATCCCAGATTTAATGTGGAATACGAATACAGTCTTGTCAACTATACTCTGGATATCCATGTGGTGTACAGTAAATCAAAGAGAAAACATCTTTATACCCTGGATCTGAGAGAGGCCGGACTTATGGCGCCTGTCAACAGTCCGGAACTTGGTTCTTATAAAAGCGTGAAAGTCAGGGATATCAGTTCCGGAACAGGCGCTTTTCCCTGTTATTCCATCATCACTACCTGTAATGATTCCGAAATAAATTTTGTAATCGAACCTGACAGGGAAATGCTGGACAGAATCCGCCCGTGGCTGGGAAGAAAATTTATTGAAGAATAG
>CAYLWI010000039.1:0-17542 GCA_964387345.1 uncultured Eubacterium sp. | reverse complement strand
TAAAGGAATTTTTATCGAAAGTTTTATAAGAAAGAATAGCGGCGCCGCAAAATCAGAGATATACAATTCCGGTCAATAATACCTTTAAAGTCTGGAATGAGGGTCTTTTCTGTTTTCTGGGAGAGGGCGGTTATTCTGAGATACGGTATTGAAAGAGAAAATGCAGTGGAGAACGATACAGAGTGGAAAGCCGGGGGAATAGAAACATCGGAAGGAGAGCAACAGAATGGAGCGTGTGAAAGGAAGACCGGAATCCACAGAGGGACGTCTGGATAAAGAGGTCCGGGTTTATGATTATCTGGATCGTCTGAATATAGAATATGAACGGATTGACCATGAGGTTGCCATGACCATGGAAGCCTGCCAGGAGATTGATCGGGCGCTGGAGGCGACGATCTGCAAAAATCTGTTTCTGTGCAACCGGCAGGAGACGGATTTTTATCTGTTAATGATGCCCGGAGATAAGAAGTTTAAAACAAAGGAACTGTCGAAACAGATCGGAGCCTCGCGGTTGTCTTTTGCAAAGGATGAATACATGCTGAAGTATCTGGATATCACACCGGGCTCTGTCAGTGTGATGGGACTGATGAATGACAAAGAGAGAAAAGTGAAACTGGTTATGGATGAAGAGGTGACAAAAGGTGAATATATCGGATGTCATCCCTGTATCAATACATCCAGCATTCGTTTTAAAACGGCGGATCTGATGAATGTGATCCTGCCGGATCTGGGCTATGGGCCGGTGATCGTTCAGCTGGATGGCGAGGCGTAAAAGTCTGCGGAGGCAAAGAAGCAGCAGCGCAGAACATGCTGTGGAAGTATCAGTAAAACAGGAGAAGAGTAATTTGATGAAAAAAATCAGACAGGCAGAGGGCGCCTATATTGCCCCCAGTGCGGATATAATGGGAGATGTGGAACTGGCGGAGGACTCCAGTGTCTGGTATCAGGCGGTTCTCCGGGCGGACCACGACAGAATTTCCATTGGAAAAGGAACCAATATTCAGGACGGATGTGTGCTGCACACAGATGCAGGATATCCGGTTCAGATCGGAGAATATGTAACTGCGGGACATGGGGCGATTCTGCACGGGTGTACCGTGGGGGATAATTCCCTGATCGGCATGGGAGCCATTGTACTGAATGGAGCAGTGATCGGAAAAAACTGTATCATCGGAGCAGGAGCCCTGGTGACACAGGGAACAGTGATTCCGGATGGAATGATGGCGCTTGGATCGCCGGCAAAGGTGAGACGTTCTCTCTCTGAGGAAGAAATCCGTGAAAATGAAAAGAGTGCCCTGGAATATATCGAGTTTGCGAAGAAGCATTTTTCCAGAAGCTGATTCTTGATTTAAAAACAGACTGCGGACTCCGGAGAGCCTGCAGTCTGTTTTTAAATCATTTTACTGCTGATTGAACCGGGAAAGAAACTGTTTCGTTCTTTCCTTTGTGGGATGCTCGAATACCTGGTGGGGATCTCCCTGTTCCAGAATATATCCGTCATCCATGAATATTACCTGATTGGAAACATCTCTTGCAAAGGCCATTTCATGGGTTACGATTACCATGGTGGTTTTTTGTTCCGCCAGCTCCTGGATCACCTTCAGAACTTCTCCGGTCAGCTCCGGATCCAGTGCGGAAGTGGGCTCGTCAAAGCAGAGGATATCGGGTTTCAGGGCCAGGGCGCGGGCGATGGCCACACGCTGGCACTGACCGCCGGAGAGCTGGTGAGGATAGTTCTCCATACGGTCCCCCAGACCGATCTGCTTTAACAGCGCTTCCGCCTCGGTTTCGATTTCAGCGAGAATTTCTTTTTTCCCTGATTTGTAATCCGGCAGTGATTTTGCCTGGAGCTGCCGGGCCAGCATAACGTTTCCCAACGCTGTATACTGGGGAAACAGGTTAAAGGACTGGAAAACCAGACCAAAGTGAAGCCGGTTTTTCCGGATTTGGGATTCCTGCAGGGTACGGGAGTCATTTCCGTCAAATAATGTTTTGTCATTCACCCGGATGATTCCCCTGTCCGGCGTCTCCAGGAAATTCAGGCAGCGGAGCAGTGTTGTCTTTCCGCTCCCGGAAGAACCGATGATGGACAGAACCTGGCTCTTTTCCAGCTGAAAGCTGATATCCTTTAAAACTTCTGTCTGGCCGAATGATTTGCATAAATGTTCTACTTCTAAAATTGCCATTCTGTCATCCTCCTTATCTGAAATAATCCAGTTTCTTTTCCAGCCGTCCCAGCACAATCGTGAGGATGCCGTTGAAAATCAGATAGTAAATTGCGGTAAAGAACAGTGGCCAGATGACTCCGGAGATGCCCTGGGATCCCTTCATAAAGGACTGGCCTGCCCAGATGATTTCCTGTAATGCAATAATACGGGCCAGAGACGTATCCTTCACCAGTGTCAGGATTTCGTTTGACATGGGAGGTACGATCCGTTTGATCATCTGCAGCAGTTTTACACGGAAAAATATCTGCCGTCTGTTCATGCCAAGCACAAGTCCGGCTTCCTCCTGTCCGATGGGGATTGACTGAATGCCGCCCCGGTATATTTCGGAGAAATAACAGGCATAGTTGATGATAAAAGCAACGGCGGACGCCAGAAAACGCCCGGTCTCGCCGCCGCCCCAGATAGCGTTGCCCAGGACCAGGCCCGGGAAATAATATATAATCAGAAGCTGGATCATCAGCGGGGTACCGCGGACAACCCAGATAATCAGTTTAAAAATACTGCGGATAATCCAGATGTTGGATCTGGATCCAAAAGAAATAGCCAGTCCCAGAGGAACTGCTCCCAGCAGAGTGACTCCGAATAATCTTAATGTTTGTAAAAAGCCGATATTCAATGATCTCAGAACAATCGGCAGCTGCTCCAGAAACACTTCCATATGTAACTCATCCTTCCTGAAATAAAAAGCCGTAGAATAAAAAGAGAGCGGATGTTACACCACTCTCTTATCAAATCAAACGAAGGCGTTTTTACTGTTCAACAATACTTGCCTCAATACCGTATGTTGTTGCAATCTCTGTCATGGTGCCGTCTGCATATTTCTCTGCAAAGAAAGTATTTAACATATCTACCAGATCAGAACCCTGACGGAACCCTACGCCGTACTCTTCGTCCACGAGGGTCAGACCCTCAGCCAGAGTGTCGTAGCTGGTGCCTTCGCCGACCATAGCCCTTGCCATAAGAAGATCAATGATCGCCGCGTCAGATGTGCCTGCGGCAACTTCCATCAGCGCGCTGGCCTGGGACTCTACAGAAGTGTAGGTCAGACCATTGTCGGATGCGGCGGCTTCCCCGGCGCTTCCTGCCTCAACGGCGAAAGACAGGTCTGCAAGGCTTTCAATATCCTGGTACTGATCAGCAATATCAGCGGAAAGTACAACCACCTGGGAGTTATTGCTGTAAGCGTTTGAGCAGTCCATGGCGCTGGTAACCTCATCCGTAAGAGTCATACCGTTCCATACACAGTCGATAGATTTGTTATTTAACTCCAGAATCTTGTTGTCCCAGTCAATCTCGATAAACTCTACTTCAACACCGAGACTCTCTGCAAACAGAGTAGCCATATCGGCGTCAAAACCGATCCAGTTACCGTCCTCATCCTGGTAATCCATGGGTTCAAAATTGGTAACGCCTACAACCAGGGTACCCTTATCCTGGATGTAAGCCAGATCGCTTTCGCTGTCACCGGCTTCTGCTTCTGCGGAAACAGAGTTGTCAGACGCTTCCGCATTGTCCTGGTCTGCTGTGTCATTACTGCTTCCGCAGGCGGTCATGGAAAATACCATGCCTGCGATCAGTGTAAGTGCAAGTAACTTTTTCATGATGTTCTCCTCTTTTTCTTTATATATTCAAATGAATAATAACATGGTATCATAGTAGCAAGTTAGTGGATTAAAGTCAAGAAAAAATATTGCGTTAGCCATGAAAATGCAATCTGTTTATTCCGGCGGCTGCGGATGAAAAATTCCTTTGCCCCGTAAAAGTGAGAAAGAGGAAACGCCAGCAGACGCATCAGATCATAACTGCAGTTTGCAAATAGACTGCAATTATGGTATAAATGAAAGAAATTGTATGGAAAAACAGAATCTGAGGTGACATATATGAAGAAAATTTTTATAGATGGCAGTGAAGGGACGACTGGTCTGAGGATTTTTGAGCGTTTTGAAAACCGTGATGATATTGAACTGTTGAAAATCCCATCTGAATTAAGAAAAGATCCCGCGGAAATCCGGAAATATATCAATGCTTCTGATGTTACTTTCTTATGTCTGCCGGATGCGGCGGCCCGGGAGGCAGTAACTTATGTGGAGAATGAAGAGGTTATTCTGATTGACACTTCCACGGCGCACCGGACAGAGGAAGGATGGGCCTATGGTTATCCCGAATTGTCGCCAGAACACCGTAATGCCGTCAGAAATGGAAAGAGAATCGCTGTTCCGGGATGTCATGCGACTGGATTTATTACGTTGGTATATCCGTTGACTGCCGGTGGCGTTATGCCGGAGGATTACCCGGTATCCTGCTTCTCCCTGACCGGCTACAGCGGCGGAGGAAAGAAGATGATTGCGGAGTATGAAAGCGGAGAGCGGGATGCGGAACTGGATGCGCCGCGTCAGTACGGTCTGTCCCAGACGCACAAGCATCTGAAGGAAATGAAGGCGGTGACCGGACTGGAACGTTCTCCCCTGTTTTCGCCCATTGTGGCAGATTACTACAGCGGGATGCTGGTATCCGTTCCGCTGTATGCGGATCTGCTGAACGGCAGTCCGTCGCCGGAAGATATCCACAGGCTTTATGAAAATCATTTTGCGGGAGAAAGATTTGTACAGGTGATGCCGCTGGGGGCGGAGACGGAAACAAGAAGTTTCCTGGGAAGCAATAACTGTTCCGGCTGGGACGGCATTCAGATCTTCGTAACAGGGAACAGGGACCGGATTCTGGTTTCCTCCCGTTTTGACAATCTGGGCAAGGGGGCTTCCGGAGCCGCAATCCAGTGTCTGAACCTGGCGCTGGGATGTGACGAGGCAAAAGGACTGAATATATAAATAATAGGAAGAAATCCGAAAAACAGATCATGAAAGGACGGGAGAAAACATGGAATATTGGGATATTTATGATAAGAATAAACAGAAAACAGGACGGACCATGAAACGCAATGACTGGCGCCTGAAGGATGATGAATATCATCTGACTGTTCTGGGAGTTGTGGTCCGGCCGGACGGAAAATTTCTGATCACAAAACGGGTGATGACCAAAAGCTGGGCCCCCGGGTGGTGGGAGGTGCCTGGCGGGGGAGTACAGGCGGGAGAGGAATCCCGGGATGCCGTAAACCGTGAGATTCTGGAAGAAACCGGACTGGATGTGTCTGGCTGCGAGGATGGGTATCTGTTTACTTATCACAGGGAGAATCCCGGTGAAGGGGATAACTATTTTGTGGACGTGTATCGTTTTGTACTGGATTTTGATGAGTCGGATGTGCATGCGCAGGAAACCGAGACAGATGGCTTTATACTGGCGGATGCGGTCCGGATCCGGGAACTGGCGGAGCAGGGGATTTTCCTGCACTATGACAGTATCCGGCAGGCTTTTGAACTGTAACCGGTGCATTTGTGGAGACAGGTCATCCTGGAAATGCCTGATAAAAGAGATATTTTTGTGGAATTTTGTGACATATTCTGTCTTTGGGAAAAGAAAAGTGTTGACGGAGGCCTGATTCCTATGCTATAGTAGATGGGCGATGGAAGTAGGTCTTTTTTTTATGCCTAAAAATCAAGAATTTTAATGGAGGTGGAAAGTTGTGCGCGTAAAAATTACTTTGGCATGCACTGAGTGCAAACAGCGTAATTACAACCTGACGAAGGATAAGAAAGCTCATCCGGAAAGAATGGAAGTAAATAAATACTGCAGATTCTGCAGAAAACATACTCCACATAAAGAAACAAAATAATCCGGCACAGTAAAGGAGTGACAGAATGGGAGAAAGCAATAAGAAAGAGGCTTCGAAAAAAAGCTGGTTTGCAGGACTCCGGGCAGAGTTTCATAAAATTGTCTGGCCCGATAAGAAATCCCTTGGGAAACAGACCGTTGCGGTTGTTGTCGTTTCCGTTATCCTGGGTGTAATTATTGCCGTACTGGATATGGGTATCCAGCATGGCGTGGATTTCCTGGTAAACTTATAAGGAGGCAAAGGTGAGGATATGGCAGAAGCGAACTGGTATGTTGTTCACACTTATTCCGGATACGAGAATAAGGTAAAAGCTGACATTGAGAAGACAATTGAAAACAGACATCTGGAAAATGAGATCCTCGAGGTCCGGATCCCGATGGAAGAAGTTGTTGAATTGAGAAACGGTGCGAAGAAAAAAGTCCAGAAGAAACTGTTTCCCGGATATGTGCTCATCAACATGTATATGAATGATGACACCTGGTACGTTGTCAGAAATACCAGAGGTGTGACCGGGTTTGTAGGTCCGGGCTCCAAGCCGGTGCCGCTCACAGATGCCGAGATGAGACCTTTGGGAATCAGGGATGAAAACATTGTGGTTGATTTCAAGATTGGGGATATGATAACGGTAATTGCGGGCGTATGGAAAGATACCGTTGGCGTGATCCAGTCCATGAACGAGAACAAACAGACCGTGACCATCAATGTAGAATTGTTCGGCCGCGAAACGCCGGTGGAAATAAGTTTCGCAGAAATTCAGAAAAAGTAGCCGTAAAAGAAGTGACGGATACAAATTTAAAGGAGGCAATTTCAAATGGCAAAGAAAGTAGAAGGATATATCAAACTGCAGATCCCTGCCGGGAAGGCTACACCTGCTCCTCCGGTTGGTCCTGCACTTGGACAGCATGGCGTGAATATTGTTGAGTTTACAAAGCAGTTCAACGCCAGAACAGCGGATCAGGGAGATCTGATCATCCCTGTAGTAATCACAGTTTATTCAGACAGAAGCTTCAGCTTCGTGACAAAAACACCGCCGGCGCCGGTTCTGATCAAGAAAGCCTGCAATATTAAGTCCGGTTCTGGCGTACCCAATAAGACAAAAGTCGCTACCATCACAAAAGCCCAGATCCAGGAGATCGCGGAACTGAAGAAGCCCGATCTGAACGCGGCATCCCTGGAGGCGGCCATGAGTATGATCGCCGGAACAGCAAGAAGCATGGGCGTTACCGTAGAAGAGTAATTACGGATCAGTTGCAAATAATGAGTGGGAGGGACCTCTCCCGATTTACCACAGGAGGTTTTATTCATGAAAAGAGGAAAAAAATATGTCGATACTTTAAAGAAGTATGACAAAACCGTTCAGTATGATACTGCAGATGCTATTAAGCTTGTGAAAGAAAATGCAACCGCAAAGTTTGACGAGACCGTAGAGGTTCATATCAGGACCGGGTGTGACGGACGTCATGCAGAGCAGCAGATCCGCGGAGCCGTTGTATTGCCTCACGGAACTGGTAAGGCAGTTAAGGTTCTGGTGTTCGCAAAGGGTACCAAGATTGACGAGGCCCAGGCGGCAGGCGCGGATTTCGTTGGCGGCGAGGAGCTGATTCCCCGTATCCAGAACGAGGGATGGCTGGATTTCGACGTGGTTGTAGCTACTCCGGATATGATGGGCGTTGTGGGACGTCTGGGACGTATCCTCGGACCCAAGGGCTTAATGCCGAACCCGAAAGCCGGAACTGTAACAATGGACGTTACCAAAGCGGTTAACGATATCAAGGCTGGTAAGATCGAGTACAGACTGGACAAAACTAATATTATCCATGTGCCAATTGGAAAAGCATCCTTTACCGAAGAACAATTAGCGGACAACTTCCAGACCCTTATGGATGCCATCATCAAGGCAAAACCTAACGCACTGAAAGGCCAGTATTTGAGAAGCGTTGTCATGACTTCCACCATGGGCCCTGGCGTGAAGTTAAATACTGCCAGATTCATGTAAGATTTGTTTTGTGTTGTTGTTGACATCTCAGAAATATAATGCTATAATGCATGAGCAATTGCCGAAGACAGCAGGTGCCGCAAGGCGTAACATGATGGCCTGCCGAGGGAATCTACAGAGTACAGTTGTACCTGTATAAAAGACGATGTATCCCCCTCTGTCTTTATGGCAGAGGGGATTTTTATGCAATTCCCTTTTAAGTCTTAGGATTGAAAAATTTAGAAGGAGGTGCACAAATCGTGGCAAAAGTTGAACTGAAACAGCCTGTAGTAGAGGAAATCGCCGGATGTGTGGACGGCGCCCAGTCAGTAGTAGTAGTTGACTACCGCGGACTGACTGTTGCTCAGGATACACAGTTACGTAAAGAATTAAGAGAAGCTGGTGTGACTTATAAGGTTTATAAGAATACACTGATGAAGCGTGCGTTTGAGGGGACAGATTTTGCTGCGCTTGAGCCGGTGCTTGAAGGACCCAGCGCAATCGCGATTTCCAAAGACGACGCGACAGCCCCGGCGAGAATTCTTGCAAAGTTTGCAAAGACAGCAGAGGCTCTTGAAATTAAGGCCGGCGTTGTAGAGGGCGGTTTTTATGATGCAGAAGGAATGAAGGCAATCTCTGCTATTCCGTCCAGAGACGAACTGCTTGGCAAGCTGCTTGGCAGCATCCAGTCGCCGATCACGAATTTTGCTCGTGTTATTAACCAGATCGCAGAGCAGGGCGGAGCGGCAAATTGCGAGGCTGCTCCTGCAGAGGAAGCTCCCGCTGAGGAGGCTCCCGCAGCAGAAGAGGCTCCTGCAGCTGAGTAATCAGTACATTATAATATTGAAGAAAATGGAGGAAAATCAAAATGGCAAAATTAACAACAGAAGAATTTATTGCAGCTATTAAAGAGCTTACTGTTTTAGAGTTAAATGACCTTGTAAAAGCATGCGAGGAAGAGTTTGGCGTATCCGCGGCAGCAGGCGTTGTTGTGGCGGCAGCAGGCGGCGAGGCGGCTGCTGCTGAGGAGCAGACTGAGTTTACTGTAGAGCTTACAGAAGTTGGACCGAACAAGGTTAAAGTTATCAAGGTTGTCCGTGAAGTAACCGGACTGGGTCTGAAAGAGGCTAAGGCTGTTGTAGATGAGGCTCCGAAGCCGGTGAAAGAGGGTATCGAGAAGGCTGAGGCTGAGGACATCAAGGCTAAACTTGAGGCTGAAGGCGCTAAAGTTACTCTTAAGTAATTTTCCCGTATCGGAAAAGATATGATGAAACAAAAGAGACTCCGAAGGATAAAACCGGAAGAGTCTCTTTTTTTGTCAATAGATCGGGATAAATGATTTCTGTATTTTTATTTCTGTATTTTCTGAAAATTCTGCTTGACCACCTTGAAAAATCGTGTTACTATGGTAAATGCACTATTGTGGTTTAGTGGGCATTGTACGCCCTTTTTCACCATAAATGCTGACTTGCAGGGATTCTTTCGGGAGATGTGTGAAAACGCATTTTCTTGTGAATAGAAAATAAAACGAGAGGTGAAACGTCAATGGAGAAAAACAGGATACGTCCGGTCAAAAACGGAAAAGCAATGCGTATGAGTTATTCCAGACAGAAACAGGTTCTGGAGATGCCGAACCTGATTGAGGTTCAGAAAAACTCCTATAACTGGTTTCTGAACGAGGGTCTCAGGGAAGTGTTTGATGATATTTCCCCGATTGCTGATTACAGCGGTCATCTGAGTCTGGAGTTTACTGATTTTACGCTTTGTGAGGATGACGTGAAGTATACCATTCCGGAGTGCAAGGAACGGGATGCAACATACGCGGCTCCTCTGAAGGTAAAGGTCAGACTTTATAACAAAGAAGCGGATGAGATCAATGAGCATGAGATCTTTATGGGTGATCTGCCGTTGATGACGGAGACAGGTACTTTTGTAATCAACGGGGCGGAGCGTGTCATCGTCAGTCAGCTGGTCCGTTCTCCTGGCATTTATTATGGGATTTCCCATGACAAAATCGGGAAGGAATTGTATTCCTGTACTGTGATTCCAAACCGTGGCGCATGGTTAGAGTATGAGACAGATTCCAATGACGTTTTTTATGTAAGAGTTGACCGTACCCGTAAAGTGCCGATTACTGTTCTGATCCGTGCTCTCGGCATTGGCACCAATCAGGAGATCATAGATCTCTTTGGCGAGGAGCCGAAGATCCTGGCAAGTTTTGGCAAAGATCTTGCGACAAATTATCAGGAAGGTCTTCTGGAACTGTATAAGAAGATCCGTCCCGGCGAGCCTCTTTCTGTAGAGAGTGCCGAGAGTCTGATTATGGCAATGTTCTTCGATCCCCGTCGTTATGATCTGGCGAAGGTCGGAAGATATAAATTTAATAAAAAACTGATGCTCCGGAACCGGATCAACGGACAGGTTCTGGCAGAAGATGTGGTGGATCCTTCTACCGGAGAGATTCTTGCGGAAGCAGGTACTGTGGCAGACCGCGAACTGGCAGATCGTATCCAGAATGCGGCTGTCCCCTATGTATGGATCCAGTGTGAGGAGCGTAATGTCAAGGTGTTATCCAGCATGATGGTTGACATTACAAACTTTGTGGATGTAGACCCGAAGGAAGTCGGCGTTACAGAACTGGTTTATTATCCGGTTCTTGCACAGATTCTGGAAGAGAATGAAGGGCCGGATGAGATCAGGGAAGCAATCCGCAGAAATATCCATGATCTGATTCCGAAGCATATTACCAAGGAAGATATCCTTGCTTCCATTAATTATAATATGCACCTGGAGTATGGCCTTGGAAACGATGATGACATCGATCATCTTGGCAATCGCCGGATCCGTGCGGTGGGAGAACTGCTTCAGAACCAGTACCGGATCGGATTGTCCAGACTGGAGAGAGTAGTCCGGGAAAGAATGACGACACAGGATCTGGAGACAATTACACCTCAGAGTCTGATTAATATCAAACCGGTGACTGCAGCGGTGAAGGAATTCTTCGGTTCTTCCCAGCTGTCACAGTTTATGGATCAGAACAACCCCCTGGGTGAGCTGACCCACAAGCGTCGTCTGTCCGCTCTGGGACCGGGCGGATTGTCCAGAGACCGGGCCGGTTTTGAGGTGCGTGATATTCATTACTCTCATTATGGAAGAATGTGCCCCATTGAGACTCCCGAGGGGCCGAATATCGGTCTGATCAACTCTCTGGCTTCTTACGCGAGAATTAATCAGTACGGTTTTGTGGAAGCTCCGTACCGTAAGATTGATAAATCCGACCCGAAGAACCCGCGTGTTACTGAGGAAGTTGTATATATGACAGCTGACGAGGAAGACAACTATCATGTGGCGCAGGCCAATGAGCAGCTGGATGAGGAAGGTCATTTTGTGAGGAAGATGGTTTCCGGACGTTTCCGTGAGGAGACCCAGGAGTATGAGCGCAGCATGTTTGATTACATGGACGTATCTCCCCAGATGGTATTTTCCGTAGCGACGGCGCTGATTCCTTTCCTGCAGAACGACGATGCCAACCGTGCTCTGATGGGAGCCAACATGCAGCGTCAGGCCGTTCCGCTTCTGACTACAGAGGCTCCTGTTGTAGGAACGGGGATGGAAGCGAAGACTGCTGTGGATTCCGGCGTCTGCGTAGTCGCGAAGCGTGCGGGAGTGATCGAGCGCGCCTGCTCCAATGAGATTACAATTAAATACGATGACGATGGCAGCCGGGAAGTCTTTAAGCTGACCAAGTTTGCCCGGAGCAACCAGTCCAACTGTTATAACCAGAGACCTATTGTATATAAGGGCGAGCATGTAGAGGCGGGGCAGGTGATTGCCGATGGCCCTTCCACCGCAAATGGCGAGCTGGGACTTGGAAAGAACCCGCTGATCGGATTCATGACCTGGGAAGGTTATAATTACGAGGATGCCGTTCTGCTGAGCGAGCGTCTGGTTCAGGATGATGTGTATACATCGATTCATGTTGAAGAATATGAGGCAGAGGCCCGTGATACCAAGCTGGGACCGGAGGAGATTACCCGTGACGTTCCCGGCGTGGGCGATGACGCGTTGAAGGATCTGGATGAGAGAGGTATCATCCGTATTGGCGCAGAGGTCCGCGCAGGTGATATTCTGGTAGGTAAAGTGACTCCCAAGGGAGAGACCGAGCTGACCGCTGAGGAAAGACTGCTCCGCGCAATCTTCGGTGAGAAAGCCAGGGAAGTGCGCGATACATCCCTGAAAGTGCCTCATGGGGAGTATGGTATCGTTGTGGATGCGAAGGTGTTTACAAGAGAGAATGGAGATGAGCTGTCTCCAGGCGTAAATCAGGCGGTCCGCATCTATATTGCCCAGAAGAGAAAGATCTCTGTCGGTGACAAGATGGCCGGCCGTCATGGTAATAAAGGTGTGGTTTCCCGCGTGCTGCCGGTAGAGGATATGCCGTTCCTTCCCAATGGGCGTCCCCTGGATATCGTGCTGAATCCGCTGGGCGTGCCCTCCCGTATGAATATCGGGCAGGTGCTGGAGATTCATCTGAGCCTTGCTGCCAGGGCTCTCGGATTTAACATTGCGACGCCGATTTTTGACGGCGCAAATGAGAAAGATATTATGGATACTCTGGAGCTGGCAAACGATTATGTCAATATACCCTTTGATACAGACGAAGCCGGTGAAGGAGAAGAAAATTTTTACGACAAATACAAGGATATCCTGCCGCAGGATGTCATGGATTATCTGGATGTGAACAGGGATCACAGAAGCCTCTGGAAAGGCGTTCCCATTTCCCGCGACGGAAAGGTAAGGCTGCGTGACGGACGTACCGGCGAGTATTTCGACAGTCCGGTTACCATCGGGCACATGCATTACCTGAAGCTGCATCATCTGGTTGACGATAAGATTCATGCGCGTTCCACCGGTCCTTATTCTCTGGTTACACAGCAGCCTCTGGGAGGAAAAGCCCAGTTCGGCGGACAGCGTTTCGGGGAGATGGAAGTATGGGCTCTTGAGGCTTATGGCGCTGCCTATACGCTGCAGGAAATCCTGACTGTGAAGTCTGATGATGTGATCGGACGTGTGAAGACATATGAAGCAATTATTAAGGGTGATAATATCCCCGAACCGGGGATTCCGGAATCCTTCAAGGTTCTCCTGAAAGAGCTGCAGTCCCTTGGGCTGGATGTTACCCTGGAGGATGAAAACGGGGAAGAAGTAACTCTGCTGGAGACCAGCGAGTATGGGAATACAGATCTGAATGCTATCATCCAGGGAGACCGGGATTTTAACTATGAGGAGAAAGAGTCTTTCGGGGCTATGGGCTTTTCGAAACAGGAGTTCAATGAAAATGAAGAGCTGGTGAATGTGGAAGAGGAGCTGGAAGATGATTTTGATATGCAGGATGATCAGATGATCCTTGACGAAGAATAAAGGAAGGGAGTGTCGTAAATGCCAGAAACAAACAAAAACGAGGCAAAGCAGGTGGTTGCGTTTGACGCGATCCGGATCGGTCTGGCTTCACCGGAGAAAATACTGGAATGGTCACGGGGCGAAGTAAAGAAACCGGAAACCATTAATTACAGAACCCTGAAACCGGAAAAAGACGGTTTGTTCTGCGAACGTATTTTCGGTCCCAGCAAAGACTGGGAGTGTCACTGCGGAAAATATAAAAAGATTCGTTATAAAGGCGTGGTATGTGACCGGTGCGGCGTGGAGATTACCAAATCCAATGTCCGAAGAGAGCGTATGGGACATATTGAACTGGCGGCTCCCGTATCTCATATCTGGTATTTCAAGGGAATTCCCAGCCGTATGGGACTGATTCTTGATTTGTCTCCACGTATTCTTGAGAGGGTGCTTTATTTTGCTTCTTATATTGTGCTGGATAAAGGTACTACAGATCTTCAGTATAAGCAGGTACTGTCTGAGGCTGAGTATCAGGAGGCAAGAGAAAAGTACGGCAGCGATTTCCGTGTGGGAATGGGCGCGGAATCCATCATGGAATTACTGAAGGCCATTGATCTGGAAAAAGATTCTGCGGAGCTGAAGGCTGTCCTGAAGAATGCTACCGGGCAGAAACGCGCCAGAATCATTAAGAGACTGGAGGTTGTAGAGTCTTTCCGTGAATCCGGAAACCGGCCGGAGTGGATGATCATGACTGTAATTCCCGTGATTCCGCCAGATCTCCGTCCCATGGTCCAGCTGGACGGCGGGCGTTTTGCCACTTCTGACCTTAATGATTTATATAGAAGAATTATTAACCGTAATAATCGTCTGAGAAGGCTGCTGGAGCTGGGCGCGCCGGATATTATTGTCCGCAACGAGAAGCGTATGCTTCAGGAAGCTGTAGATGCCCTGATTGATAACGGGCGCCGGGGAAGACCGGTAACCGGACCTGGTAACCGCGCCCTGAAATCTCTTTCGGATATGTTAAAGGGTAAATCCGGACGTTTCCGGCAGAATCTTCTGGGAAAACGTGTGGATTATTCCGGACGTTCCGTAATCGTTGTGGGGCCGGAGCTGAAAATTTATCAGTGCGGTCTGCCGAAGGAGATGGCCATTGAGCTTTTTAAGCCTTTTGTCATGAAAGAACTGGTGGCAAACGGAACCGCCCATAATATTAAGAGTGCAAAAAAGATGGTGGAGAAAATGCAGACAGAAGTCTGGGATGTTCTGGAAGAAGTAATTAAGGAACACCCTGTTATGCTGAATCGTGCCCCGACACTGCACAGACTCGGCATCCAGGCTTTTGAGCCGATTCTGGTTGAGGGTAAAGCAATCAAGCTTCATCCGCTGGTTTGTACCGCTTTTAATGCCGATTTCGATGGTGACCAGATGGCCGTTCATCTTCCGCTTTCTGTGGAAGCCCAGGCAGAGTGCCGCTTTATGCTGCTCTCCCCGAATAATCTTCTGAAGCCTTCCGATGGCGGTCCGGTGGCAGTGCCTTCACAGGATATGGTTCTGGGAATTTATTATCTGACCATGCATAAGTTCCCGGATTATACAGGAACAGAAAAGGGAACCGGGATTGTGGCTGAGTTTGGTACGGACGAGACTGAGGCGGCCGGCGTCATGGAACAGGGCGGGGACAGCGAGTATTTTATAAACCAGGCAATTGCTGCTTTCCGCGCATCCCAGGATGAGCTGAAAAAAGTTGCCGCGCAGTATGATACTCCTGAAGCGGCCCAGGACGCATTAAGACAGTATAAAAAGGATCATGTGGTACTCGGGGAGGATTCTGTTGTCAGAGTCAATGTGGATCCCGGGCGCAGGCGTATTACAGTCTGCACCATAGAAGATCTTCTGGGACATTATTTTGATGATATCAACAAAGCGATCCTGGCATATGAGAATGGCTATATTTCTCTTCATCAGAAACTGTTTGTCCGCAGAGAAGGCGAATTTGAAGGCAGACATATTTCAGCCATGGTAGAGACCACACTGGGGCGGATGCTGTTCAACGAAATCCTTCCGCAGGATCTTGGTTTTGTGGACAGAAGTATTGAGGAGAATGCCCTTAAGTTTGAGATAGATTTCCATGTAGGGAAAAAGGGACTGAAACAGATTCTGGAAAAAGTCATTAACATTCACGGCGCTACCAGGACTGCCGAGGTGCTGGATGATATCAAGTCCATGGGTTATAAGTATTCGACAAGAGCTGCCATGACGGTATCTATCTCCGACATGACAGTGCCGGCCAAGAAGCCGGAGCTGATCCGGCAGGCGCAGGATACGGTTGATATGATCACCAAGAATTATAAGAGAGGCCTGATCAACGAGGAAGAGCGTTATAAAGAGGTGATTGAGACCTGGAAAGAGACGGATGATATTCTTACCCACGAACTGCTTTCCGGTCTGGATAAATACAACAATATTTTCATGATGGCGGATTCCGGAGCCCGTGGTTCTGATAAGCAGATCAAGCAGCTGGCCGGTATGCGCGGACTGATGGCTGATACAACAGGCCGTACCATCGAGCTGCCGATCAAGTCCAATTTCCGTGAGGGGCTGGATGTACTGGAATACTTCATGTCTGCCCATGGAGCGCGGAAGGGTCTGTCTGATACGGCTCTTCGTACAGCCGATTCCGGTTATCTGACCCGCCGTCTGGTAGATGTGTCACAGGATCAGATTATCCGTGAGATTGACTGCTGCGCGGCCGGTGATGAGATTCCGGGCATGTATGTGTACGGTTTCATGGACGGCAAGGAGGAGATTGAGAGTCTCCAGGAACGTATTACAGGACGTTTTGCCTGTGAAGATATCTGTGATAAAGAAGGCAATGTTCTTGTGGAAGCAAACCACATGATTACGCCCAGACGGGCGGCGCTCATAATGAGTAAGGGCGTGGATGAGACGGGAGAGCCGCTGACAAGAATTAAGATCCGTACCGTACTGAGCTGCCGTTCCCATGTGGGAATCTGTGCAAAATGTTACGGCGCTAACATGGCAACTGGTCAGGCTGTACAGGTAGGAGAGGCAGTTGGTATTATCGCGGCACAGTCGATCGGCGAGCCTGGCACACAGCTTACCATGCGTACTTTCCATACCGGCGGTGTCGCAGGTAACGATATTACACAGGGTCTTCCCCGTGTGGAAGAGCTTTTTGAGGCAAGAAAGCCAAAAGGACTTGCGATTATTACTGAGATTCCCGGTACAGTCACCATTAAGGACACAAAGAAGAAGCGTGAGATTGTGGTGAGCAATCCGGAGAATGGAGAAGCAAAGACTTATCTGATACCATATGGTTCCCGGATTAAGGTTATGGATGGGGATGTGCTGGAGGCCGGAGATGTTCTGACAGAAGGCAGCGTGAACCCTCATGATATTCTGAAGATCAAGGGAATCCGCGCGGTACAGGATTATCTGCTCCGTGAAGTTCAGAGAGTATACCGCCTCCAGGGCGTTGAGATCAATGATAAGCATGTCGAGGTTATTGTCCGTCAGATGATGAAGAATGTCCGTGTAGAGAATAACGGAGATTCCGATTTCCTTCCGGGGACTCTGGTGGATGTTCTTGAATATGAGGATACCAACGCCAGACTTGAGGCAGAAGGCAGAGAGCTGGTTGAAGCAAAGCAGGTGCTGCTGGGAATTACAAAAGCTTCCCTGGCCAAGAAATCATGGCTGTCTGCCGCATCCTTCCAGGAGACCACAAAGGTTCTGACAGATGCTGCCATTAAGGGAAAAGCAGATCCGTTGATCGGCCTGAAGGAGAATGTGATTATCGGACAGCTGATTCCGGCCGGAACAGGTATGAAACGCTACCGTTCCATCCGTCTTGATTCAGATATCGATGAGAATGATGAGATTGATTTCGGAGATATTGATTTTGACGATGAGAATGAGACGGAGGAGGCTGTTCTGGAAACAGAAGCAACAGAGGAACCCTCAGAAGCAGCGGCTCTGGCAGAGGAAGAACCGGTTACAGAGTAATAGCCGTAGATGAATCATATAAAAACAGGAGAGACTGGATGTTTTATAAAAAGAAATGTCCGGTCTCTTTTTCAGCAGAAAGAGCAATGCCATATATACAGAGGTTATATTATCCGGGAAATAAAGCTTTTTCTATAATGATCCGGGTAAAAATCCGGAAAATGTGCTTGACAAGGGAAAAGGCAT
>CAYLWI010000038.1:0-17776 GCA_964387345.1 uncultured Eubacterium sp. | reverse complement strand
CCGATGGCGCCAATAATGATCAGCGCTGTGGAGCGGACTGCCGTATTGATCGGGGGCGATCAGAAGGTTTGCCTGGATGAATCCGAAACGGCCGAAGCAGGTACCGGTCATGGAAGGAATCAGGTTACCGATACTGCCGATACCAAAACCTACAAAGAAGGTTGCGAGACCGGGGATTAACATGGAACCGTTCTGGAAAATCATCAGCATCAATGCAGCCAGATAACGTATGCCATAGATAGTTAAAAGAACTATCTGGAGAATAATATGGCCAAATTTATGAGTTAAAGGAATAAATATTATTGATGTCATAAACGATCTGACGTATAATAGCAAAAACAAAGAGAAATTATGAAAAACAGCGAGAAAATTCCAGATTGATGGAGTAAAATATTGTAAAACAGATGGAGGAGCGATATGGATTTTTCTTTATCGAATATCTCAATACAGCAGATTCTGGTTTTTCTGCAGGTGGCAGACCAGGGAGGGTTTGTAAAAGCCAGTTCATATCTGAATATGACTCAGTCTGCGGTAAGCAAGAGCGTTGCAAAGCTGGAAAAGGAACTGGGCATAAAAATATTTCTGAGAACGACCCGGGAGATCCATCTGACGGATGCAGGGAGAATTCTGTATAATGACTGGAAGAAGCAGGTGAGAGCGCTCCATGACAGTTATCTGGAAGCGTTATCTATCCAGAATCAGGAATACAGAATTCTGCATATCGGGATTTTAAATACTGCGCGTCCGGAACTGTATTTCTGGGAGATTGAAGAACAGTTTCATAAGGCCTGTCCCGACATTGAGCTGGAGCTGGCCAGCGACTATATGACAGATCTGGAGGATGATCTGGTATTGGGGAAATATGATCTGATCATGGTGCCGGATTTTGAGCGTTTTACCCTGGATGACCTGGGACTCTGCTGGAAATGGGCGGCCTGTTCCTGCGCCCAGGTGATTATGAGCGCCAGCCATCCGCTGGCGGGCAGGGCTTCCCTGAAAACAGCAGATATTTTATATGAGAATTTTGCGACATTAGAACAGAGGCAGAGGAAGACCCATCTGGAGGACTTGACAGAGCGTCTGAGCAGGTATCATGTGAAGCCTCATGTGGTGCCGGGATACCGGAATGCTTATGAGGTTAAATATTTATTCCGGAACCAGGAGAAGGCACTGCTTCTGACAGACGCTTATTTTGATTGTCCGGAGAATTCAAATCTGGTAAGGATTCCGGTGACGGATCAGATAAATGGGATTATCTGCGCCTGGAACCCCAATAATATGAAGCCCCAGGTCCGGAAATTTATTGATCATCTGCGCCCGCTAAGTCCGGAATGAAAGAATGGGTGACATGCAGGAGGCTGGAAAAGAAAAGCTGGATCATGTGACAGGTTAGTAAGTAAATGAGGGAGATCAAGACATGGAACAGAAAAATGACACAAGAACAGAGGCTGAAAAACTCAGAGATGGAGAAATGTTCTGGAACAGTGATGCGGAGATCAGTGCGATGAAAAGCCGGGCGCGGGCTCTGGCAGCTCAGTTTAACCGCACGACAGAAGACCAGCCGGAGGAAAGGCTGAGAATTCTGCAGGAACTGTTCGGAGAGTGCGGAGATGATATTTTCATTAAACCGCCGTTTTATTGTGATTATGGCTTTAACCTTCATGTGGGAAAGAACTTTTTCGCGAATTTTGCCTGCGTTATGCTGGACGCAGCGCCCATCACCATCGGCGACAACTGCCTGATCGGGCCGGAGTGCGGATTTTATACAGTGAATCATCCGATGGATTCAAAAACAAGGGTGGCAAATTATGTATATGGGAAACCGATTACAGTAGGTGATAATGTCTGGTTTGGCGGTCATTGTGTTGTGCTTTCCGGCGTGACAATTGGAAATAATGTGGTAGTCGGCGCGGGAAGCGTGGTGACAAAGGATATTCCGGATAATGCGGTAGTGGCGGGAAATCCGGCAAGAATTCTGAGATATACAGAGTGAAATGTTTGTAAATCCGGCAGATTCTATTTGCCGGCAGGAACGGAGGAAAAAATATGGATGTAACGTATCTGGAAAAGCTTTTATCGCAGGTATCTTCTCATGAGGTAAGCATAGAGTCCGCAATGGAACAACTGAAGAATCTTCCATATGAAGATATTGGTTATGCCAATATAGACCAGCACAGAAATCTCCGGACGGGAGAAGCTGAAGTGATCTTCGGACAGGGAAAAACGCCGGAACAGATTACAGGTATTGTGGAACATATGAAGAAAAATAACAGCCGGATTCTGGTGACCCGGGCAGACCAGGCAGATTATGAAGCTGTGTTCGGAACCGCTCCGGAAGCGGTTTATCATAAACAGGCCCGGATTATCACTATTGGAGAAAAGCCGGAGCCGGTGCAGACAAAAGGACCGATTGCGGTGGTGACTGCAGGCACCTCAGATATTCCGGTGGCGGAGGAGGCGGCGCTGACCGCAGAGTATTTCGGGAACCGGGTGGAACGGGTTTTTGATGTGGGTGTTGCGGGGATTCACCGGCTGTTTGATAAAATGGACCGTATCCTGCAGGCAGATGTAGTGATTGTCATTGCGGGAATGGAAGGAGCCCTTGCCAGTGTGGTGGGAGGTCTGGTGCAGGTTCCTGTAATTGCTGTTCCCACCAGCGTAGGCTATGGGGCCAGTTTCGGGGGCCTTGCAGCGCTCCTTTCCATGCTGAACAGTTGCGCCAACGGAATTGGCGTGGTAAATATTGACAATGGATATGGAGCGGCGTGTCTGGCATCCAGGATTCATATTGGGAGATAAGATGGTTTCTTTTTATAGTGATCCGGCCAGATATTAGGAAAATGGTCAAATTGGGAAAGAAGGATAAGGTTATCATGAATAAAATTCTGATTATAGATGACGACAGAGAATTATGCGCTCTGCTGAAGAAGCAGCTTCAAGCAGAACAGATGCAGGCGGACTGTTGCTGCTCCGGCAGAGAAGGTCTTGCGGCCCTTTCAGAGAGCAGCTATCAGCTGGTGGTGCTGGATGTCATGATGCCGGGACTCAGCGGCTTTGAGGTGCTGGAGGAGATTCGGGCGGACAGCGCTGTTCCGGTTCTGATGCTGACGGCAAAAGATGATAATGCCAGCAAAGTGCGTGGTCTGCGCGCCGGAGCGGACGACTATCTGGCAAAGCCCTTTAACATGGATGAATTTCTGGCCAGAGCCGTCTCCCTTATCCGGCGATATACTGTGCTGAATGGAATGGACACATCCGGGGGAATTCTCTCCTATACAGGTCTGGAAATCAACCTGGATGACCGTAGTGTGACTACCGGGCAGGGGACGTTTGAACTGCCGAACAAGGAGTTTGAGCTTCTTTTGTATCTGGCCCATCATCAGGGCAGAATCATGACAAAAAAACAGATCTACGAAGCGGTCTGGCAGGAGGAATACTGCTATGATGACGCCAGCATTATGGTCATGATCAGCAAGCTTCGGAAAAAGGTGGAGCCAGACCCTGCTTCGCCTTCGGTGATCCAGACCGTGAAGGGAATCGGTTACCGGTTCAGTAAGGAACTCTGAGGTATATGGAATATGGGAAATGAAATGGTGATTATCATGTTTGTATTGGGAATCGCAGCAGTCTGTGTGATTTTTGCTCTGCTGATCCGGCTGCTGAACACAAAAGCACAGCTGCGGGAAATGGAGAATATTCTTTTGGAAATCGGGGAGGGGAATGGAAACCGGAAATTGCTGGCAAAGCCAGACGATCTGACTGCCTCCATCGCTTACCAGGTCAATCAGATTGTTTCGGGATATGAGGAGCAGCTCGCTGTCATGCGCCGGAATGATGAGACGAACAGGCAGCTCATGACAAGTCTGTCCCACGATGTGAGGACGCCGCTCACCACATTGATCGGCTATCTGGACGCCGCCTGCCGGGGGATTGTATCCGGAGAGGAACGTGACGGCTATATCCGTACTGCCGGGAAGAAAGCCCATGATCTGAAAGCGTATATTGACGTTCTTTTTGACTGGTTTAAATTAAATTCAGATGAATTTCCGTTTGTTATGGAGCCTGTGGAGATAACAGAGCTGACCAGAGAGACCCTGAAAGACTGGGTACCTGTTCTGGAGGAGAACAGCCTCGCCTTTGACATTTCCATACCTGAGGCTCCGTGCCTGGCGCAGCTGGACACAGATGCATACCGGCGTGTTGTCAATAATCTGATCCAGAATGTGATTGCTCACAGCCGCGCCAGTCATATAGGCATTTTACTGGAAACAAATAACCGGCAGATCAGCGTCTCTGTGTCGGATAACGGTGTCGGGATTTCAAAAAGTGATCTTGCGCACATCTTTGACCGGCTGTATAAATGCGATATGGGCCGTTCGGAAAAGGGAAGCGGACTGGGGCTTTCTATTGCGAAACAAATTGTGGAAAAGATGGGCGGATCCATATCCGCAGAAAGTGTGCCAGACACAGGAACCAGATTTACCGTTCAATTCCCTGCCTTTACATCTTCCCCCCTGCCATGACCGGCAGGGGATTTTTTAGGTTCTGGCAAGGTTCAGGTTAGGTTCAGGTTAGGTTGGCGTGATAAGATAAATGAAACAATTACCAGATAGGAGGGACTATTGTGAGTGATTATATGATTGAAACAAAAAACCTGACCAGACAGTACGACGGCCAGAAAAGTGTCGCCAACCTGAATATCCATGTGAAGGCAGGGCGGATCTATGGCCTTCTCGGGCGCAATGGAGCCGGGAAGACAACAACAATGAAAATGTTGCTGGGACTGACTGTTCCAACGGAGGGGGAGGCCATTCTCTTCGGGGAAAATATTCAGACCGGCGCAAAAAAGATCCTTCCCAGGGTAGGAAGCCTGATCGAGTCCCCCGGTTTTTATCCGAATCTGACCGGGACAGAAAATCTCAGTATTTTTGCCCGGCTGCGGGGTGTACCGAAGCGGACTGCGGTTGCCGACGCTCTGGAAGTCGTAGGGCTGCCATACCGGGACAAAAAGTTATATGCCCAGTATTCCCTTGGCATGAAACAACGGCTTGCCATCGCGCTGGCAATCATGCATGATCCGGAACTGCTGATTCTCGACGAACCTATTAACGGTCTTGATCCCATCGGCATCGCGGAGATCCGGAAGTTTATCCGGGATCTGTGCAATGAGCATGGGAAGACCATCCTGATCTCAAGTCATATCCTCTCGGAGATTTCCCTGCTGGCGGACGATATTGGTATTATTGACCATGGGGTTCTGCTGGAGGAGGAGAGTCTGGCAGAATTGGAGAGAAAAAACAGCAGGTATATCCATTTTGAACTGTCTGATCCTTCACAGGCCGCCCGGATTCTGGAGGAGCAGTTTCATACAGATAACTTTAAAATCATGGACGACCGGAGGCTTGCTCTTTACGATGTGGCTTTGCCAGTTGCGGTCATTAACCGGGCTTTTATCGAAACCGGCATTGATCTTTATGAGTCCCATTTATTTGAGGCCACTCTGGAGGACTACTTCAAAAAAGTTACAGGAGGTGAGGGGATTGCCTGATCTGATTGCCTGTGAATTTCAAAAATTAAAACGAAAGAAATTTGTTCAGCTTACCATAGGGGCGGCGGTTCTTTTCCCGATGGTTCTGACCCTTTTGATGGCCAGAGACAGCCAGACCTTCGACCAGCTTTTCCGCGCGGTTTTCCTCCTCGGCGATCTCCTGTTTCTGCCCTGTGTGCTGGGCGTGATTGCCACGATGCTGTTTTTGATGGAACGGGACAATGATACCCTGAAAAATCTGTTGGTAATCCCCGTTTCCAGATCCAGGATCCTTTTTTCCAAATTGTGTGTGCTGCTGGGGCTGTCTGTGATCTATTCCGTCGCCGGGCTGGGAGCCTCCCTGGCGGGCGGTCTGATTGTAGGGAATGTGAACCATGTGCTGCTCCGTCTGGGCGTCAGTGTCTGCCTGGGGATTTTTGTTCTGATCGGCACGTTGCCCGTGATTATGGTAATCCTGATCAGCAACAGAAGTTATATTTTTTCTATCATCCTCTCATTTGCCTATGCCGTGGTCAGTTTCGCGATCACGATGATGTTCGGCACAAGCCCGGAGCTGGTGGACAATCTCGCTTCCGTCCTGCCGATCCCTCTTATTATGAAATGGTATCTGGGAGTCATGCCAGTAGAAGACGCACTTTCGTACATCCTGCCCTACACAAAACCGACGCCGTATATGATTGGTATTATGGCAGTTTATGCCTGTGTGTTTTCTTTGCTGTCCATATTTTTCTACAGGAGAAGCGAGGTATAAGGGAGGATTGACATGATAAATATTGTGATTGGAGAATTTTATAAATTAAAACGATACAGTATTCTGTGGGTTGGTATAGTCGCGGTATTTTTTGTATTTGCGCTGGCTGTTTTCCAGACCTTGTTTGACAGCGGGTCTGTTGCCTACGAAGTGTTTGCGGATAACGTTATCTGGAATAATTTCAGCCTGGGATTTCCTTTTGTCATCGTACTGACCGGTGGTTATATCATCAATCGTGAATACACGGACAATACATTAAAATCGATGATCACAGTTCCGGTCTCTCAGAAACAGCTTCTGATTGGAAAACTGATCGTCACCGGACTGCTGACCATTCTGTTCGCTCTGTTCAGCTTTATTTGTACACTATTTGCCGGTGCGTTTGTTCTGCATTGTGAAACTATGGGTATTACAGAGATCAAGAAGTCCCTGGTGCAGATTTGCGCGGTTGCACTGTTCAATTTTGTGGCGGTTGCCCCTCTGATTGTTTGGTTTGGAAGAAAGCGGGATCATTTCTTTGCGGGAACAGGGATTGCCTTTTTCTATGGCTTTTGCGGAATCTTTGTTGCAGGCCGGGGACTGACAGATTTTTATCCGATTACGGCCGGACTGGGGATAATCGGATACGCAGGACAGGAAGATACTGTCTATAACCCCCTGACCGGCTGGGGAATTTTAGCGCTGATGGCATTGCTGACAGCTGTGCTGATCGCAGTGTTTCCTTCTTATGATAAGGTAATGGCGCCGTCGAAAGACAAGAGGAATACGAAACAGAAAAAAGAAACAAAAACATCTGGGAAAAGCAGATAATTCTCTTCTGATATGTGAAACCACTCCGGAAATCATTTGCTGTAGTAAATTATACGGCAAATGATTTCCGGAGTGGTTTCACAAAATTCTTTAAATTCATATAAATTCCGACAGAACAAATATAGGATTAAATGGAGCATACGGGACTTGAACCCGTGGCCTCCACACTGCCAGTGTGGCGCGCTCCCAACTGCGCTAATGCCCCATGGAAAATAGCGGAGACGGCGGGATTCGAACCCGCGAGCCGGGATGAACCGGCTAACTGATTTCGAGTCAGCCCCGTTATGACCACTTCGATACGTCTCCATGGATTCTCATTATAAATGTTTTCGAAATGAGCGTCAATTCTTTTTTTGCTTTTTCTGAAATTTTGTGTAACGATTACCGCCCTTCCTCTATCGACAGAGCAGCCGGAAGCCTGAACGGCTGCGATTTTTGTTGTTTTCCAGTACAGTTATTGACTGCAGTGTGTTATATGCCAGCGGTTTTCCAGGAGAATTTTTTACTTTGAATTGTAAATGGGAAAGACCGGGCAGCGTTGACAAACTCTGATTTGAATGATAACATCAAAACGATTAAATAAACAGAAGATGGCGAAAGAGGCTGTCTGAAAAGACAGAGAAAAGAGAGGTATGGCCATGGCAGGAAAGATAATCTATACACCAAATGCAGGGCAGACGTATCAGCCGGTATCAGATAATATCTATATTGATCTGATGCCCTTTGAATCTCCGGTAAAACCGGATCCGCTGCTTCCGTCCCTGGAACTCACCGACGAGGCTGTGGAGAAGGGATATGTGCTTCCTTCACAGAAGCAGCATTTTCTTCCGGGACTGACATCTGAAATGCTGGACTGGTTCTGGGCGAATATGGAAAAGGGATATTACCTCTGGGCGCCTGGATCCCATAAAAAGTTTACCTGGGTGAAATCACCGGCAGAAGTCGGTTTTGAAAAGTCTGTCCATATGATTTCAGAAACAGTCGGAAAAGGCATACCGGTATTTGGCGGTGAAGGGGTGGAGATTCACCGGCTGGAGCTGACGCCGTTTTTTCCGCTGAAAACCTGTCTGAAGCATGTGATCTGTGAGGGCGTGATGAATGATCCCGGCGAGCTGGTGGATTCTACGATTCATATGTGGGAAGATGTAGAAGGCGGTATTGTGCATATCACCGCGACTGTGGTAAATTCAAAATGTTCTATGCCTCCGGCTTTTGTCATGGATCTGATAAAGGAGAATCCGGATTATAAACCAACTCCGAACTGGGCGACAGACCATGAGGATTATGAAGCCAGTCAGTGGCCGGTTTTTCTTCCGAAGCTGTATGATTTGTGGAAGGATCATCCGGATCCGTCCCAGAATGTATCCTGTAATCTGGAAGTGTATCTGGGCGAAGATGGAAAATATCATTATGTGGCGGAGAATGGTCCGGTTAAGGTCTGCCCATAAAATAAAATAGAAGAATCTGCCGGATATAAAAACGGGAGGGAATGGAAATGAAAAGAGTTGGAATATTAACCAGTGGAGGAGACTGCCAGGCGTTGAATGCCGCCATGCGCGGTGTAGTAAAGGGACTGAGTCACAGTGTGGATGATCTGGAAATTTACGGGTTTTATGATGGATATAAGGGACTGATTTATGGAAATTACAGACTGCTTACGTCTTCAGATTTTTCGGGAATCCTGACGAAAGGAGGAACGATTCTCGGTACTTCAAGGCAGCCCTTCAAACTGATGCGTGTGCCGGATGAGAATGGACTGGACAAGGTAGAGGCTATGAAACATACCTATCATAAGCTGAATCTGGACTGTCTGGTGATTCTGGGCGGCAATGGAACGCAGAAGACGGCAAACCTGCTCCGGGAGGAAGGCCTGAATGTGATTCATCTTCCGAAGACGATTGATAATGATATCTGGGGAATTGATATTACTTTTGGTTTCCAGAGTGCATTAAATATTGCAACAGATACAATTGACTATATTCATACTACAGCAGCTTCCCATAACCGGGTATTTATTGTAGAGATTATGGGGCATAAAGTGGGATGGCTGCCTCTTCATGCGGGAATCGCGGGAGGCGCGGATATTATCCTGATACCGGAGATCCCTTATGATATTGATAAAGTGGTCGCGGCGATTGATAAGCGTACAAAGCAGGGAAAAGGTTTTACGATTCTGGCGGTAGCGGAAGGCGCCATCTCTAAACAGGACGCAAAGCTTTCCAAGAAGGAAATGAAAGCGAAGCTCAGGAAAAGCAAATATCCGTCTGTGTCTTATGAAGTGGCTGCCCTGGTAGAGGAAAAGACCGGACGTGAAGTGCGGGTGACTGTTCCGGGGCATATGCAGAGAGGAGGAAGCCCCTGTGCTTATGACCGTGTGCTTTGTACCCAGCTGGGAGCAGCTGCAGCACAGGCTATTCTTGACCAGGATTATGGATATATGATTGGTATGGTCAATGGCCGGACAGAGAGGATTCCCCTGGGAAATGTTGCAGGAAAACTGAAGACAGTGGATCCGGACTGCCAGCTGATCCAGGAAGCGAAGCAGATCGGCATCTGTTTTGGTGATTAATTTGGAAAGAAGGAGCCGAGCATGTCATATACGGCTTTATATCGTAAGTACCGGCCCGGCCAGTTTGATGAGGTAAAAGGGCAGGAACATATAGTAACAACTTTGAAGAATCAGATTAAGGCAGGGCGGATCGGTCATGCTTATCTGTTCTGCGGAACCCGGGGAACGGGGAAGACAACTGTGGCGAAGGTTTTCGCGAAGGCAGTGAATTGTGAGAACCCGGTGGATGGAAGCCCGTGTGGAGAGTGCTCTTCCTGTAAAGCGATTGCAGCAGGTACTTCCATGAATGTAATAGAGATTGACGCGGCCTCCAACAACGGTGTAGAAAATATCCGGCAGATCCGGGAGGAGGTCTCCTATTCCCCCACAGAAGGCCGTTATAAAGTCTATATTGTCGATGAGGTGCATATGCTTTCCATTGGCGCCTTTAACGCGCTCTTGAAAACGCTGGAAGAACCGCCCTCCTATGTGATTTTTATTCTGGCGACGACAGAATCCCATAAGATTCCGGTTACGATTCTTTCCCGCTGTCAGAAATATGACTTTCACAGAATCTCTATTGATACCATTGCTGAACGTCTGATGGATCTGATGAGGCAGGAACAGGTAGAGGCAGAGGAAAAAGCGGTCCGGTATATAGCCAGAGCTGCCGATGGATCTATGCGGGATGCGCTGAGCCTTCTGGATCAGTGTATTGCGTTTTATCTGGGGCAGAAACTGACCTATGATCATGTGCTGGAGGTACTGGGGGCTGTTGATACCGAGGTGTTCAGCAGATTGCTGAGAGCTGTGCTGGCTGGCAATGTGACAGAAGCAATCTGTGTGCTGGAGGAACTGATTGTCCAGGGCAGGGAGCTGGGACAGTTTGTAACAGATTTTATCTGGTATCTGAGAAATCTGCTTCTGGTCAAAGTATCGGATCAGATGGAAGATGTTCTGGATATGTCCAGTGAGAATCTGGCCCTTTTGAAAGAGGAGGCCTGGATGGTGGAAAGTGATATGATTATGCGGTATATCCGTGTGTTTTCTGAACTTTCCGGACAGATCCGGTATGCGCCCCAGAAAAGGGTGCTGATTGAGATTGCGCTTATAAAATTGTGCCGTCCATCCATGGAGACAACGCAGGATGCCCTGATGGACAGGGTTGCCCGTCTGGAACAGCAGGTGGAGAATGGCGTAATAGTACAGAATCAGTCTGGACAGACTGTGGATGAAGCGGATGAAATGCCAGTACATTCTTCGGGAAGGGACCGGGAACTGCCGGCAGCGATTCCGGATGATATCCGCCAGATTGTGAAAAACTGGCGTTCCATGATCCGGGAACTGCCGGGACTGGTGCGCTCATATCTGAAGTATGCCAACCTGAGCTTTGGCGGGGATAACAAATTGATGCTGGTATTTGATGATGATATGGCATATACCTATATCAGTGAAGGCGCCCATAAGCAGGAAATTGAGAGTATGATATCCAGCCAGATCGGGAAAGAGGTTGAACTTTTGATCCGGCAGAATGATACAGGGCGCCCTTTTGAAGAAAATTATGTGGATCTGGAAAAGATTGTGCATATGGATATTGAAATTGAGGATGAATAATGTTACTGTACATGTCGGATTCTGGCGCCGGGTTTCCGGCGTGTCAGAATGTGAACGGCAATTAAATAAATATTAGGAAGGAGTCAGGATAAATGGCAAAAGGAAAAGGTGGATTTCCGGGAGGAATGCCGGGAAACATGAATAATCTGATGAAGCAGGCGCAGAAGATGCAGCGCCAGATGGAAGAAGCAACAAAGGAGCTGGAAGAGAAGGAAGTAACGGCATCTGCAGGAGGCGGAGCTGTGGAGGTAACTGTTTCCGGCAAAAAGGAAGTTGTGAAAATAAAGCTGGCTGAAGAGGTAGTAGATCCGGATGATATAGAAATGCTGGAGGATCTTATTATGGCTGCTACCAACGAGGCGTTGCGGCAGATGGAGGAACTGTCCCAGCAGTCCATGGCTAAGATTACAGGCGGCCTTGGCGGAGGATTTCCTTTCTGATGGACTACTATAGCAGGCAGATCAGCAGGCTGATTGAAGAACTTTCCTCACTGCCGGGGATCGGAAGCAAATCGGCCCAGAGGCTGGCTTTCCATATCCTGAATATGCCTCAGGACCGGGTAGAGAAACTGGCGGACACTATAGTGGATGCCAGACATAATATCCGGTATTGCAAAACCTGTTGTACACTGACAGATTCGGAAGAGTGTCCGATCTGCGGGAATCCTTCCAGAAATCACCGGCTGATTATGGTAGTTGAAAACACACGGGATCTTGCGGCCTATGAGAAGACCGGGAAATATGACGGGGTTTACCATGTCCTTCATGGCGCAATTTCGCCTATGCTGGGAATTGGCCCCGGAGATATAAAGCTGAAGGAACTGATGAAACGCCTGGAAGGGGATGTGGATGAGGTGATTATAGCAACCAATTCCAGCCTGGAAGGGGAAACTACGGCGATGTATATCAGCAAGCTGATCAAGCCGGCCGGAATCCGTGTATCCCGTATTGCCAGCGGAGTACCGGTGGGGGGAGATCTGGAATATATTGACGAAGTAACACTGCTTCGCGCATTGGAAGGCAGAGTGGAGCTTTAGAAAAGATAGAAAGGGAGCACAATTATGACAAATTTAGAACTTGAAAAGATTGCTGTCGAGGTGCGCAAAGGCATTGTGACATCTGTACACAGTGCAAAGTCGGGACATCCGGGAGGGTCTTTGTCCGCAGCAGAGATTTTTACATATCTCTATTTTGTGGAGATGAATGTAGATCCGGCAAATCCCAGGGATGTGAACCGTGACCGTTTTGTTCTCTCGAAAGGACATGTAGCGCCTGGGTTATATTCTACGCTGGCGCAGAGGGGATTTTTCCCGGTAGAAGAGCTTACCGGACTGCGGCATATCGGATCCATGCTGCAGGGTCATCCGGATATGAAGCATATTCCCGGCGTGGATATGTCAACCGGATCCCTTGGACAGGGCTTTTCCACGGCGGCGGGAATGGCTCTGGCAGCAAAAATGGATGAAAAAGATTACCGGGTATATTCACTTGCAGGAGATGGGGAAATCCAGGAGGGACAGATCTGGGAGGCGGCTATGTTTGCCGGACACAGGAAGCTGGACAATCTGGTATTGATTGTGGATAATAACGGACTGCAGATTGATGGAAATATTGCGGATGTCTGCTCTCCGTATCCTATTGAAGATAAATTCAGGGCATTTAATTTTCATGTGATTTCCATCAATGGACACGATTTTGACGAAATAGCAGCAGCCCTGAAGGAGGCACGGGAGACGAAAGGAATGCCGACTGCTATTATAGCCAGGACAATAAAAGGCAAAGGAGTTTCCTTTATGGAAAATGAAGCCGGATGGCATGGGAAGGCTCCCAATGATGAAGAATACGCGATTGCAATGGAAGATTTAAGGAAAGCAGGTGAAGCATTATGTCAGAGGTAAAGAAAGTTGCTACACGAGACAGTTATGGAAATGCCCTGGTAGAACTGGGAAAAGAGCATGATGATCTTGTGGTTCTGGATGCAGACCTGGCAGGAGCTACAAAAACAGGGATTTTTAAGAAAGCTTTCCCGGACCGGCATATTGATTGTGGCATAGCGGAAGCGGATATGATGGGGATTGCAGCAGGACTCTCCACATGTGGGAAAGTGCCGTTTGCAAGTTCATTTGCTATGTTTGCTGCGGGTCGGGCTTATGAGCAGGTGAGGAATTCTATCGGATATCCTCATCTGAATGTAAAAATCGGCGCGACACATGCCGGTATTTCTGTAGGAGAGGATGGCGCCACACATCAGTGTAACGAGGATATTGCTCTGATGCGCACTATTCCCGGCATGGTAGTGATTAATCCCTGTGACGATGTGGAAGCAAGGGCGGCGGTAAAGGCGGCTTATGAATATGCAGGACCCGTTTATATGCGGTTTGGCCGCCTGGCCATTCCGGTTATTAATGACGCGGCGACTTATCATTTTGAAATTGGCAAGGGCGTCATGATGAAGGAAGGAAAAGATGTTACAATTATTGCAACGGGTCTTTGCGTAAATGAATCCCTGGAGGCGGCAAAACTCCTGGCAGCAGACGGCATCGATGCTGAAGTGATTAATATCCATACCATCAAACCGCTGGATGAGGACATGGTGGTTGTATCTGCGCAGAAAACCGGAAAAGTTGTTACAGTTGAGGAGCATTCTGTGATCGGTGGCCTGGGAAGCGCAGTCTGTGATGTGCTTAGTGAGAAAGCGCCTGCAAAAGTAATGAAGATTGGCATATATGATTGCTTTGGGGAATCCGGTCCGGCGGCAGATCTGATAAAAAAATATGAGCTGGATGCAGAAAGTATTTACAAAAAAGTAAAAGCTTTTGTATAAAAAGCAGAAAAAAGACATAAAAAGAGGTCCACGGCGAAATGCTGTGGACTTTTTTGGCGCATGGAGACGGAACTTGCGAATTTTCCTGTTATAAATCGGCAAAAACCGCAGGGTATGTATGATAAATTCTTGTTACATATCATATGAGCGGAAAGAGCAGATTATGAAAAAGAATGGAAAGGAAGCAGGTGTGATCATGCAGAGAGAAGTGAACAAGGAGTTTATATTACCTAAAAATATACGGCAGATGGGAGCCTTTGGGGATACATATAAAGTTTATGTGGAAGATTTTGTATACACGTATGTGCATCAGTTTATCCACAGACGCAAGAAGGAGGATCTGGTTCTGGCTGCGGTTCTCCTGGGAAAAACCGTGTGTCAGGGAGAACAGGAGTATGTTTTTATCAGCGGAGCCCAGAAGGTGGAGTTTCATATGACGGAGGATTCGGAACAGGAAGAAACGCAGGAAGAATCTGAGAAGGATAATACCTTTGTCCAGGATGATGCTGTATCTGGAGAAAGAAACGGTATGCCCCGGGGGAAAGATGCTGTTTTTTCAAGACAGCAGGAATTCTGGAATAAGGTATACCAGCGCATAAAGCAGTATTTTGATGATTGTGAGATACTGGGGTGGTATTTTAATCTGGATGGGAGTAATCTTGAGATTAATGCCCAGCTGCAGCAGTTTTTTGAGTCTACTTATAAAAAAGGTTCCCGTTTTTTGTATTATGAGGATTCCCTGGAACAGGAAGATGCATTTTTTGTACAGGAACAGCACCGGCTTCAGAGACTGAGCGGATATGCTGTATATTATGAAAAGAATCCCCGGATGCAGGAGTTTATGATTGCAGAGAAGGAGCGGCTGACACCAAAACCCCTGCGGGATTCTTATGTCAGGGAAAGCAGGGATGAAGTAGTGCAGAGTTACAGGGCAATTATGAATAAACTTAATGAGAAACCCCAGAAGAAAAAGCTGCAGCCGGTAATTTATGTGGCGGGCATGGCGGTGCTGGCTGTTGTGGTGGCGACCGGGGTGTCCCAGATCGGGAATTACCAGAATCTGAAGATCCTGGAACAGACAATGCAGACTTTGTCGGGTGCAGTGGGTGAAGCGGCGGAGGAAGAAGAGCAGGCGTCAGAGGCGGAATCTGCAAATGAATCAGAAGCAGAGGGGACAGATTCAGAAAAAGAAGATGGGGAAGAAACTAACACTGTGTCATCGGAGCAGACACTGACGGATACAGAAACCAGTTCGGGATCCACGGATTCCCAGACAACGACAGACGAGGAGGAGTCTTCCGCCAGTGAAGAAACACAGCAGGAAGATTCTTCACAGCAGACAGCTGCTACGCCATCAGACTATTATATTGTAAAAAAAGGAGACAGTCTGGTATCTATCAGTAAAGCGATTTATAATACCAGTGAAAAGGTGGAAGAAATCTGTCAGATGAATGATATTGAAAACATGGATATGATATATGAAGGGCAGAAATTATTGCTGCCCTGACAGATTCTGTCTGGAAGTGTTTTTGGGTAAAAAAATTGAAATCCTGGCGTCTTTATGATATACCTATTAGTATAGCTTCCTGTGAGGAAATTATGGAGGTATACATGGAGAACAGAGGGAAAGCAAATCTCCGTATGGTTGAAACCAACTGGGATGAGATAGAAGAAAAAATCAGAAAGCACAGGCTGAAACGTTTAAAACGAATTGCACTGGCGGTCGGGATCTGTCTGGCTGTAGTTATTGTATATTATGTTTATATGCAGCATAAGTCTTATACCGATTACACAGTAACGGAGGAAATTTCGAGATCGGATACTTCCGCGACACATTACCTGGCTTACGGCGACGGATTCCTTAAATACAGTAACGATGGCGCTTCTTATGTTAATGTGAACAGTGAGGTGATCTGGAACCAGAGTTATGAGATGGAAAGCCCGATGGTTTCTGTCTGTGAATCTTATGCGGCAGTAGCAGACAAGCTGGGTGAAACAATTTATATTATGGATCAGGATGGACTCCAGGTGGAAATTACAGTCAGTATGCCCATTTCCAGAATTGACGTTGCGTCCCAGGGAACGGTGGCGGTTCTGATGGAAGAAGAGGGAACAGGGTATCTTTCTCTGTATGACAGGGATGGGAGCCTTCTGGCGGAAGGTGCAATCCATGTAGAAAATGGAGGAACCCCCATGGATATCGCGCTGTCAGATAATGGCCAGATCCTGGGAGTGTCTGTATTGGATATAACCGAGGGGATTGCGGGAACGACGATAAATTTTTACAATTTTAGTACGGCAGGGCAAAATCAGATTGATAATCTGGTAAGCAGTTATACATATTCAGATACTGTTATACCGGAACTGACGTATGCCGATGGGAATACGCTGCTGGCCTTTGCTGATAATGGTGTTTATACTTTTACCGGCAATGAAACGCCGGCGGAAGGAAAGCAGTTACAGGTAGAAGAAGAGATACAGAGTATCTTTTATGATAATGATTATTTTGGACTGGTGTTTGCCGATACCTCCGGTAATACTGGAAGAATTATCCAGATATATGATCTCCGGTGTAACGAGCAGACAAGGATTCAGACAGAGTTCTCTTATGACAATATCGGGTTCCTGAATAATCATGAGATCTGTATGTTTTCTGCTAATCAGTGCAGCATTTATACTCTGGGAGGTCTGGAGAAATTCACCTGTCAATTTGAAGATGATGATGTCAGCGGAATTTTTCATGACAGAGGATATCGGAATTATATTATTTTAAAAGAAAATGTGACAGAGCGGATAAGACTGAAACTATTTGGAAGTCTGACAGAGGATAAAGAATAAAATGAACTGGATGTTAATTATAGTTTTAATCATATTTTTGCTGATGATTATACGTGGGTGGAGAAAGGGACTGCTCAGGATTCTGTTTGGTCTGATTGCAATCCTGGTGCTGATCGGACTGGTTTCGTTTGTCACTCCATATGTCAGCGGCTTTCTAAAGGAACATACGGGCATTTATACAATGATAGAAGAACGGTGTACCCGGCAGATTCAGGAGCGGATTGAAAATGGAATGGAGAGCAGCGTGGGTCAGGACTCTGCTGTGGCGGGAATTTCACTTCCCGAAAAAGTGACATCGTATCTGACAGACAGTGGAGAGACTGTATTAGAAAGTAGTGGAATATATCAGACGCTTGGCGAAAGAGCGGCGGATCTGATTCTTGCGGGAGCAGCTTTCCTGATTGCGCTGATTCTTGCAATCATTATTGTAAAATTAATTGATAAAGGTCTGGGGATAGTGGATCATATCCCGGTATTGAAAGGAATTAACCGGATACTTGGTCTGTTTGCGGGAATTTTTGAGGCGTTCATTCTGGTTTCCTTGTTTTTTCTGTTTGTAGCGCTTATTGCAGGAACAGAGATAGGAGAGACCCTGACCGGATATATAGATGAGAGTGAATTTTTATCTTTTCTTTATTATCAGAATATAATATTAAGATTTTTCTCTCTTGGATAGAACAAGATATTGGGGGTGGCTGTAAGGTCATCCCCAATATATATTATACAAAAAAAGAAAAGAAAAATATGAGAAAAAAAGTGTTGACAGAATATGGGTCTGGTGCTATTATTTAATAGCTGTCGCGGGAAACGGCAGTAAAAATAAATCAGAAAAGCTGTTGACAAA
>CAYLWI010000037.1:0-18339 GCA_964387345.1 uncultured Eubacterium sp. | reverse complement strand
GGAACGGCTTTCGCACTAACCTCAGCCTGCGCCTCCGGCTTGGCTTCGCTAAGTGAAACGGGTGGTTCCACTCCACTAGCGCTCAGGCTGCGTCTCCGACTTGCTTTCGCTGAGTGTCGGGAACGGCTTTCGCACTAACCTCAGCCTGCGCCTCCGGCTTGGCTTCGCTAAGTGCTCAATGCCTATAAGCCTGCGAAGATCTCGATATCTGCGCTGTCCTCTGTAAGCTGGACAATCGCCTTTTTTGTCTTGGCTGTCTTTCCGACAGTCATGCCGCGTCTTTTATTCTTTCCCACGCAGTTCATTGTCTTGACGCTCGCAACCTTTGCGCCGTCGAACATCTTCTCAACTGCCTCTTTAATCATTGTCTTATTTGCTTCCGGATGAACCAGGAATGTGTATTTCCTGTCAGCCATGATATTCATGGACTTCTCTGTCACAACTGGTTTGAGGATTACGTCATAGTACTGTACGTTTGCCATTATGCATATACCTCCTCGATCTTTTCTACTCCGTCCTTTGTTGTAATTATGGTATCATATTTCAGAATATCATAAACGTTAATGGAAGAAACCTGGGCGGTTTTGACATCCGGTATATTAGCAGCGGACTTCTCCACGTTCATGTCTCTGTCACCAAGAACAACCAAAGCCTTGGAAACTTTGAGGTTGTTTAAAACCTTTACAAATTCTTTTGTCTTGATTGCTTCTAATTTCAGTTCATCTAACACAACGAACTTCTGCTCCTGGACTCTGCTGGTCAGAGCGGATTTTAAAGCTGCTCTCTTCTCTTTCTTATTGATCTTGAAGGAGTAGTCCCTCGGTACGGGAGCGAATACCACGCCGCCGCCTGTCCACTGGGGCGCTCTTGTCGAACCCTGTCTTGCATGACCGGTTCCCTTCTGCCTCCAGGGTTTTTTCCCGCCGCCGGAAACTTCGGAACGTGTCTTTGCCTTCTGTGTTCCCTGACGATTGTTGGCAAGCTGCTGTACAACTGCCATGTGTACCAGATGCTCATTTACTTCCACACCGAAAACGGCATCATTTAATTCCATGGAGCCGACTTCGCTGCCTTCCATATTATAAACAGATACGTTAGCCATCTGTGTGTCCTCCTTTCCTGATCAGTTAAGCCTTAACGGATTCTCTGATCGTTACTAAAGATTTCTTCGGTCCCGGTACAGAACCTTTGATTAAAAGCAAATTGTTTTCAGCGTCCACACGAACAACCTCAAGATTCTGAACGGTAACCTTTACGCTGCCCATGTGACCAGGCATACCCTTGCCCTTGAACACCTTGCTCGGAGAAGAGCAGGCGCCGTTGGAACCCTGATGACGATGGAACTTGGAACCATGAGCCATAGGTCCTCTGTGCTGGCCGAATCTCTTAATCGCGCCCTGGAAACCTTTACCTTTGGAAATTGCTGTTGCGTCAATCTTGTCGCCTTCCGCGAAAATATCCGCCTTGATCTCATCTGCCAGGCTGTAGTCGGCCGCGTTCTCGAACTTGAACTCGCGGACATACCTCTTGCCGGACACGCCTGCCTTATCAAAGTGACCTTTTTCCGGTTTGTTCACACCATGTCTGTTTCTGATTTGTTTTCTTCCGCTGGCGTCCCTGCTGACTGCCTTTTCTTTCTTGTCAGCAAAGCCAACCTGCACAGCGCTGTATCCATCGTTTTCCACAGTTTTGATCTGTGTCACATAGCAGGGACCAGCCTGTAATACAGTAACCGGAACTAAAGCTCCGTCTGCATTGAAGATCTGAGTCATTCCGACTTTTGTCGCTAAAATAGCTTTCTTCATTCTTATTACCTCCTGTTTTCTCTACAGCGGAGCGCTTTCGCGCTCATCCTAGAACAAGTGATATATAAGTGGAACACGATCGGTTCACTCCCTTTTTCCTTCGATGCGGGAGCGAACATGGGGTCATATTTCCCCGAGGGGGAATTGAAGAATGTGTTGCTTCTATATATAACCTATCAGGACTTTACCTTGTTCTTTGTTCACCGGCGAAATTACTTCATCTTGATATCAATACTCACACCTGCCGGCATTTCGAGTCTGCTCAGCGCGTCAACAGTCTTCTGCGTCGGCGCAATGATGTCAATCAGTCTCTTGTGAGTTCTCTGCTCAAACTGCTCACGGGAATCTTTGTACTTATGAACGGCTCTTAAAATTGTCACAACCTCTTTCTTTGTAGGAAGGGGCACCGGTCCGCTCACCTGTGATCCGTTTTTCTTTACAGTTTCGATGATTTTTCTGGCTGATGCGTCCACCATTTCGTGGTCATAAGCCTTCAGAATGATTCTCATGACTTGATTTGCCATAAAAAAAGTCGCCTCCTTTTCGCACTTTTGTTCAGCACGACAAGCGGTGACTGTACACTCTCCCGTGTGTTTCATCTGATTTCCACACGTTGTTTCGACCTTCCGGCTTCAGTTTCGTACAGTGACTTGTCGTCAGTTTCCTAACTTGACATTCGCTCCACGGAAAAACCTGCCACACAGGGCAGCAACCTCGCGCTTCATCGCTATCATGTCACAGCATTAACAAGTATAGTCGAAATGCCGTTTTTGCGCAAGTTCTTTTTTCTTCTTTTTTGAGACAAAATTGTATTTTTTTAAGTACAATCTATTTTCTGATCGTTCCCCTCCCGCACGACGGCAGGTATCTGACGCGGAATGATCCGCGACCGGAGAACCGCGCCCTTTTTCGGGGATCCCGCACTTTCGTTCTTGCAATGCCGCCCCGCATCTTCTATAATAATACAAAGATTGCGTCAGCACACATTTTACATTATTTCTATCAGTCGGGAAGGAATTCAATTCATGTGGATTGCAGATAACTGGAAAGATTACGAAGTCATTGACTGCTCCAGGGGAGAAAAGCTGGAGCGCTGGGGAGATTATCTCCTGGTCCGCCCGGATCCCCAGATCATCTGGGACACTCCCAGAAAGGAAAAGGGATGGCGCCAGATGAACGCCCACTATCACCGCAGCAAAAGGGGCGGCGGCGAGTGGGAGTTTTTTGATCTCCCTCCGCAGTGGACCATCCGGTATGAAACACTCGGGCTCACATTCCACTTGAAGCCTTTCAGTTTCAAACACACCGGGCTGTTCCCGGAGCAGGCGGCAAACTGGGACTGGTTCTCCGAGAAAATCCTGAATGCCGGACGCCCTGTGAAGATACTGAACCTGTTCGCCTACACAGGCGGCGCCACTCTGGCGGCAGCTTCCGCAGGCGCGGCCGTCACCCATGTGGACGCCTCCAGAGGAATGGTCCAGTGGGCAAAAGAAAACGCCGCGGCTTCCGGTCTTTCAGACGCGCCGGTCCGCTGGCTGGTAGACGACTGTGTGAAGTTCGTGGAACGGGAAATCCGCCGGGGCAGACATTACGACGCCATTATTATGGATCCGCCCTCCTATGGCAGAGGCCCTAAGGGTGAGATCTGGAAAATAGAAGACGCCATCCATCCCCTGGTAAAACTCTGCACACAGATTTTATCGGAACAGCCGCTGTTTTTCCTGATCAACTCTTACACTACAGGACTGCAGCCCGCGGTTCTGGCTTATCTGCTGGGCGCTGAGATGAAAAAATACCACGGAATTGTCCGGGCGGAGGAGATCGGTCTCCCCGTTACCTCCAGCGGGCTGGTTCTGCCCTGCGGGGCTTCCGGACGCTGGGAGTCCCTCTGATCCTCCGCGATATATTTCCCGGCTTCCCGGACATACGCACCGGAAAAGATCCGTACTATCGGATCAGTCTTCCTGCAGAAACTGGATTTCCACCCCGTTGGGATCTTTTACTGTAAAAAACTTTGCCTGGGGATTCGGCATAACCATAGGGCCCGGACACAGTCCGGCCTCTTCTTTTAATTTCCGTTCCTTTTCCGCATCCTCCACCAGAAAACCGATCAGAATTCCCGAACCGCTGTAAGCCGCGTCCGGGCTCTCCACCAGTTCCACACAGGGAGCCTGTTCACTTTCCGCCAGAAATACAACCGGATGATCTGTTCCCCGCATATCTCTCTGGATCTTCAACCCCGCCATTTCTTCATAAAACTTCACGGATTCTTCCAGACGCTTTGTAAAAATTGTCACATGAGCCATCTTCATAACCTGTTTTTCTTCCTTTCACTTTAAGCATTCTTCCATTTTCCACAGAACTTACTATTCGTTCTGTGCCACAGGAACCGGCGCAGTATATCTTTCTCCGGTTTACTGCGGATCACTCCCGCGTTTCATGGATTTCTTATATTCCATAGGACTCAGGGAATAAATCTGCTTGAACGCATCCACGAACCGCCGCACATTATTATACCCTACCCGTTCTCCGATTTCATAAGTTTTCAGATCCGTTTCCTGAAGAAGTCTCAGCGCCTCCTCCATACGGATGGAAGTCAGATACGCCTTATAATTCTGGCCGGTTTCCTTTTTGAACATGGCAGAAAAATAATTCTGGCTGACACAGGCCACCTCCGCCAGCTCTTTGATAGAAAGATTCTCCATATAATGCCGCCGGATATAATCCTTTACATCCTCAATCAGCACCTTATCCTGGGACCGTCCCTTGACATAGATACGGTCTATCAGATCCGCGTAATATTCATGGACACCTTTCCGCAGGGACGACATGGTATGGTAAGATTCCACCCGTTTCTGCAGATCATCCTGCATAGTATAAAAATCCACATCCAGCAGGCGGTACTGGTTCAGTTTCATTCCCAGATCTCCGGTAAAAATCATGGTCCGCATGATGACCGCCTTCCAGTTCCCATAATGAATACTTTCTATATTATCCATCACATGATCAATTTTATCCATTACCTCCGGATCTTTACTGATAATCGCCCGGAAGGCCAGCTCCACGCTTTCCGTAAAATCCTCAAAAGAAACCCTGTAATCCCGGTGGATTTCCGAGAAATCTATCACTTCCCTCTCTTCAAAAGGATACAGGCCAAAAGCAAACTTCGCTTCTTTATAAGACTGCAGCATACCGGAGAGTTTTTCAGTAACGCCGCCGATTCCCACACAGATTTTTACAGCACACACTTCCTCCACTTCCCTGCGGATGGGATCTACATATTTCGTCTGGAAAACTTCTCTGTCTTTATCCGGAAATACCCCGATCATATGAATACAGTTTTCATCCTTGCGCACCACAAATCCCATCTTCCGCATTCCAAACGCCCCGCTGAGTCTGTTAAACATGGTAAACCTTGTAAGGTTGAAATCCCCAAAAGACCGGGCGCTGAGTTCCGCCGCCTCGTCCTGGCAGATCCCCGCGCAGATTCCCACAAAAAAGCTGTTTTTTAAATTTATATTCTCCGACTGGAATACTTTATACAGCTCTTCATTTTCGTATCTTCTCCCACTGTTGATTTCTTCAAAAAGCTTCTGGAATTCATCCTTTTCCTCACTGAATATTTCCACCATATTCTGCTTCTGGATCAGGCCGATCGCGTTTCTTACCGCTTTCTCCAGATCCTTCCGCGACACCGGCTTCGCCAGATAATCTACCGCGCCGTTTTTCAGCGCCTCCTGCGCATAATCAAATTCCTGGTAAGCGCTGACAAAAATAAACTTCGCCTTGCCTCCCTTTTCATTATTCCAGCGAAGCAGCTCCAGTCCCGTAATATATGGCATCATAATATCAGTAACCACAATGTCCGGATCTGCAAACTCTATCAGCTTCTTTAACTGTTCTCCATCATACGCGACGCCTGCAATTTCCACATCGAGTTCCTCCCAGTCTTCCATTCCGGCCAGGCCCTTCGCAATCAGAAGCTCATCATCTGCAATTACCAATTTCCACATCGTCTACAACTCCTCCCATATCGGCAGCTGAAAAGTCACGCTGGTTCCCATTCCACGGACGCTGTGTACGGTAAAACCATATTTCAGGCCACAATTCAGCTTGATCCGGTCATATACATTTTTCATCCCCACGCTGATCTTTTCTTCCTGGCCTGCCGCGCCGATTTCCGGGTTCTCCAACGCCTTCTTTATCTGTCCGATCTGCTCCTCTGTCATTCCCACTCCGTCGTCCATTACAACAATCTCCAGATAATCCGCTTTCCGTTCCACGCGAATTCCCACCGACCCGTTTCCTTTTTTTTCTCTCAGTCCATGACGGATCGCATTTTCCACCACCGGCTGCAGAATCAGTTTGGGAACCGCCAGATCTCCATCCTCATCCGCCATATAAATCGTCAGCGAAATCCTGTCCTCATACCGCACCTGCATCAGCATAAAATATTCCCGGATAACGTCCAGTTCTTCCCGGAGATATACCCTGTCCGACTGATTGCCAATCACATACCGGAGCTGATGGGCCAGACTTTCCAGCAGCTCAGCAGTCTTTCTGTCATTCTGATCCAGGGCTGTCATGCGTATGACATCCAGGGTGTTATACAGGTAATGCGGCTGGATCTGCATTTTCAAAGCATTCAGCTCTGCATCCTTCCGGCTGATCCAGGCCACGTAAACCTGCTTTATGTAATCCTTCAGACGCTCTGTCATCTGATTAAACCCTTCCGCCACATATCCCATTTCATCCCGGGTATTCAGATCCACCCTCACGTCAAGATTTCCCTTTTCCACCTGTTCCATGGCCTCTTTCAGCCGTCGGACAGGATCACTTATCCGGACAGAAAATACCATATAAAACAGAAGCAGGAATGCGCATGCGAAACAGAGAACCATTATCAGCACTATGCGGATCTGAAAAAAGCTTCCCATCAGCTCACCGTCATCCAGCACCAGTACCGCATAGGCGTCGATTCCCTCAATCTTCTCGTAAAATACCCACTGACCTTCCACCTGCTCATACCCGCTACCGTCATCCAGCAGATATTCACAAAATTCCAGCGGATTGCTTCCATTTAAATAATCATCCGCCAGATCACTATATATATAACTTGAGGAATATATGCTGAAAATATAAAACTGTCCGTTCTGGATCCCCGATTTCTGGACAACATCCCCGATCGCATTCACATTCACATCCGCAAATAACGTCCCCAACGGAGTACCGGCAGCAGACGCAACCGTGGACGCGTCCATATAATTACGAACCATACTGAAAATATAATCCTCTGAGTTTACGCAGATTTCATCTTCCGACATAGTTCCCAACAGCTTCAGGGCGGTGAGATCCTCTTCCTCTTCAAATACACCCATAGAAGTATGAACTCTGCCTTCTCCGATGAGAATCTTATCCTGATTGTAATACAGGCTGAAAATTCTTCCTTTAAAATCCACCAGACGGAAAGAAGAAATATATTCATTGGAAGACATCATTTCCTGCAGAACCGCATTTACCTCCTGCTCCCGCAGGCTCTCAGAAACCGCGTCATCTTCAAGTATCTCTCCCAGTGTTCTCCCTTCCTCATCCCTGTAATCATATATGCCGCTCATCGTATCGTCCACACTATTCAGCACGTACGCTACATTTTTGGAAATATAGCTGGTCATGGAAAAATAACTGTGAAGCATATTCTCCTTGAAAACACTGCTGTACCGGGAGAAAAAGAGCAGCCCCAGAACAAACAGGGGAACAATCCCCAGAAGCATATAGGAAACTGTCATTTTGGAAAAAGTAGTCGAAAAAAGCCCTTTTCTCATGACTCACCTCCTCCGCTGTACTGTTCCCAGAGCGCCTGGATATTTTCTATTGCCTCCTCCTCCGTCCAGTCGCCGTTCAGCATCAGCTGCACCACCTCCAGCATATTTTTTTCAAATTCCTCCGGAGTATCTTCATTGCCGATATAAGCAGAAATCTTCTGATCCGCCGTCTCAAAAGCATCCCACACATCCGCCATAAAAGATCCTTCCTCATACTGTATCTCCACGTCAGTCAGAGGAAACACCAGGCTGTTCTCACAAACCTCCGTGTATACATCCTGGGAATAAAAATAATCCAGAAATTCCATGGCTGCCTCATACTTTTCCGGATCTTCCTCACAGGCGACAGTCACAGACCAGAATACATCCAGATTATCCGAAGCACAGACAGTCCCGTTTTCATCGGGGACATAAAACCATCCCAGTTCCATTTCCGGCTCCAGCTTCCAGACTGCTTCCGCGGTCCAGGGGCCCGTATAGATCATGGCAAACTCCCCCTGAGACATATCATAGGAAAGTCCTGTATCAGTGGAAGCCATCCAGTCCTCATTGACATAACCATTTTCAAACAACTGACACAGATGATTCATCATACGCCGGGGCGCTTCATCTGTCCACCGGACCTGTCCTTCCCCGCACTTTTCCAGCCAGTCCGGATCACTTTTCAGCACATCTGTCTGGAAAAAGTGATTCACCCAGAACTCCATATGCCACAAATCCTCCCCGGCCACGCCTATGGGGGTGATATTCCTGCGGGACAAAGACTCGCACAGATCAAGAAAATCCTCCCAGGTCTCCGGCACCTCCAGACCATACCTCTCAAACAGCGTCTTATTATAAAGAATCCCCCATGTGGATTCCACCGCTCCGACCCCGTAAACCTTTCCATCATACTCATAAACGGACGATACCTGTCCCGCCACTTCCTCCGAAATCTCCCCCAGCAGCCCGTTGGCAGCAAAAAACTCCGGCGTCTTCAGCTGTACAATATCTCCCAGTTCATCCCGTGCAACCTTCTTCTTCAGAAGGTCATCATACACCGTGCTTTCATAATTAATCTCATACTGGATGACGATATCCGGATGCTCTTTCGCAAAAGATTTTATGACATTTTCAATAGCCGAATTCCATTGGGAATTCTGATATGCATAGACCAGCTTCAACTCCACCACATCTTCCTCAGACTGTGCTTCCGTCATTTTTTCCTGTCTTCTGTTTACCAAAATATCATAGAAAAGACTGGCGCCCAGAACCAGCAGAGCCAGGATCAGAAAAGGAATCAGATACATTATTTTTCTTTTTTTCTTCCGCAACTTCATATCTATACCGCACCCTTACCATACCAATGTTTTTATTTTAACTCATAACAGTATTTTTCTCAATGCCATAAATGATATATTTCTGATTTTCTGATCATCCCGAAGAATTCTCTTCGCGGAAGGATATCCAGAACCTCACAAAAGGAACTGTCTGCAGGCTCTTTCCTGCAGACAGTTCCCTGTCTATCCTTCAAAATCCATCACTTTTTCTGTTCTTCTGACACACACTCTGTCTGATTAACCTTATCCGGCAATAATCAGTTTTCCGCCGCCGGGAAGATCATAGGTGCCTGCGGCGCCGCCTTCCGCATGAATCGTAACGCCTTCGGGCGCGTCGATCTGATTGATATATACATCCTCTGTTAATGTTACCACAGAATCCGCTGTCGCGTACCAGCTGCTTCCGGCATCAATAGAAAGATTCGCGTTCTGGATCGCTCCCTTTAAAACCGTGGAATGCAGTTCGATCCACATCTGTCTTTCCGGATCCTCATGGATACAGTCGCCGGTCACAGTCATATCCGTCAGGATCACATTATTTCCATACGGATGATCATTCGGAATCGTGTGGCAGGGATCATCATTCAGAATCGTACGAATCAGAACGCCGTTTCCACTCTTTACCTCGCATCCTCTCAGATCCAGAATCGTATTCTGGCTCTTTACCAGCGCCAGCTCCTTCTCACTGGTAATGGAACCTCCATTTACTGTCATGGTTCCCACTTCCTCCGGAACACCATTCACGTTGTGGAACAATACAAAGTAGGAACCGCACTTCACGTCACAGTCATTAAAGGTCATATCAGCCTCACCTGCAATGATGGCCGCCATAGCCGCAATATCAAAACTGCAGCGGTTAAAATAATCATGGCAGTCCGGATCCGCATAAGCGCCGTATCCGCTCTTGGTACAGATCACGTCACAATCATTGGCTTCCAGATATACAAAGCCCTCTGCGCCCTCTGTAGACAAGGCCGCCCATCCCTCGCAGATAATCTTGCTGTTATAAAAATAGCTGTAAGAGTTTGTCATTGTACAATGCGCGCGGCTGTTTCCACCGATCTCCAGCGCTTCGGGCGGGGTGGCCATAAGTCCCGTCACCGGCTCATATCCCTCTCCATAGGGAATTCCGTGGGCATAAATCAGGGAATCATATACGCGCAGCTTTGCTCCGTACTCGGCCGTAGTACAGAAACGGTTTTTACCAATCGTATCAATCACAGAATTGCGGATTGTCAGATTCGCATTATTGCGGACAGATACCGCCGTATCCGGACCGCCAACGCCCTTTCCCGCATCCTCACAGTAAATCACGGCATTGTCAACTACTGCGTCTGTCGCCGCGCCGTCTGCATAAACGCCGCCCTGATATCCCTTGTAGGCAACTACCTTCAGATCTGAAATCGTCTGTCCGTCGATCGTTCCGCCAAACTTTACACTCTCATTTGTTACGGAAGCCTCTCCATCCTGGATCGTTACGGCCGCTACTCCATCGGGATCTCCCTCAAACCAGTTGATGATCGGTTTTCCGGGATTCAGTCCCGCATTCACCGCCTGTACAATCTCAGACAATTTAATCTGGAGATGGGACGCTTCTCTGGCAGGCTTTACAACTGTTTTTGCTTTTAATTTTTCCATAAAATATACTCCTTTCCATCCTGCGGCCATAACAGACCGTAACGATATAAAAAACTTTATCAATACTTAATTTTAACACGCAAAAATATCCGACCTGTACGCGGTTACTTCCGTCATCCGGGCCGGATATTATTCACATGCTCTTTGCCCCCGCCATGCCGTCTGATATAAGGGATTGTATGTCATTATTTCACATGCAGCATGGCGTGGAGCGGTAACGGTATTACCCGTTCTAAGGGGGTTATAGGTATATAAGGTTTTTGGATATGTAACGTGTGTTTTTATTTATGCTTTCGCGTCTCCGTACATACGGTCGGCGGCGTTAGCATCTTTCAGTTTCAACATGGTAAATGTAGCAATCAGACCAACAATAATCACTGCCACCAGAATACCGTAAGCAAGTTTGCCCTTGCCCATACTGATCAGGCTTACCATCATCATAGCAGCCACAGCGGAAGGAACCAGCTGGATCGCCATGATAATACGGTTTGCTGACTGATATTCTCTACGCCCATATGCATAGGACGTGATACAGGGATGCATGGTCGGAACGCCGCCGGTCATGCAGGCCACGCCGAAGCCCCATCCAATCATCAGACCAACTGATCCGCCTTCGGGCTGCAGCATCAGGCAGAAGACCGGAATCAGTTCTGTCAGTCCCAGAACAATCGAGGCAATTACCGAACCAACCTTATCATCAATGATACCAAAGACATAAGACATCGGTATTCCAAGGATAGCTCCCATCGCCAGCCACTTGGTAGCGGTAAGCCATACGTCTATTCCGCCCAGAGACTGATAATAAACAGCCATGGAACCCATGCAGGCATTGATTACGAACTGGAAAGCACCGTAGGAAATGATCAGCTGCCATGCCTTGCCCTGTTTCAGAACCTGGCCTACAGTAAGCTGGATCTCATCGGAAGCCTCGGACTTGGGCGCGTGATCCGCACCGTCGGGATACAGACCTGCCTCCTCCGGCGTATCTTTAATACCTACGCCAACTACGATACAGATAACAACAATAATTACAGCGATTCCCACATAGAAAGGTCTGTAGTCACTGCCCATCTTGGAAGAAATCAGGTTCGTCATAACAGAGGTTCCCACTACAGAGAAGAGCGGGGAGCCGACTGTTACGATACCCATAATCTGACCACGGTAACGGATGAACCAGTTCGCCACCAGCATGAAGCCGGCCATCTGGTTAATCATACAGCCGCAGCGGACAACAAACAATGAAACAAAGAACAACGGATAATTTCCGGAAGCGGCGCCGCCGTTCACATCCAGACCGTTCGCGGCAACGATGCCAAGAACGCCGATTGCTGTGATAATCAGAACGATCATCAGCGGTTTCTTTACGCCGAACTTAATGAATAATGTACCATAAACAAATGTCAGAATAATACAAATAAAGTTTCCGACTGTCATCGGCATCTGTGTCTGCGTTGCTGACCATCCGCCTCCAGCTTCTGTAATAAATGCCTGGATGATATTGATCTGGTCATTCTGCAGTCCCGAGTACAGGAACATCAGAACAACTCCCAATATACACAGCAAAACAGCATACCCTAAAAATTTTCTACTTTTTTGTTGAGCCATTTTTTCTCTCCTTTCCACAAACAAAAAACCTTACCCTATGTCATGATATGAGCATTTTCCCATATTTAAACCCATATTAAAAGGAAACTTTCTAAGAAAAAAGTTACATTTTCTGCCATTCCGCAGACAATTCCGCGCTTACTCCCAGCAGATCACTCCGCCGGTCAGGGCAGGATTCACTTCCGGATATACATTCTCCGCATAAGCCTTCGGGATATCCGTATACTTAAACTCATGGCTGATCAGCGGCGTAATATCCAGCTTGCCGTACTTGATCAGGTTCAGGAATACCTGGATATCCTCATCTGAAGTCCAGCAGTCAGAATTGCAGTAGCGGGTCAGTTTATCGCCCATTACCGGCGGCCACGCCCCCTGGATCAGCAGATCTGCCCTTCTCAGCTTATAAGGCTTGGAATTTACATAAGTACCAATAAGACTTGCGCCCTTCTGCATAATCGGATCATCAATGGGCGGCATCGCCTCCCCATGCACCTGGGAAATCATTACAACGCGGCCTCTCTCGCTTACCAGTTCTGCCGCCTGCATCAGCGGACCTCTCGCGCCGGTCGCCTCAAAGATCACCGGAAGGCCGCCTCTGTTCAGCTTATTAATCTCTCTTTCCAGTCCCTCGGGATCTGTTTTGGAATTGATCGCCACATCAACTCCCATCGTCTTTGCCGCCTCCAGGCGCTCGTCATCCAGATCTGTAACAATTACCGGAACTGCTCCCGCAATACGCGCGCACTGGGCAGTGATCGCTCCCACAAATCCCTGTCCGAGAACCGCGCAGGGCTCTCCCATCTGAAGATTCGCGCGGCGCAGCGCGTACATCCCCGTATGTCCCAGGTTCCAGAAAGAAGCCTGCTTCAGATCCACCCCTTCCGGGCAGAGCGTACAGTTCAGCGCGGATGTAACCACATACTGCGCATGCTCCACAGTAGCCACCACATGGTCTCCGGCCTTCAGCTCATCCACATCCGGCCCCACCTCAATTACTTCTGCCGCCATCGCGTAACCGATACTTGTAGGCAGCGGAACAATATGATTGCCCAGAAGTCCGTTTTCTGTACCGGGACTCATGGCGGAATACTTCGCTTTCAGAAGAACCTCTCCGGAACCCGGAGCCGGAATCTCCTTCTCCAGCAGAGCCACTGTTCCGTCCAACTGCGCAGATGCATAAAGTGTCTTCATATCTAGTGTCCTCCTTATCTTTTTTGTTCTTGAAATATTGTCCCACAAAAAAATCGCCTTTGGAATGACACTTCCTGAGAGAAAAAGGACGTTTTTTTAGAATTTGGCAGGCGCCCTGCCCTTCCTAAAAAAACGTCCTTTTATGATAAAAATATACTGTTCAGCCCACTATTTCCTATTTCGGCTGCTGGATAAACTCAATAAGAACACCGTTGCAGTCGCGGACAAACATCACCGCGTCATTGCCCATGCGGACTTCATGCGCAATATCCACGCCATTCTCCACAAATCCGGCTTTCAGCGCGTCCATATCGTCCGTCGCAAACGCCACATGCTTTGTGCCGACAGTCTGGAGATCTGTATTCGGCATCAGCCGCTCCTCCGGTATCTTCTTCGGATCATCATACTCAAACAGCTCGATCTGGTAGCCGTCCTTTTCAATGAAACAGATCTTCGCCTTCAGCGGAGGACAGTAGCCGTCTTCCTTTACCAGTTCAAATCCCAGATTCTTCTTATACCATTCCAGAGATTCCTCCATGTTATAAACACTGATCCCGGTATGAAGCGCCTGTTTTACATTACTTGTCATAGCAATCACCTTTCCTTTTTCTGCATATTTATTATAGTACAGCAATTCTGCTGTCTAAAAGTATATCACACACAGAATCCTCCCGACATGACGTTTTTTGTTAAAAACAGGACGAAAAATGTGATAGCGGGGAATTACAGCATTCTCTTTTTCCATAAAACCACCATGGCCGCGATACATACGCCCACAATGATCAGACAGATAATCAGGAATCCATACGGCGTGGTGGAAAGCGGCATCCAGCGGGAATCCACATTCATTCCGTAAATACCGGATATGATTGTCGGGATTGCCATGACGATCGTAATGGACGTCAGGTATTTCATGACATTGTTCAGGCGGTTATTGATCACCGCTGACAGAAGCTCCCGGGTACCATTAATGATGTCACGGTAAATCATGGTCATTTCTATGGCCTGCTGGTTCTCTATGATCACATCATCCAGCAGCTCCGTATCCTCCGGATACTGCTCCAGACGCTTATATCTGGAAAGCCTCTCCAGAACTACGCTGTTGGCCCGCAGGGATGTGGCAAAATATACCAGCGTGGATTCCAGTTCATGCAGCTGGATCAGATCCTGGTCCTCGGTCTTTTCTCCTACATTTTCTTCGATTTCCGTTCTTTTTTTATCAATAATGCGCAGCGTACTCTGATACATCGCCGACGTGCGGAACAGAATCTGATATACGAAACGCATTTTCTTTTTCGTGGAAAATTCCCGGACCCTCCGCTGGATAAAATGCTGCAGGATCTGGGTCTCCTCTGTACACACCGTTACAATACAGTCCTGGGTCAGAAGGATACCGAGCGGAATTGTCGTATAATTCTTCGCTTCATGACGGATCTCTGTGGTGGGAATATCTACCAGAATCAGGGTATATCCATCTTCCAGCTCGATACGGGAACTCTCTTCCTCATCCAGCGCGGCCCGCACATCCGCAATATCCATATCAAAGTGCTCCGCTACTTCCTGGCTCTCCTCCATGGTAGGATTCGTCAGATTAATCCATACCCCTGCCTCAATCTGATCCATTTCATGGAGCGCCCGGTTGTCGGTTCTGTATATGCTCATCATACGCACCCGCCTCCTTCCTGTCATAATCATCCGATGCTCCTATTCAGTATAGCAACTTTGTCCGGACTTTTGTAGTCCTTTTCTTTACAATCGCCGCCTGTTCCGGGCCTGCCGGGCACAGTTCACTCCGTTCGCACCACCCCGGATCTGCCGCAGATATCTTCCAGGCAGCACCTGTCACAATACGGCTTCGTCCTCGCCGTACAGACCGCCCGGCCATGATAAACCAGACGATGGCAGAAATCACTTCCCTCCTCCGGCGGAATGATCTTCCGCAGAGCCATCTCCACCTTTTTCGGTTCTTTTATATGATCCACCAGCCCGATGCGGTTGCACAGCCGGATACAGTGGGTATCTGTTACAATCGCCGGCTTTCCGAAAACATCCCCCATAATCAGATTGGCGCTTTTGCGTCCTACTCCGGGAAGCTTCAGCAGCCTGTCAAAATCATCCGGCACCTTTCCGTCATATTCGTCCCGCAGCATACGCATACAGGCGCTGATATCCCTGGCCTTGCTCTTTCCCAGCCCGCAGGGCCTCACAATCTCCTCAATCTCTCCGGGCTCAGCCTCTGCCAGAGCCTCCGCGGTAGGATACTTCGCGTACAGATCCTGTACCACTACATTTACCCTGGCGTCCGTACACTGGGCGGCCAGCCGGACACTGACCAGCAGTTTCCAGGCATCGTCATAATCCAGCGTACAGCCGGCGTCCGGATACTCCTTTTTTAAGCGTTCAATCACCTCTGAAGCCAGCTCTTCTTTCGTCATAGCTATCCTCTTTTCTACTAATTTAACGATTCTTTGCTCTGAATACAATATTTTTCTTATAAAATAATTTGAGACAATAACCACAACCTGTCCGATAATCTTAATCAGAATACTGTTAAACCCAAGTTTTGAAATACCAATATAAAGAATTACTTCCTCTAACAATAACATTGCGACTCTTCCGGCATAAAAAGAAAATATTTCTCTGATATATCCCCGACTCCGGCAGCCACATCAGCAAAGACCCAGATCCGGTTTGTAATATAAGAAAATGTCATTTTTCTCCATAAATGATTTCACCCTTCTGATCCCTTCCGCTCTTCTTTGTATATACATAACACCAGCATATCAATATCGGAGTACATGCCATCAGCGGCATCGCATAACGTAATAATCCATTGACTGGAGACGCAATACAAATTGCAACATTCAGTAAGGGAGCGGCCAGAACCAGCAGGCCTTTATATTTCCTCTTATAAATCAAATATCCTCCCGCTATCAGAAGAAGCCAGGTATAGGACGCCGGGTTTACCAGCAGGGAAAGACCGGGAATATCACGCCAGAATTCTGCATAACTATCACATACCTGGCGTACTTTCTCCGGTACAATATAATGAATGTCCAGATCCCCTGTCGCTATGGGTTCTCCCTTTATATAAAACTGATAGGCTCCCAGCACATCGCAGTTGTAAAATGGATAATAATAACCGTAGGTATTATTTAAAGTCGCCTCGAAATAAACGCCCGGGTGACGCCGGAACATGGAAACCCAGGCCGAAAAATATGCCTTTAATTCCTCATCTGTAGCATCATCATTAAATGTACTCTTTACGTGATCCGAAGTTTCCGGATCGTAATAGTCCGCCAAAAGATCATAGGAAAGAACATTTGATATGGCTTCCCGTTCCTCTGTTGTCACATCATCCGGATATTCTTTCAGATATCTGGCTGTCTGCTGAAATGGAATGGAAAGCATCTCCCGTTTAGATCCAGGCTCAACGCCAACCCATCCCGCAAGAACATTATTTACAAAATAATAACTGCAGCATACACATATGGTCATTAGTATCACATAACGATGATTCCCCTTCAGTACAAAAAACAGCAATATAATATCTGCCGGAAGAATCATATAAACACCGTTATTTCTCGTAAGGCAGACCAGAATTTCAACAATAAACAAAAGAATATATGTCCGGAACGGCTTTGCTGTCTTTTCTCTGCGAATTGCAGAAATACAGATATCAACATATAAAACAAAAAACAACGCAAACAGCCCACAGAACAGACTATCTTTTATTACTGCCTGCGCATATGCTCCAAAGGGCGGTAATAAAGCAAAAAACAATAGTGCGCCTATATTCATCCATACAGGAATTTTCCATTTATGCAGCTTATTGCATACAACAGAATAGCATAACGCCTCTATAAGGAAAGAGACAAGTGTAATCAGAAAGACGCCGAAATTATCTGAAATACCACGGCCAGCCTCCATCAGCACACCATAAAATTCCGTCATCACCCATGGATGATGGTTGGAAATTTGTTCAATCCCATAAAACATATTGATTTGCCAATACCCATCATACGGCACAGACCCCGGCAAATGCATCAGCAAATAGGGAAGCCAGCAGATAGCAATAACCCCAAAAGAAAACAGACTGTAATGATGACGGATTGTCTCAGATATCTTCCAATGCGCTGCCATCTGGAAAAAAGAATTCTTCCGGGTCAATAAATGATATAGCAGACTTATACCAAGATCAAACAAAATAAAATATCCCGCGAAAGCAATCAGCGCTATCACTAATTGTCTCCGGTTCCCCAAAATAAAATCCCAATTTCCCAGCTTCGAATAACTCAGACCAATCAACATAAAAACAGAAAAGGCCGCAGCTAAAATGTGTGTAATCCAGCGGGATGATTTTATGAATTGCCTCCATCCCTTTATATAGAAAACGGTCAACGCGGCAAAAATAATCATCTGATTTAATCCTATACCATCAATTACATCATATAACATTCCTTCAAACAGAGAACTCTCTGTAACTTCTACGGAAATTGACAAAGAAACTGTGGTCAGCAACGCCAAAAGCAACGGAAAACAAATTTGTTTTACCTGTTTCATTTTCTACCTCCTGCATGTGGTAAATAGTTCTAATGCTTTATTATAGAAGAATCCTTTATAAATGACAATCTTTTTTCCTGCATCCGGATAACCAGGATTAAACAGAAATCACTTTTGTCTTCACAATCAAAACAGGCATCGCACAGAAAATCTGCGTAATGCCCGATCATCAGACTATTTATTACCGGCCGTCCCCGGGAAACGCCCTTAATTAATAGTTCTCCTGCCGCACTTCAAAGAAACTCTGGGGATGATAACAGACAGGACATACTTCCGGAGCCTTTGTTCCTACTACTACATGACCACAATTGCAGCATTCCCACATAGTCACTCCTGCCTTCTCAAATACCTGGGCTGTCTCTACATTATGAAGCAGAGCACGGTACCGGCCTTCAT
>CAYLWI010000036.1:0-18573 GCA_964387345.1 uncultured Eubacterium sp. | reverse complement strand
CTTATTTTACGGTCGTCTGTTGCTGTTCTGACCGCTGATTTCATGCATCTCCTGCATTTACCAGGTGATTATAGCACAAGAATCTACATTATTAAAGAGGCGTTTTTCCAAAGCCATGGTTCAAAGATTGCGCAGAAGTTCAATTTGTGCTGTTTTTATTTTTCCTGTTGCATTTATTTTGAACCCGCTGTATAATCAAGTTCAATTACAGAGTTCATTTTTTCAGAAAGGAAAAGGAAATGCCTCACTTTTCAGACCAGTTAAAAAAAGCAATGTCTGAACACGACTATAAGCAGGTAGATGTCATCCGTCTTGCCAATGAAATCGGCAGTCTCCAGGGCATCCATCTGGGAAAAAGCCACATGAGCCAGTACTGCAGCGGAAAAACAATCCCCCGCGCCGATATTTTAAATATCCTTGCGCAGGTACTGGATGTCGATCCTCTCTGGCTTTCCGGCAGGGAACTCCCGGATCACGCCGGATCCGCCGGCGGCGGCAGCAGTAATTCCGGTCCTGTTCAGAATCAGAAAAATCAGAATCATACAGAAAAAATCAAAACAGGAGAAAAACAAATGAATGAATTCAAAAAATCTTCCAAGCTGGATAATGTTCTTTACGATGTCCGCGGACCTCTTGTGGAAGAGGCAAACCGCATGATTGACGCAGGTATGCAGATTTTAAAACTGAATATCGGAAATCCGGCGCCTTTTGGATTCCACGCGCCCGAAGAGGTCATTTATGATATGCGCCAGCAGCTCAATGAATGTGAGGGATACTCTGATTCCAAGGGATTATTTTCTGCCCGGAAGGCGATTATGCAGTATTCCCAGCTGAAAGACATTCCCAATGTAGAGATCGGTGATATTTACATTGGAAACGGAGTCAGCGAGCTGATCAACCTGTGTATGCAGGCGCTCCTAAATGACGGGGATGAAATTCTGATCCCCTCCCCCGACTATCCCCTGTGGACGGCTACCGCGACACTGGCCGGAGGAAATGTCGTACATTATATCTGCGATGAGGAATCTGAATGGTATCCGGATCTGGCGGATATGGAAAAGAAAATTACAGACCGTACCAAGGCCATTGTCATCATCAATCCCAACAATCCCACCGGAGCGCTTTATCCCCGTGAGATTCTGGAAAAGATTGTGGAGCTGGCCAGACGACATAATCTGATGATCTTTTCCGATGAAATCTATGACCGCCTGGTCATGGATGGAGAAGAACATGTATCCATTGCCTCCCTGGCCCCGGATCTGTTCTGCGTTACCTTCAGCGGGCTGTCCAAGTCCCATATGGTTGCGGGATTCCGCGTAGGCTGGATGATCCTCAGCGGCAACAAAGCTCTTGCGAAGGATTATATCGAGGGGCTTAACATGCTTTCCAATATGCGTCTCTGCTCCAATGTGCCGGCCCAGTCCATTGTACAGACAGCGCTTGGCGGTTATCAGAGTGTTAAAAACTATGTCGTTCCCGGCGGACGGATCTGCGACCAGCGGGAATATATCTATAAAGCACTGAATGACATCCCGGGTATTACCGCCGTAAAGCCCAAGGCTGCTTTTTATATTTTCCCGAAAATCGACACAAAAAAATTCAACATTACCAACGACGTCCGGTTTGCTCTCGATTTTCTCAGGGAGAAAAAGGTCCTGATTGTCCAGGGCAGCGGATTTAACTGGAAAAAACCGGATCATTTCCGGATTGTATATCTTCCTCGGATCGCGGTTTTAAGCGAGGCCGCTGAAAAACTGGCAGATTTCCTTACAACCTATCGCCAGTAAGCGTAATCATGTACTTTATAAAAACCTTGCATTGTCCGCTTTTTTGTATTATTATGAGAAAAAGCAGATAAAGCTTGCAAGAATTTGTAAAGGAGGAATTTTACTTATGGCATATGTAATTAATGACAGCTGCATTTCCTGCGGCGCATGCGCAGGCACATGTCCTGTGGGCGCCATCTCTGAGGGAGATTCCCAGTACCAGATCGGCGCTGATGATTGCATCAGCTGCGGCGCTTGCGCTGACGGATGTCCGGTAGGCGCTATCGAGGCTGATTAATTTATTATTTCATGAGAAAAACGGCTGTTTCCGCTCTCAGCGGAAACAGCCGTTTTTCTTTATCCTCCTATCATCCCCGGAACGGAATCAGAAAAAAACCAATCCATCCCAGACCTGCCCCCAGAGCAGCTCCCGCAACAACGTCCCGGACGAAATGCACCCGGGCAATCACACGGACTGCCGCCAGAAAGACTCCCGCCACCAGAATGGCCGCGCCTGCAGGCGGACAGATCCACAAAGCCGCCATGGCAATGATATAGATGGAAAACACATGACGGCTGGGAAACGAATTCCCCTTCGTATCTTTCGGGATCAGAGGCGGCGCGTCCCATACTTCATACGGCCTCCTGCAGTTACAGACCCGCCGGAACATGGTGACCGCCGCGAAGGAAATCAGCGGCACCAGAACAGTCCGGATCAGGCGCTGGTCTCTCTGTACCGCCAGCAGAACCAGCAGAACCGGATAGACGGCATACAGCGTTTTTGTAATCACATTATTTACCAGAATCAGCCGTTTCCTTTTCCTCCTGTTCTTTTCAAAGGGTTCCGCCAGCCTGTCATAAAATTCCCTTCGCATATAACCTCCCGCTTATTCCTGTTCCATCCTGTTATGTACCCGGATTCCATTCACCTCAACATCTCCGGTCATGGGAATCACCAGGCAGGGTACTCCGTCCACCATTTTTGTCTCCACAAGCCCTGCGCATCCGGGGCTGACCTGCACCGTCACCTCCGGCGTCCTGACTTCAAATTTTCTGGCGTCAGAAATATTATTCGCCATCACAGTCATTTTCGGGCCGATTTCCTCATCGTACTGCTCCTCAAAATGTTCCAGATTCTCCTCCGGGGCGCCGCTGCGCTCCAGAAGCTTCCGCACCTGCGTCCTGTCCAGCTCCAGAGGCTCAGAATTATCTTTATTTTCCTCAATCATCTCATTAAGGTTTTCATGAATATTCCGTACCACATCATAGACGCACTCTTCCCCGAGCGTTTCCTCGATAATGGCCTGGAAAGATTCCCTCTGCTGGTCCGCGGGAAGCGGCTGCACACATCCCAGAAACTGTTCCGTAATCCCGGGGCACAGTTCTTTCGCGTTTTTCGAATAATAAAGCAGACTGTGCAGATCTGTATTGCGGTCATTAAACGCCGGGAACAGGAAAGCCTGTTCCGGCATGTCCACCAGCCAGTCCCTTGTCCGGTCCTCTATGCTGTTCGTCTCTGCATTGTAGCAGAGCCCTGCTTTGGAAAGCGCTACCGGACACAGACAGCACAGAACAAAATCATATATGTAATCCGACGCGTCGTCCATCCCCATCCCATCCGAAGTCCTCATGGGAATATCATAAGAACAATGAATCAGCAGAATCAGATAATTCTCCGGATGATACCAGGCCTCAATCATCCGGTCGTAAAAGCTCTCCAGGATCCTATCGTCCTTCAGCTGGCTGTCGCGCAGCGCCAGAAGACTTTTCTGGGTACCCTCTCCCATCTCCTGTTCCAGCGGAAATTCCATATTCAACAGATTTTTTCCGATGGTTCCGGACAAAGCTTTCCGGAAAATATCCAGATACTTAAACATTTCTTCCTCCGGAAGTGAAAGAAACGCCTCCTTAAACTCAAGAACTTTATTCTTTTCTGCGTCCACATAACATCCTGCCAGCCGGTTAATACAGCAGCGTTCCTTTGTAAAAAGCTTTTTTATCTCTGTAATTTCACGCTTATTCATCTTATTTTCACCATCCTCTGAAATATCCGTTCACAGCCCGGCAGCATGTCTCCCGGCGCTGTACTTCCGCAATCTTACCACATTTTGTCCGGGAAAACAACGGCCTCTCCCTGCCCCATATCCTTTCCGGTCTCCAATGACAGTTTTCAGAGGTCTCTGAACCGGCTATTTACACCAGGATTTCTTTCGTCATATCCAGAAATGCCTGTAACGGCGGCGTCAGCCATCGGTTCTCACTGTAAATCACCTGCATCAGCATGGAGATACTATATTCCTCCGCAGAAAAAACAGCAATTTCCCCCCGCTTCAGGGCTTCCTCCAGAGTAAACCTGGGAAGCAGCGATACGCCCAGCCCTGCGGCTACTGCGTCAATAATCAGCCGTGTATACCCGATCTCCATAACATTAGTGATATATTTCCCCTGGTCATTCAGATACTGTTCAAATGCCTGCCGGTAATTGCACCCTTCCTCAATCTGGATAAAATTCTCCCGGATCAGCACATCCACCGGAACCTCCTCATTTTTTGCAAAGGGGTGATCCGAGGAACAGAAAAAACAGATCTCCGTGGGAATTTCATGGGCGCTGACCCAGTGAGGATGATGCAGCTTTTTGTCTACAGTAAGTATCACATCCAGAGTTCCCTTCTCCAGCATTTCCATACACTCCAGCGTGGTCGCCACCACTACCTTCATATTGATCTTCGGAAACCTTTGCCGGAAAATCCGGAAGATCTCTCCATAATGAGAAGCGCAGATCGTTTCCATAACTCCAATCGTCACTTCCCCCCGGGGCTCCTCCTGCCCCGCCGCAAAATGCGCCAGCGCCACAGCCTCGCATCTCTGCATCTGATATGCGTAATCCAGAAACTCCTTTCCCGCTCCCGAAAGAGTTACCCTCTTTCCATTTCTTTCAAAAAGCGTCACCTGCAGTTCTTTCTCCAGCATCTGGATCTGGGTTGTTACCGTGGACTGGGCGTACCCGAGATCTGCCGCGGCTTTCGAAAAATTTCCGATTTCCGCAACCCGGATAAATGTCTTTATATTTCTCATCTCCATGTCAGAATCCTCCTCCAGTCCAGTCCGGCCCGATCCATCATCTTCTTTTCTCATTTTATATCAAAAAAACTGATTTGTCATATCATTTTTTTCAATTTTACGGATAAAGTTGTTTATGCTATTATTATCTATGAAATTTCAAAATCACTTTTTTACAACTCTCAACACACAACAAAAAGACCTGCAGAATATGTGCAGGTTTTTTTGTATCTGAAACATCCGCGCTTATTCTTCACTTCCGTCGGAAATATCCTGGTATTGAAGCATATAATCTTCCGGAGTTCCTGTACTATAATAACAGATCTGATCCGCTTCGGGATTCTGCATACCAAGCTTGCCGGATGCGATCTCCGCGATCACTGCCAGGTCTTCAGAAACAATCAGATGTCTCTCCAGAATATCATTATCCTCCGAAAGCTGCTCCACCTGTGTCTGCAGCTTCGCTATAGCGTCAAGACGCTGGTTCACCCGGTTCTGCAAATTCAGGAAAAAACAGCAGATAACAACAAACAATCCCAACGCCATTCCCATAAAAAGAAGAGAACCTCCTGTAATCGCCTGTGCTCTTCTCCGGTTTTCCTCTATATGACGGCGAATGTCCCTCTGGCGGATCCGCTCTGCCCTTGCCTCTTTCACATGGGCCGGAACCTTCACCGGTTTTAACACATACGAACCGTCTGCCGTCTGTACAAGCTGGCAGTACTGCCCTTTGTTCTCCTGTTCAGAGATCTGATTCATACCACAATATCTCCATCGTTCTCTAATATGAAACCACTAGATATAGTATAAAACATTCATGGAAAGTTGTACAGAACTTTTGACAGATTTTGCTGTTTTTTATTTAAATCCTGTATTTTTGTCAACATAAAGATCTCCTCTCTTGTGTACTGCTTACAGTATACAAACCCGGATGAACCGCTGACCCCTCCTGTGATAAAACCCGCCGCGGGGAATGTAAAGAACTTCTTACCATCTCATGTAAAAAAGTCGTTACCGCACTATGTAAAAAACTCCTTGCCCTGTGGCTGTAAAATCACCTTACCATGCACAGATTATATTTATGTAGAGTGCGATGTAACCCGGAAACAGGGGTTGCGCCTTTTTCTCTTTATGCCACAAATTGAATACGGTCTGAAATGCCATAAAAAATTCCTCCTGTACATCTGATGGTATTATTGTACAGAAGGAATATTGAAATAAAATTATTTTTTACTCACATTTATTGGAGCAGTAGAGCCGCCGTGTGCCATCGTCAAAACGAAAACAGAAATTATACGATACATTGCCGTCGATCTCGGTATACTCGATCATAGACCATTCCGGAGGGGTGGTGGAATCAATCGAATAATTTCCGCCGACTGACCACAAATAAACAGAATTCTCAGCGTCGAGTTCACGGATCGCTCCCATATAGTTTGAGAAATAATCCAGTACGGAATACCTCACAAAATTAGTAACAGTCATATTTTCTTCATCAACGGTAAGACGAATGACAGAAGATGTATCCGCTTCTTCTGCCCAGTTTGCAGTATTGGCATTATCAAATAGCATATATCCGCCGTCTTCGGTCAAAATGATTGAATGCTGATAGGAGAAAAGCTGATCATCGGTCAGACCGAAATCATCATAATCACCGCCGAGCTGCCAAATAAGGCTTCCGTCTTCTGTACTGATTTTGAGAATTGCATCCAGATGCCGACAAGAAACAAGGATATTTCCGTCCGTATCATAATTCATTGAATTGAAATGTACATAATCAAAGCATCTATCCATTGATTCAGCCCAGGTTACAGCGCTGGACTCATAAAGGAACTGCTCGTAATCTGCACTGCAGAACTCCCAGAGAACTTCTCCGTCTTTGACTTCTTCAATATACAGTACCGCCAAATCAGCAAGGTTATTGTCTGCTCCAAGCTCCTCGGGAACGTCAACTGTCTCCTGCTTATAGGCAGCAACAATATAGTGATTGTCATCAATCCATATAAAGCCATGTGGGTCTATCAGTATTTCGTCGCCGTTTTCGTCAATGTAATATATTTCGTCTATCACCTCATAGTTTTCGTCCATAACAACAACACAACCGGGATTAATTCCGGAAATGTCTCCGTCAGCAAAGGAATCCTCAAGATATGGCATATAGGTGTATCGAACCTCGCCGTCAGAGTTGTACTGCTTACGGAAGTCAAGAGCATTGGTGCTCACTTCATTTCCGTCTTCATCCGTTTTTGTGATCTCTTTGTAAAAGATCAGTTCACCCTGATTGTTGAGCTTGAAGATATAGTTGTTTGATAAATCATAGGTTGACAGGTAAAAGTCGCCGTCTGTTGCCGACTCGCCTTCTGTCGTATAATCCGGGAACGTAGAGGGCATAAGATTAATTTCATAAGATTCAGTTTCTCCGTCCTTTTCAATTTCAAGACTTATAACATCCTCGCGTGTAATGGATAAAATATCCATATATACATAGTCGCTGACCTCCTCTCCGTTTACATAGACCGTTTCATCTTCATCTGTCACTGCCTGCACGGTGATACCGTTTTCAACGCTTAAAATAGGAAGATCTACATTGCCGCTTTCGGTCAGATCTATGGCTTTACCATTGATATATACGCCGTGCTCCAAAGTCTGCCCGTTTTCTGCCGTATTTTCGGTTTCCTGCGCACATCCCGCAAGAAACGTCAAACACAGAGCAAAAACAAGCAATATGCTGCTCAATTTTGTGTGTTTTTTCAACCTGCCAGTCTCCTTTACAAATATATTATTATTATCATATTTTATCGTATCATAAAACTTTGCAAATTGCGATAACAAATTGAACATTTTTCCTCTTGCCCTGATCAGCTGTACTTTTAAAAGCAACATGGTCCCCCTGCTGTTCACATCCCTGTCCTTTTTCTGGCTTTTTAAAATCCAGACAATGTATCCCGGCAGTATGGGGAGTACGATGGTATATGTCTGGATCTTGTTTTGCTTCCCTGGTCTGTATAAATGGGAATGCTAATTCCACTTTTGTTTACACAAAATCCAGGCATTTTTATGTGCTCCTCGTTTTTTCTATTGATTCACCGGTTTATCAATCATATAATAATCAGAAAGAGAAGGCGGAAGAGTGTATGGAATACGTGGCAGAGCATGGTAATACGCTTCCGATCCGGGAACAGGCGTTAAAATATCCGGAGTGCGGGAGGGATATGTGTTGTAAAGCAGCAGAGAACAGTGCCTATTAAGCGTGTAAAAAGATTTTCAGATTATTTGTTTGAAAACAGGGGGGAGTTGTGGAATGAAGAAATTAATTATTTTGGTCATGTCTCTGGTACTGGCCTTTTCTTTTGTCGGCTGTGGAGGCGGACAGGCTGATCAGTCGGATCAGACAAAAGAGCTTTCCATATCATCTGAGGAGGAATCTGTTGTCCTGCCGGAAAATTTTGTTGTGCCAACGATTGAGACAACTGAGCTGGCAAATGAGGAAGGAATCATTATTACAGCGAAGGAGCTCATTTATGATCCGTCCGAGGGGTGGGGACTGACTGTCACGATGGAAAATAACTCAGAGAATGATGTTTATATTCAGAACGAGCTTTTAGCAGTAAATCATGTTAAGATTTTTGATCGGTATGGGGAAAATTATTTTTTTGTAGGTTCTGGACAAACCTGTACGGAAGTATACCATTTTGGGATCAGTCCTTTTTTTAGATCAATTTCATATGTGACACCTACAGAGTACTCTACTGTTCCGAGCTCAGAATCTCCCTTATATACATCTGCCCAGGTGGTGATAGAGAATTTCATATTGGTCACATCGCCTTCTATTTCGATTCGAACCATACCATAATTGACTGCTGTAGCGACCGTTATAAGATTAATGCAGTTATCCTCATATTGGCCCAGATTCATAGAAGCCATGATGTTATTGACTTCTGTTTCAAAGCCAAAACTTTCAAATTTTCCATTTACAACTTCAGAACGGATATATTCTGTAGCATTTGGATTAGAACCGGCAGAATCAGAAATTACATAGGATATTTTAATTAATCCGGTATCAATAACAGTATAATGCTGCTCATAATTAAACCCAAATTCGAACGCATTAATATCTAAATTATGGGCCTGGATAATCCTCTGTATTTTAGCAAGTTTTGCGGCTTCATTATCCGATTCGGTCTGTTCGAAATCTGCATTTACATCAACAACACAACCCTTATCTCTTCCCGAAGCAATATCATTATCAATTTCAATTGCTCCATCGCCGGAACCAATATTGATAGTATGGATCTGGTCAAAAGCCCAATCGGTTGGCAGGCTATGACCGATATTACAGAGGTATCCGGAGGACATATCACAACACAAACGAAGCTGCTTACAGAATAACCGGCTTCTCTTACCAGAGTACAAACATACCGAGGGGCATAAATGCCGATTTTGTATCCATGCATATCAATATTATTGAATGTATCTCTAATGCTCTTGAAGTAAGGAATAATTTTACTGTTTACTTCTGCTACAGTTGCATCATAGTCCACAGCAAAATAAACAGTTGAACCTCCAGGAAACTTGAATTTAACCAATGCGTCATATGCATAATATGCATCTCTTTTACCTTTATTTTCAGAGAAGTAAGATGCGTGATCACCGGTGGTCTGATAGATGGGGATAATATGTAATCCTGCTTCATTTATGACGGCCAGTTCGCGATATGACAATACTTTATTAATGCCACCAGTTAAATAACGTCCAACAGCAGTCCTGCCGTTTGCCACAATGGAACTGGCTGTTGCTTCCGTCAGCGGTTCATGGTTGTATCACCCCAGATACCATCCACTGCAGTATTGTCATACTCTTTCTTTTCCTCTGCCTGAAGACCAGAAATCAGAGCCCGGTTTGTTTTTCTGCTGTAAACACCGTCACAGGGAATTAAGCCGATATTATAATAAATCGCCATGCTGGAGAGAGGGACAATCCCTATCTCTCCATTCAGTCTGGCATGAGATAGGAGGGCGAACCGATGAATATTACATATTCTGATTTTATCCGGTTTTGTATATTTATTGTTGCCCTTATTAGTCTGTGCTATCAGATTTTCAAGGAAAAGAAACAGGCCGCCACTACCGCAAATAGTGACGGCCACGCATCTATAATGCCTTAGCTGTTACATCGGGGTAAGTCGTTTCTCCGGTTTCCCCCTCTATATTTCATATCCGGCAATCCGCTTCAAGCATTTTCTGACAGAAGAATAACGCCCCTTCTCTCAAAATGTGTACCTCCGGATCTCGCAGTTTTTCACGCCGAACTGCGCAAACTCCTCATTTGACATTTCATAAAAATAGGACTGTACAATCCTGGCAATCCCATTATGGGCCACCAGCAGATATGTCTTTTTATCACTTTCTGCCCGGAGCTCATCCAGCAGATTATAGATCCGCTGGGCCAGATGGAGCATGGATTCGCCGCCCTCATACCGGCAGGCAAACTGTTCCTTCGCTCTCTGAAATTCTTTTCCATCCCTGGCAGTCGATTCATACTTTCCAAAATTCTGTTCTGTCAGCCGGGGCTCCGCTTTTGCCGGGATTCCGGTTATTTCCGAAATATGTCTCGCGGTTTCCGACGCACGGATCAACGGGGAGTACAGAATTTCATCCACTGAAATACCTGATTCGCGGATCTTTTTCCCCGTCTCTATGGCCTGCTGATGTCCAGATTCTGTCAGTTCTATATCCGTTGCCCCACAGATTTTATTTTCCACATTCCAGATGGTCTGGCCATGTCTTACAAAATATAAAAATCCCATATACAGCCCCTTTCAGTTAAATGCCACGAATTTATGGGAAGCCCGGTAACAGAGAATTCCGATATCCCTTCCCAGATTTCCCGGAAGATTCATTGCCGCCGCCATGGATGCATGATGCACTTTTTTCGCCAGCTTTTTATCATACTGTTCCAGATCTTTCCACATATCTTTTACCATCTTTTCCGCGGCCGCGGTGCGGTTCAGCCGCGTAAAAGCCGTAGCTATCGTCAGCATAAATACAATTTCATGATACATATATTTTGCCAGCTTCGGATCCTGCTTCCGGATGTCATCCAGATGGTACGCCTTGAAAATCATGCTGGACACCAGAATCTGATGGGCGCAATGCTCCTTTAATGTGTTCTCCGAAACCGACTGATCTTCTCTGCCGATCAGATAATGATACAGATCCATATCCAGATAATATAATTTCTTCACGCCGGGAAGCGGCAGATAAGCGAACAGGTTGTCTTCATAAAATGTGTGTTTCGGCAGTTTCACATTCAGATCTCTCAAAATCTGTGTCCGGTGGCAGCAGGAATGCATCGTCAGATACTGCCAGGGAAGAAACGTCTTCGTTTCCGCCCAGGTAAAAATCCTTTCCTCCGGAAATACGTTTGTATACCTGATTGTACGGTTGAGGGACGCGTTATTCCGATGGTCGTACACATAATTGCACACCATCAGATCAACCCCTCCGTTTTTTTCGCATTCCTCCAGAGCGTCCAGCATCCGGGCGAGGGCGTCCCGGTCAAGCCAGTCATCAGAATCCACCACTTTAAAATACTTTCCCGACGCCTCCCGCAGACCATGGTTGATACCCTCTCCATGTCCGCCGTTCTCCTGGGACAGCACATGACAGATATCCGGAAAACGTGTTTCATATTTTCCCGCAATTTCAGCCGTATGATCCATAGATCCATCATCAATAATCAGAATCTCTGCCCGCCCTCCTGCCGGAAGCAGGCTTTCAATACAGGTTTTCATATAATCCTGCGAATTATAACAGGGAATCACAAATGTGATCAGTTTCTCACCCATGCTTCTCCCTCCTTTTCCCGGAATCCCCGCTTCTGCGGCAATCGCATTACGCCATCTTCTCCTGGGCGACTTCCATCATCAGCCTGATTCTGTTCAGCTGATTCACCCGGCTGGCGCTGGGATCATAATCCACCGCCACAATATTAGACTGGGGATATAACCGTTTGACTTTCTTTACAATTCCTTTTCCAACCACATGGTTTGGCAGACATCCAAAGGGCTGCACGCACACGACATTATCCACTTCCTGATGGATCAGATCTATAATTTCGCCTGCCAGAAACCAGCCTTCCCCACATTGATTTCCCAGCTGCAGAACCTGCTCTGCATACCGGCGAACTCCCTTTAAATGTGTGGATGGCTTAAAATGTCTGCTCAATACCAGCATCCGCCTTACCTTTGATCTGGAACGATCCAGAACCAGGATCACAACCCTTGCCAGAAGAGCTGCCGCTTTTCCGCCTCCCAGCCTCTGTTTTTTGTATATGGAATTCCAGAAACAGTATTCCAGGAATTCAATAAAATCCGGAATTACTACTTCCGCCCCTTCCTTCTCCAGTGTGCCGGCCAGATGATTATTTGCCAGCGGCATGTACTTCACCAGAACTTCACCGACTATCCCTACCTTTGGCCTGGAATTCATTTCCTCCACCGGAAGATGATCAAACTCCCGGATCATTCTCCTGCAGTTCCGGTAAAATCCGCGCATATTAATCTCATCTTTCAGCAGCTCACTGATACAGAAATCATGCCATTTCTGATACAGCGCGTCCGCTGAGCCCGGTACTGCCTCATAAGGCCGTATCCGGTGGATCACCTTCATCAGAATATCTCCATAAATCAGACTCTGCAGCGCTTTAAATCCCATTTTGACAGTGTAATGCATACCCGAATTTTTCTCCATGCCATTGGCGTTGATAGAGATCACAGGAATCTGGGGATACCCTGCGGCCTTCAGAGCCTTGCGGATAAATCCCACATAATTGGAAGCCCGGCAGCCGCCTCCGGTCTGCACCATCATAACCGCCAGCTTATCCGTGTCATACTGTCCCGAAAAGACCTCTGCCAGAATCTGTCCGGTAACAATCATACTGGGATAGCACGCATCATTATTTACATATTTCAGACCCAGATCCAGCACACTCTGATCCTCGGAACGCATCATCACAAGACGATATCCCGACGCCCGCAGCGCCGCTTCAAAAAAATCAAAATGAGGCTGGGTCATACCTGTACACAGAATTGTATATCCACTGTCCTGCATTTCCTGCGTATATTCTGTCCGCTCATAATCTTTAATCTCCCGCAGCTCCGTGGTCTGTCCCCGTTTCCGCAGCTTCAGCGCCGCAATCATGGACCGGACACGGATTCTGGCCGCTCCCAGGTTATTCACCTCGTCAATTTTCAGCAATGTATACATCTTTCCGGACTGTTCCAGCAGCTCCTGCACCTGGTCAATAGTTACCGCGTCCAGACCGCATCCAAAGGAATTCAGCTGGACCAGTTCCAGATCTTCCCTTGTGCTCACATATTCTGCAGCCGCATACAGACGGGCATGGTACATCCACTGATTGGTCGCCCTCAGTTTCACATCGGCTGTATTGAGTTCCGACACGCTGTCCTCCGTCAGAACCGCAAGTCCGAATCCCTGGATCATCTCCGGTATTCCATGGTTAATCTCCGGGTCCAGATGATAGGGCCTGCCGGCCAGTACAATTCCTGTGGCCTGGTTTTCCTTTATCCAGTCCAGAATCACCTGTCCCTGGTCCTGCACATCCTTCCTGTATGTAAGCAGTTCCTCCCAGCCTGCCCGGACTGCGCTCCGGACTTCTTTTTTCGGTATCCGGAACTCCTTTGCCATAAAATCCGTCAGTCCTTCTTCCAGCACCTCTTCATTGGTAAATGCCAGGAACGGATCCAGATAACGGATCTTCTTTTCCTCTAAATTCTCCACATTATTCCGGATACTCTCCGGATAAGAAGTAACCATGGGACAATTATACTGGTTCTGTATCCTGTCGTCCTCCCGCCGCTCATAATACACGCAGGGATAAAAAACCGTCTCCGCGCCATTGGCAATCAGCCATTCCACATGTCCATGAGCCAGCTTTGCCGGATAACACTCAGACTCGCTTGGAATACTGTCCATTCCAAGCGCCAGCGTACGAGAGTCCGAAAAAGGCGACAGCATCACCCGGAATCCAAGAGCCTTAAAGAACACTGCCCAGAAAGGGAAATTTTCGTACATATTCAGAACCCTCGGAATCCCGATCACTCCACGCTCCGCTTCCTCCTCAGAAAGAGGCTCATAATCAAAAAGCCGCTTTCTTTTATATTCAAACATATTCGGCGCCGGATTCGCCTGTTTCTGGTTATTCAGGCCTCTTTCACACCGGTTTCCGGAAATATGGCGCTGACCGTCGGCGAAAACATTCACAGTCTCCCTGCAGTGATTCTGGCATCCCCGGCAATGAACCATCTTTGTCGTATAAGTAAAGCTGCGCACTTCCTCCGGGGACAGAATCGTACTGGTTTCTGCTTCCTGGCCAGATTCACAGCGCTCCCTGGCCACCAGGGCCGCTCCGAAGGCTCCCATGATCCCCGCAATATCCGGCCGGATCGCCTCCCGCCCGGATACCAGCTCAAAGCACCGCAGAACCGCGTCATTATAAAAAGTTCCGCCCTGGGTTACGATCTTTTCCCCCAGCCAGGACGCATCTGTCAGTTTAATCACTTTAAACAGCGCGTTCTTAATGACAGAATAGGCCAGTCCGGCAGCAATATCCTCCACCGGAATCCCCTCCTTCTGGGCCTGTTTGACATTAGAATTCATAAACACAGTACACCGGGTTCCCAGATCTGCCGGATGTTCAGATCTTACTGCCATCCCGGCGAACTCCTCCGCCGTACATCCGAGCGAATTGGCAAACTGTTCGATAAAAGATCCGCATCCGGAAGAGCACGCCTCATTCAGGGTAATAGAATCCACATACCCGTCCTTCATCCGGATACATTTCATATCCTGTCCGCCAATGTCCAGAATACAGTCTGCATCCGGCTCGAAATATCTCGCCGCATAATAATGCGCAATCGTTTCTACCTCTCCCTCATCCAGATGAAAAGCGCTTTTTAAAAGAGTCTCCCCATAACCGGTAGAACAGCTCCGGGCAATATAAGTCCTGTCGTTCATGGCGTCATACATTTTTATCAGTTCCCGTTTCGCCGTTGCCACAGGATCTCCCCGGTTGCTGCCATAATAAGAATACAGAAGCTTTCCTTCTCTGGAAACCAGCGCCATTTTCATGGTCGTGGATCCTGCGTCAATTCCCAGATAACACCCGCCTTCATACTCTGCCAGATTCTCCTTCTCTACAGTATATGCAGACTGGCGCTTCTGAAATTTCTCATAATCTTCTTCATCCTCAAATAACGCCTGGAGACAATGAACTTCCGCCAGCTCTGTCCCTGTATCCGCCAGCTTTTCCAGCACTTCCGCAACCGTATATCCTTCTCCCAGGGAAGCGCTTTTCATGGCCGCGCCCTGGGCGGCAAAAAGATGGGCGTCCTCCGGAAACACCGCATGCTCTTCATCCAGATTCAGTGTGCGCATAAACGCCCGCTGCAATTCTGACAAAAAATAAAGCGGACCGCCAAGAAACACCACTTTTCCTGTAATTCTCCGTCCACAGGCAAGCCCGCTGATCGTCTGGTTTACTACCGCCTGGAAAATACTTGCCGCCAGATCCTCTCTGGAAGCCCCATCGTTAATCAGAGGCTGAATATCACTTTTCGCAAACACTCCGCAGCGGGCTGCCACGGGATAGATTTCCTTATAACTTTTCGCATATTCATTCAGCCCCATGGTGTCTGTCTGCAGAAGCGCAGCCATCTGATCGATAAAAGCTCCGGTTCCGCCGGCGCAGACCCCGTTCATCCGCTGCTCTATACCGTTTTTCAAAAAAATAATTTTGGCGTCTTCACCGCCCAGTTCCACAACGGCGTCCGCGTCATCCGCCAGATTCCGCACTGCCGCAGTCACGGCAATCACTTCCTGCACAAATGGAATGTCCAGACTCTCCGCCAGCTTCATGCCGCCGCTGCCAGTGATCGCAAAAGTACCCGGAATCCCACCGGTGATCTCTCCCACCTCTGTCAGCATCCCGATGACAGTATTGCTGATATCCGCAAAATGTCTCTTATATTTTCCATATACCCGCTTCCGGTCAGAATCCAGCACAACCACTTTCGCTGTAGTGGAACCAATATCAATTCCAATGAAATATTGTCTCTGTGTATTTCCCATAATCTTATCCTCTTTTGTCCCCTATAAGGTTCCATTTCAGAACCGGTATCATAACTGCGACTGCTCTACCCGTTCACACAGCTTTTGCAGCAGCCTTTCCATATCAGCTCTTTCTCCCAGATCAAGCCCGGTCTCCAGCCATCCCTCCATCTCACGTATCTCCCGGCCGATCTGTTTAATCGCATGCTTCCCGCTTTCAGTCAGCCGTACATTTTTTATCCTTTTATCATTTTCTTCAGCAAACGCAGAAACCAGCCCTTTCTCCTCCAGTCGCGAAACGGTTCCGGCCACAGTCTGCTGCGCCACATGGAACATTTTTTCCAGTTCCTTCAGAGAATGCCCTTCCTCCCCTTCGGGACTCAGGCAGATCAGGATCCTTGCCTGGGAAAAAGTAAGATTATACTGACGCAAAATCCGGTTCGCCTTTTTTTCAAACGCTTCATTAATAATTTTGATTAATAAAGCAATTGAATACTTTTCATACTTCCCCTCAGTATTTTTATACATGAAGTTCTCCCCCAATATACGATTTTGTCATTTACAGGCTATTATACTCACCTTTCAGAAAAAGTCAACAGCCCGCTGTTTTTTCTGCATTTTATAACGAAATAAAGTTACTTTTCCTGGGATAGGGAAAATGACAAATAAAAAGACTGGAAATATGCAGCCATCCGTTTGTGGATTTCTGTATTCCCAGTCTCTTTTTACCTATACAGTTATCACTCCCCTGAAGGGGAATCCCAGTTTTTCATTCTGATAATATTTCTATTCAGCTTCCTGAATCGCGTCATATCCGGTTTCTTTTGTACGGATCTTTAATGCGGAGCGGATCTCAAAAGTAAAGATTTTTCCATCTCCTACTTCACCGGTATAGGCAGCCTCCTGAATTGCATTCACCACTTTCTCTTCATATTCCTCGGAAGATACGATGATCTCAAACTTTATTTTCGGCTGCATCTGCATATCCACTTCCATGCCTCGCACAATCTCGCCGTATCCTCTCTGGAGACCGCATCCCATTACCTGATATACCGTCAATCCATTAACATTGATTGCATCCAGGGCTGCTTTTACATCTTCAAATTTCTCTTCTCTTATATAAGCTTCAATTTTTATCATCATAATTACATCATCCTCCCGCCTTACTGATCTAATCCGTTAAAGCTCGGATATGCGCTTTCACCATGCTGGGAAATATCCAGACCAATCTGCTCTTCCTTAACAGAAACGCGGAGAGGCGTAAAGATTCTCACAATACCCACACAGATCAGCGTTCCTACAACCGCGACTGCAATTGTTATCCCAATACCGATCAGCTGCGCCACGAAAAGATGAATGTCTCCAAACACCAGGCCGTCCCACTGAGCTGTACTGTTAATGGAAGACCGGGCAAACAGACCTGTCGCAATACCTCCCCAGATACCGCCGATTCCATGACAGCCGAAAGCATCCAGACCATCATCAATTTTCAGTTTCTTCTTAATCAGCGCTACTCCGAAGTAGCAGATCGGGCTCACCAGAGCTCCGATAATGAAGGAGGCCCAGATCGGTACAAAACCGGCGCCCGGCGTAATTGCTACCAGACCAACGACAAGACCTGTAGAAGCGCCTACCAGCGTAGTCTTTCCGGTTTTAATCTTATCAATTGCCATCCAGGACAGAAGCGCTGCCGCTGCGGAAATTGCAGTGGTCATAAACGCATGAGCCGCAAGACCATCTGCCGCCAGCGCGCTTCCCGCGTTGAAACCAAACCAGCCAAACCAGAGAAGGGCTGCGCCCAGCACAACAAAGGGGATATTGTGAATACGGTATGTGGTATGCTCATAACCTCTTCTTCTTCCAAGAATGATTGCAAGAACAAGAGCGCTGACGCCAGAACTGATATGTACTACGTTACCGCCCGCAAAATCTACAGAGCCGATGGACGCCAGGAATCCTCCCTCGCCCCATACCATGTGCGCCATGGGATAGTAAACAAGTACAGACCACACTGCAATAAAAATAAATAATGCTTTAAATTTCATACGCCCGACTACGGAACCTGTAATCAGGGCCGGCGTAATCATGGCAAACATCATCTGGAATCCACAGAATACCAGATGGGGAATGGTATCAGAATACGGTCCTGTCTCCATTCCCACACCGTTCAATCCAAACCAGCGGAAATCTCCGATAATCCCGGCATGATTTCCTCCGAACGCCAGTGAATAGCCGAACAGACACCACATAACAACAGACAATCCCATAATAGCCACGCAGGCCATCATTGTGTTAACAACATTCTTTCTTCTTACCAGGCCGCCGTAGAAAAACGCCAGACCCGGAGTCATAATAAATACTAAGGCTGCACAGATTATTACAAAAGCTGTATCTCCTGAATTCATAACTTACCTCTTCCTTTCTTTTCAGTTGCCGGCTTTTTATAATGACAGACAGTCTTTCCATGGAAAAAAAGAAGGCGCCCGAAGTATCCGAAATACTTCAAACGCCTTTGTCTGTAAAGCAGTGTAGCACAGTTTTCTCTTTCATGCAAGTAAAAAATTGTACCGTTTTGACACGCTTTTTTGTGAAATTGACGAAAATGGAACTTTTTTCCG
>CAYLWI010000035.1:13741-19053 GCA_964387345.1 uncultured Eubacterium sp. | reverse complement strand
GGAAGGAAAGCTGCGTATAATATGTGCATTTGATGAGGTTTTCCTAAGGAACAGATGAAGGGAGTACAGTATGAAGAAATTATTGGATCTGATTTCCATAGAAGTAACAAAGGCGTTTGCAGAGAGCGGATATGAGGAGAAATACGGAAAGGCGGCTCTTTCCAACCGCCCGGATCTCTGTGAATTCCAGTGCAATGGCGCCATGGCGGCGGCAAAGCAGTATAAAAAAGCGCCGTTTCTGATTGCGGACGATGTGGCGGAAAAACTGGGAGGAAATAAGATGTTTTCTTCCGTGGATTCGGTTAAGCCGGGTTTTCTGAATCTGAAGCTCTCAGAAGATTATCTGGCGGATTATCTGAATGAGATGCAGACTTCTGAGAAGCTGGGGGTGGAGGCGGCCGGTCATGGCGAGACAATTATCGTGGATTATGGCGGCGCCAATGTGGCGAAGCCCCTCCATGTAGGACATCTGCGCTCTGCCGTGATCGGAGAGGCGGTGAAGCGCATGGGACGCTTTATGGGATATCGTATGATCGGTGATGTTCATCTGGGGGACTGGGGTCTGCAGATGGGACTGATTATAGAAGAACTCCGGGACCGTAAACCGGATCTGGTCTATTTCGATGAATCCTATACAGGAGATTACCCGGAGGAAGCTCCCTTTACCATCAGTGAGCTGGAGGATATCTATCCGGCAGCCAGCGCAAAGTCAAAAGAGGATGAGAGTTTTAAAGAGCGTGCCCATCAGGCGACTCTGAAGCTGCAGAACGGCTATGCTCCCTTCCGGGCGATCTGGAAGCATATTATGCGGGTATCTGTGGAGGATCTGAAGAAGAACTACGGCAATCTGAATGTGGAGTTTGATCTCTGGAAAGGCGAGAGTGATGCGGATCCCTATATTCCGGGGCTGATCGCGGATCTCCAGGAGAAGGGACTGGCTTATGAAAGCCAGGGCGCGCTGGTGGTAGATATTGCAGAGGAGGGGGATTCCAAAGAGCTTCCGCCCTGTATCGTCAGAAAATCCGATGGTGCGGCTCTTTACGCAACTTCTGATCTCGGAACCATTATTGAGCGGGAGAAGCTTTATGCACCCATGGAGTATATTTATGTGGCGGATAAGCGTCAGCAGCTCCATTTTACCCAGGTGTTCCGTGTAGCCAAAAAGGCCGGATACGTAAAGCCGGAGACAAAGATGATTCATATCGGTTTCGGCACCATGAACGGCAGGGACGGAAAGCCTTTCAAGACCAGGGACGGAGGCGTTATGCGTCTGGAGCATCTGATCGCGGATATTAATGAAGCAGTATTTGCCCGGATTATGGAAAACCGGGAGATCGGAGAAGCGGAAGCCTGTGAAATCGCGAAGACTGTCGGTCTCGCCGCGCTGAAATACGGCGATCTCTCGAACCAGGCCTCCAAGGATTATATTTTTGATATTGACCGTTTTATCTCCTTTGAGGGAAATACCGGACCATATATTCTGTATACCATTGTGCGGATGAAATCCATCCTGAAAAAATATGCCGCGACAGGAAGGGATGCAGAAGGAAAAGCGATTCTTCCCGCGAAGACGGCGGAAGAAAAGGATCTGATGCTTGAACTTGCAAAATGGAACAGCGTCATGGAAAATGCTTTTGAAGAGATTGCGCCCCATAAGATCTGCGCATACATTTTCGATCTTGCCAACGCCTTCAACCGTTTCTATCATGGGACCAGAATCATGGCGGAAGAGGATGAGGCGGTGCAGGCGGGATATATCCGCCTGCTGGAACTGACAAAATCCGTTCTCGAAACCGCTGTAGATGTTCTCGGTTTCGAAGCCCCCGAGAGGATGTAGCCCTCCGGCTCACCGGAACAGAAAACTCCCCCGCCGGATTTATGCTTGCATAAGAATCCGGCGGGGATTTCCTGCGTTTCAGGGGAGCGCCTTTTCATAAACAGAATTAATACCCCAGTTCTTCTCCTACAAGTATGATTTTAATGCGTCCCTTAACGGCGCTCCGCCTGGTAATCACTGTATGGCTGCAGATGCAGTCGTCGCCGAAGCAGTCGTGACAGACGCCGGTGGCTGCGCAGGGAGTTTTTCTGTTCAGACGGAGACAGTTAGGCGGGGTGGCCTGCGCCTGGACTCTTGTCCGGGCGTCTTCCAGGGTGGCGGCCACCTTATTCATCCCCGCAATAATGATCACATTCTCCGGTCCGTAGATCAGGGCGGCGATCCGGTTCCCGGTACCATCGGTATTTACCAGCTGGCCGTCCATGGAGATTGCGTTGGTGCTCATAAAATAGCAGTCGCAGGACAAGGCTTTGTGACAAATTTCAGAAACTTCTTCGGGAGAACCCGCTGCGGCCCTGTCCAGGAGTGTAACATCCGTTCTGGCTTTCAGCGCATCCATCAGACCGCATTCCATGAGGGTTATGCTTCCTCCGGAAGAAACTGACATACCGGGAGCCACATAGGACATGGCTCTCCGGACAGCCTCCTCTTTCGTGGGGCAGTAACAGCCCTCAAATCCTCTTTTTTCCATATTTTTCAAAATTGTGCCAGCGGCGTTTTCATAATATTGCTGTTTTGGCGTCATGAAGATTCCTTCCTTTCTTTATTAAATTCTGAAAATATCATAGCACATTTCCGGTAAATAAGGAAGCCGGGACCAGACGGGGAAAACAACTATTGATTTTACTGGAATAAATATAGTATAGTTAGGAAAATTGTGGCAGGGGATGAGAACATGAGGAAGAATCTGAGAAAAATGGCATCTTATTACAGACCTTATATGGGGATTTTTATCGCAGATATGTTTTTTGCGCTGGGAGCGGCGGCAGTATCCCTGATTGTTCCGCTGGTAGTGCGCTTTATTACGTCTGAGGTGATTTACAGGGAAAGCGCAGATGCATTCCGGACGATTGTGAGGCTGGGAATTATTCTGCTGATTCTGATTGCGGGCCAGATGTACTGCAACTATTTTATTGGAAATTACGGGCATGTAATGGGCGCAAAGATTGAATATGATATGCGGGCGGAAATTTTCGGTCATTATCAGAAACTGTCTTTTGCCTTTTATGACGAACAGAAGGTCGGGCAGCTTATGTCACGCATTACATCCGATCTGTTTGACATTACGGAGCTTCTTCATCACGGACCGGAGAATATAGTAATTTCCATTATAAAAATTATTGGCGCTTTTGTCATTATGATGGGAATCAGCCCCAGGCTGACCCTGGCGGCTTTTGCCCTGGTTCCCTTTATGCTGGTGTATGCGTTTGTATTTAACCGGAAGATGAAGAAGGCTTTCCGGATGAACCGGATTAAAATTGCCGATATTAACAGTCAGATTGAGGATAATCTGTCCGGTATCCGGGTAGTGAAATCTTTTGCCAATGAAGATGTGGAAAATGAAAAATTTAAGAAGGGAAATAACGGATTCCTGGAGGCAAAAAAGAATAGTTACCGGTACATGGGAGGATACCAGGGAGGGCTGACGGCTTTTACCATGGCGATTACTGTGGTGGTGATTATGGCCGGAGGCGTAATGATTACCCGGGGAACAGGCTCTATTACGGATCTTGTTACTTTTCTGCTTTATATCAATGTATTTACGGAACCTGTCAAAACACTGATTGATTTTACGGAACAGTTCCAGAACGGGTACTCGGGATTTGAACGTTTTATGGAGATGATTTCCGTTGTTCCGGATATCCAGGATGAGCCGGATGCAAAGCCTTTGAAAGAAGTAAAGGGAGATATTGCATTTGAAGATGTCAGTTTTCATTATGCTGACAGTGACCAGATGGTGCTGAATCATGTGAATCTGTCTGTAAAAGCAGGGGAGTATGTGGCTCTGGTGGGGAGTTCGGGTGCCGGTAAAAGTACTCTCTGCAGTCTGATTCCGCGGTTTTATGATGTCAGCAGCGGGAGAATTACGGTGGATGGACAGGATATCCGGACACTGAAGCTGAAGGATCTGCGCAGTCATATTGGTATTGTCCAGCAGGATGTATATCTGTTTGCCGGGACAATTCTGGAAAATATCAGCTATGGAAAGCCGGACGCTGCCCGGGAGGAGGTGATCCGGGCGGCAAAGGAAGCAAATGCTCATGAATTCATTATGAGTTTCCCGGATGGTTATGATACCGATATCGGCCAGCGGGGCGTAAAGCTTTCCGGAGGACAGAAGCAGCGGCTTTCCATTGCACGGGTTTTTCTGAAAAATCCTCCTGTTCTTATTTTTGATGAGGCGACTTCAGCCCTGGATAATGAGAGCGAAAAGGTAGTACAGGATTCCCTGGAAAAGCTGGCAAAAAACCGGACGACTTTCGTGATCGCCCACAGACTTTCCACCATCCGGAACGCGGAGCGGATTCTGGTCCTGACAGATAATGGTATTGCGGAGAGCGGTACTCACCGGCAGCTTCTGGAGCAGAATGGGATTTATAAAAAATTATATGAAATGCAGTGGGCTTGACAATTTTCAGATTGGGTTTTAAACTGTTAGTCAGCATAAACGCAGAAGCGCTGCAGGTGTTTCTTATTTTATAATAGAAAGAAGGAATTGAAAATGATCAAAATTGATATTGTTTCCGGATTTCTGGGGGCAGGTAAAACCACACTGATCAAGAAAATGCTGGAAGAAGTGTTTAAGGATGAGCAGGTTGTTCTGGTGGAAAATGAATATGGGGAAGTTGGTATTGACGGAGGATTTCTGAAGGATTCCGGCATAGAGATCCGGGAACTGAATTCCGGCTGTATCTGCTGTTCCCTGGTAGGAGATTTTAACAGAAGTCTCGGGGAAGTGATTGAAATGTATCATCCGGACCGGATTCTCATTGAACCCTCCGGCGTCGGGAAGCTTTCCGATGTGATAACTTCTGTGAAAAAGGTGGAGGAAGAACACGACGGCGTGAAGCTGAACGCGCTGGTGACGGTTGTCAATGCAATGAAAGCCACCAAGCAGATGAAAGCCTTTGGCGAGTTTTTTAACAATCAGATTGAGAATGCCACTACTGTAGTACTGAGCCGTACCCAGAATACAGAACCGGAGAAGCTGGAGCTGTGTGTACAGCAGATCCGGCAGCTGAATCCGGGAGCAGCCATTATCACAACTCCCTGGAATGAGATTACCGGGGATCAGATTCTGAAGGTGATCGAGGGACAGAAGTCGTTTATGGATGAACTGATGGCGGAGTTCAGGGCAGCCCATGACCACGCCCATGATCATGAGCACCATCACGACCACGGCCATGAGCACCATCACGATCATGAGTGCCATCACGACCACGGCCATGAGCACCATCACGATCATGAGTGCCAT
>CAYLWI010000035.1:0-13641 GCA_964387345.1 uncultured Eubacterium sp. | reverse complement strand
ACGACCACGGCCATGAGCACCATCACGATCATGAGTGCCATCATGACCACGGCCATGAGCATCATCATGATCACGATCATTGCGGCTGCGGCCATGACCATGATCATCACGCAGATGAGGTATTTACCAGCTGGGGACGGGAAACGCCCCATAAGTTTACAAAAGCGCAGATTGAGATGATTCTGAAAGCATTCTGTGATACAGAGGATTATGGTATTATTCTCCGGTCCAAGGGAATGGTGCCTGCAGAGGACGGAACATGGATCTATTTTGATATGGTTCCCGGCGAGTATGAAATCCGCCAGGGCGAGCCGGATTATACAGGACGTCTCTGCGTAATCGGGACAGAGCTGGATGAGGATAAACTGGAAACACTGTTTGGTCTGAAATGACAGACTGTAAGGAAAGGATTTGAAGACAGCTATGGATGTACCAGTGTATTTATTTACCGGTTTTATGGACAGCGGAAAGACTTCCATGATTACCCAGACTCTGCTGGAAAATGATTTCGGCGTGGGAGCCCGCTCCCTCGTTATCGCCTGCGAGGATGGAGAGGAAGAGTATGATGAGGAGAAGCTGGCGGAAAAACGTGTCACTGTGGTGGGCGTGGACTCTGAGGAGGAGTTCACGGCGGACTTTTTAAAAGATTGTGACACAACCATTAAGCCGGATATGGTATTTATCGAGTATAACGGTACCTGGGAAGGGGCAAAAATCCTGGAGATGGATCTTCCCGGGGACTGGCAGATTGTGCAGGTTCTGACTACTGTGGATGCGTCTACCTATGAGATGTACCTGACTAATATGCGTTCCATGATGATGGAGCAGGTGTTTGCGTCTGATGTTGTGATTTTTAACCGGTGTACGGATGAGACTCCCAGGGCGAAGTTCCGCCGGACAGTAAAGGCGCTGAACCGCAAGGCGCAGATCGTTTATGAGCGGGAGGACGGAAGTATCGATCAGAATGAAGATGAGGAACTTCCCTACGATATTACCCGGGACTATCTTGACATTCCCGATGAGGATTATGGTATTTTCTATCTGGATGTCCAGGATAATCCCAAAAGATATGAGGGAAAGACCATCCGTTTTCTGGCTCTGGTTTACCGGCCGGAAAAGTTTGGTACAAAACCTGTGTTTGTGCCGGGACGTTTTGCCATGACCTGCTGTGTGGAGGATATCCAGTTTATCGGCATGAAGTGTAAATATGATAAGGCCGGGGAGATCCCTCATAAGTCCTGGGTATATCTGACGGCGAAGATTCATGTGGAATTTGCGAAGGAATATCGGGGGAAAGGTCCGGTTCTTTACGCGGAAAAGATAGAGCCTGCCGAAGCGCCTCAGGATGAACTGGTATATTTCACATAAAAAACTTGACAAACGGAAGTAAAACGGCTATGATGGTTTCATTGATATGAGAAACCGTTGACAGAGAAGAGTAAGCTTTTTCTGAAATTGCAGAGAGCCGCCGGTGGTGGGAAGGCGGTATGGATGAACTGACTGAATGGGCTCTGGAGGGCAGTCCCGAAAGGATTCGGATAGGGACTGACGGGGAACGGACCCGTTATCCGGCCGGCATACATGATTGTGTATGAATGAAAGTGGGCATATTGTCAATTTGAGTGGTACCGCGATAATAAATATTAGTTTATTACCGTCTCAGGAGTTTTCCTGGGGCGGTTTTTTAGATTCATTCTAATAAAAAAAAGAAGATTCCCATAAGGGATATCTGTAAGGGCAGACAGACGCCCGGAAAAGGAGGAAACGAAGATGAAAAAGAGAATAGCGGCGTGTTTTCTGACAGGAGTGCTTGCGGCAGGTCTGCTGGCAGGATGTGGAAGCACAGGGAGCGATGACGCGGACCAGGGATCTGCAGTGGCAGAGACAGAAGACGGATCCGGAACAGAGTACAAAGTCGGAATCGTAAATTATGTGGATGACGCTTCCCTGAACCAGATTGTGGAGAATATTGAGGCCCGGCTGGATGAACTGGGAGAAGAACTGGGGGTAACCTTTAATTATGAGGATTATTATGATAACGCCCAGGGAGATTCTTCTGTCCTGAATCAGATTGCCGCAGATCAGGTGGCGAATGACGTGGACATTGTGGTTGCGATTGCAACGCCGGTGGCGATTGTGATGCAGACAGCCACAGAGGGAACAGATATCCCGGTTGTTTTCTCAGCAGTGACAGATCCTGTGGGAGCCGGTCTGGTAGAATCCATGGATGCTCCCGGCGGAAATATGACAGGTACATCCGACGCTCTGGATACTGTCGCGATTATGGAACTGATGAAAGTCCAGAATCCGGAGCTTTCCACCATTGGTCTTCTGTACGACACGGCACAGGACTCTTCTGAGGCGGCCATTGAGGAGGCAAAAGCATGGTGTGATGAAAACCAGATCGAGTATATTGAGAAGACCGGAAGTACAACAAGTGATGTGCAGCTTGCGGCGGAATCCCTTGCATCAGAGGGAGTGGACGCCGTATTCACACCTACAGACAATACGATCATGACAGCAGAACTGACGATTTACGAAATATTCGCGGAGGCCGGAATCCCCCATTACTGCGGAGCAGATTCTTTTGCGCTGAATGGAGCATTCTGCGGATATGGCGTGGATTACGCGAACCTGGGCGCCATGACGGCGGACATGGTGGTGGATGTTCTTGTAAATGGCGCGGATCCGGCCACTACGCCGGTACAGACCTTTGATAATGGAATTGCCACAATCAATACGGAGATCTGTGAACAGCTCGGCTATGATCTTGAAGAAATAAAGGCAGCTTTTGAGCCTCTCTGCACCCAGGTCAATGAAATTCAGACAGCGGAAGAGTTTGAATGACAGATTTTACGTTTCCCGGTCCGGCGGACAGCCGGACCGTGCGGTCTGGCGTGCAGGGAAGGCGCCGGGGAATGTAACTGGAAGAAGCTGTTACTTACAGCGATGAAGTGATTTCGGGAGGAATATATCATGTCAACCTTTTTTACTGCGGCCATTTTTCAGAGCGCGCTGGAACAGGGACTGATTTACGCGCTGATTGCCCTGGCGCTGTTCCTGAGCTATTCCATGCTGAATGTCTGTGATCTTTCCACAGATGGATGTTATACGCTGGGCTGCGCCACAGGCGCAGTGGTGGCAATCGCGGGATATCCGGTGCTGGCGGTTTTCGCCGCCATGGGAACCGGCGTCTGCTCCGGACTGGTGAATGCTTTCCTGCAGACAAAAATGAAGGTGGAAAGTATGCTGGCGGGGATTATTGTGAATACGGGATTATATACGATTAATATTACGATTATGGGGAAATCGGTTCTGAGTATGAACAGTACGGAGACCCTGTTTACCCGTATGCAGGGCCTGCTGGAGAATACGCCTCTGGCAGATGCCTATGAACTGATTCTGGCGGCCATTTTCGCGGCGGTTGTTCTGGTTCTTCTTCTGCTTTTCCTGAATACCAGGCTGGGGCTTTCCATCCGGGCCACGGGAGATAATCCGGACATGGTAAAATCCTCCTCCATCAATCCCGCTTTTACCACAACAGTGGGACTCTGCATCGGCGGCGCCATGACGGCGCTGTCAGGATGTCTGATTGGAGAGTACCAGAAATCCTGCGATATCAATATGGGTACCGGTATGGTAACCGTAGCCCTGGCCTCCCTTATTATCGGGGAAACTATTTTTGGAAAATGCTCCATTAAAGTCCGGGCTGTGGGAGTGATTGCCGGTTCCTGTCTGTACCGTGTGATTGTTGCCGTAGCCCTGCGGTTCGACCTCCCGGCAACGGCTCTGAAGCTTGTCTCCGCCATTATTGTAGGCGTGGCAATTTCCATGCCGGCCATAAAACAGATTATTGCTTTCCGCAGAACAAAAGCGGCGGCCATGGCAAAGCGGAGAAAAATGCAGGGAGGTGGGAGATAGTGCTTCAGCTGATTGATATCTCAAAGACTTTTAATAAAGGGACGGTCAATGAAAAGACGGCGCTGAGCCATCTGAATCTTGATGTGAGGGACGGCGACTTTATTACAATCATCGGCTCCAATGGCGCTGGAAAGTCAACGATGTTTAACGCGGTCTGCGGGACATTTTTTGTGGACGACGGCGCGGTGATTCTGGATGGACAGGATATTACCTATGAGAGGGATTATGTCCGCAGCAGATATATCGGCCATCTGTTTCAGGATCCCATGAAGGGGACTGCGCCTCATATGAGTATAGAAGAAAATCTGGCGCTGGCCTATCTGCGGGCTTCCGGCGGCCGGGGGAGGATTTTCAGCCGTGTTTCCAGAAAGGAGAAGGATCTTTTCCGTGAAAAACTTGCCCTTCTGGATATGGGACTGGAGGATCGCATGAAAAATCCGGTGGGTCTTCTTTCGGGAGGCCAGAGACAGGCGCTGACGCTTCTTATGGCTACTCTGGTGACTCCGAAAATTCTTCTTCTGGATGAGCACACTGCGGCGCTGGATCCGGCGACGGCGGAGAAAGTTCTGGATCTGACCAGAAGGATTGTAGCTGAGAATCATCTGACCTGTCTGATGATTACCCATAATATGCAGTCTGCCCTGGAACTGGGAAACCGGACCATCATGATGGATTCCGGAAAAATCATTCTTGATCTGAAAGGAGAAGAGCGGGATGGACTGACCGTGGAGGATCTTCTGGAAAAGTTTAAGGAAGGCGTAGGCGCCCGGCTGGACAATGACAGAATACTCCTGTCCTGATATATATTTGATAAAAAGAAATAAAAAAGACAGTAAAAAACAGCTTCCCGGAATGAGAAGCTGTTTTTACGTCCGTAAAATTACTTTGCCGGAGGAAGAAGAATAACCAGCATCTGGGCAGTGGTGGGTCCGATGTTCTTTACGCATTTGCCATAGTTGGATGCGATATGTACGGAATCACCGGCGTTCAGAACCGTCTCTGTACCGTCCTCAGCCTGGAATAACATAGTTCCTTCAATAATATAATAGATGGATTCCGCAGGATTCTTGCCCATCTCTGTGCCGCCGCCGCTGGGAAGGAAATGGGACAATCCGTTAATCAGCTGGCCGCCGTCAACATCCTGAGGATCATGAAGTCTGCAGAGTTTGCACTCGGAATGTCCCGGAGCCGTGTAAGTATAGTACTCATCTTTCTTGGTAATTTTGTAGCCTGCCATAAAAGTAACCACCTTTCTGTTGTTAGTTTGCAAGTTTTACATACGTACATCAGTATACACCCATCAAAAACAGAAATCAATCATTTTGTACATAAATTACAAACCTTTCATAAAATCATCAGGTATTATAGCTACAAATCACGAAAAGTTACCTATGAGTAACTAAATAACATTATTGTGTGTATTGCATAAAAAAAACGGTTGCTCTATAATGATCATGATGAAAATAACCAAAGGATTTTTTGGGGGGATTTTTTCTTGCATCTGATTTCATGCGCTATCTGGCGATGGTGAAATAAATCTATACAATCTAAAGGAGGATTTTTAGAAATGGTTAATTTGGACAAAGATTTTGTGCAGAACATGTACTCTGTTGAAGGCAAAGTTGCCCTGGTTACCGGCGGAACCGGCGCGCTGGGAAGCTGCCTTGCCAAGGCTTATGGATATGCAGGAGCAAAGGTTATGCTTACAGGCCGTAAATTCAATGATAAGGCTCAGGCTTTACTGGATGAGTTCAAATCAGAGGGAATCGAGTGCTCTTTCTGCGCGGCGGATCCCCAGAACGAGGATCAGGTAAAGGATCTGGTTGCGGAGACTGTTAAAACATACGGCAGAATCGATATCCTTGCAATCTGCCACGGATTTAACAAGCCTCAGAATATCCTTGACCAGTCTGTGGCTGAGTGGCAGTACATTATGGATGCTGACTGCAAATCTGTATATATTGTCTGCAAGTATGTTGCTGAGCAGATGGTTGCGCAGGTTGGCGACCAGGCAGGAAAGATTGCTTCCGGCAAGGGCGGCAAGATTGTAGTTGTCACATCCCAGCGTTCCAAACGCGGTATGGCCGGTTACACAGGATACTGTACATCCAAGGGCGGCGCGGATCTTATGGTTGCTTCCATGGCCTGCGATCTTTCCGCTAAATACGGTATCAATGTCAATTCCATTCTTCCCACCGTATTCCGCAGCGATCTGACAGAGTGGATGTTTGATCCCGATTCAGAAGTGTATAAGAACTTTATGAAACGTGAGCCGATTGGCCGTCTGGCTGAGCCCAACGATTTTGTGGGTATGGGAATCTTCCTTTCTTCCGATGCTTCCAATTTCCTTACCGGCGGCAATTATGACTGCTCCGGCGGATATCTGAACTGCTAATCTGGTTTTAAGTACAGGTATCGTTCACAACAGACAGAAATGTGAACGGTGACCAATTGAAGGAGGAAAAATATGTTATCAGAATTTGTTGTATGCGGCTCCGGCATGATGGGCGCTGCAATCGCCCAGATTCTTGCCGGAATTGATGGAGCTCACGTTACGATTCTCCGTTCTTCCAACCGTGGCGCGGATCCCCGTGAAAAGGTACGTGCCAATATGAAACAGCTGGTTGAGAAGGGGGTTGTTACTCCCGCATATGTGGATGAGATTGTTTCTAAGATCAGCATTGCGTTTGAGGATAGCGAAGTGGCGGATGGGGAGCTCTTTATTGAGTGTGTTCCCGAGGTGATGGAGCTGAAACAGGATCTGTTTGCCCGTCTTGAGAAGACTGTTTCCGAGAAGGCAATCTTCTGTACCAATACATCTGTAATGAGCCCTACAGAGATCTCTGAAAAGTGTGAGCACAAAGAGAGAGTCTGCGGTACTCATTTCTGGAATCCGGCATTCCTGATTCCCCTTGTGGAGGTTGTTAAGACGGAGTATACTTCTGATGAAGTAATTGATACAGTTATGGAAGTGATGAAAGCTGCCGGAAAGCAGCCCTGCCTGTGCAAGAAGGATGTTCCCGGATTTATCGCGAACAGAATGCAGCATGCGTTATGGCGTGAGGCAATTGCGATTGTTGACGAGGGCATCGCGGATGCGGAGACAGTGGATCTTGCCTGCAAGACAAGCTTCGGTCTGAGACTTCCTTATCTGCCGCCCCTTGTAAATTCCGATATGGTTGGTACACAGCTTACATGGAATATCCACAGTTATGTGCTGGAGCATCTGGCTGACAACCATGAGCCTTCACCGATTCTGAAGACAATGCTGGATGAAGGCAAGCTCGGCTTCCGCGCAGAGCCCAATGCAGAGGGCAGGAGAGAGGGCTTCATGTCCTATACAGACGAGGAGATCGCAAAGATCAACGCCGGTCTGAATGAGTATCTGATCAAGATGCTTTACGACAAATAAAATCCACATCTGTTTCTGACAGACAGGATATATCTATATGTTCATAATGCCGGGCGCTGCCCTGCAGAATCCGGCATTAGAAATAAATATTAATAATCTATTTATTTAATTACAGGAGGGAACTGACAATGGGAAAGAAAGTCTGGGTAGACCTTACACATCCGTTCAGCGCTGAGATTCCGCGTTGGCCTTATTTTGACAAACCGGTAATCGACAGCAAACATTCTATGGCGAAAGGCGGCGTTTTAACACAGTATATTGGCTGTACAATGCATACCGGTACACACTGTGACGCGCCCCGTCACGTTATGGAGCGTGAGTTCGATGGAAGAAGGGCCCGTTATACACATGAGATGGCTATTGACGCTTATACCGGCGATGCTGTATGTCTGGATCTGCACTTCATGAAACGCTGGGAGCTGATCACTGCTGAGCATCTTGATAAAGCCTGCCGCAACATGGGTATCGATCCTGATTCTGATTACTTACAGGGTAAGGTTCTCTGCCTTTGCACAGGTATGCATCTGAAGTTTGATGATTCCAAAGAGTATTATCATTACTCTACAGGTACAGGCCGTTCCGCAGGTATCTGGTTTGTAAAACATGGCGTAAAATGCGTAGCTATGGATATGCAGGCTCTGGATCATCCGCTTCATACCGCTATGGGTAACAATGGTATGACAAGAATGAACCTTCTTGGCGCTTCCGGAAAACCGATCATTGAGGAGTTCATCGAGGAGTTCGGTGAGGAAGCATACGCTCCTTTCGAGAAAGAGTACTATGTAAAATATTACGGTGAGGAAGCATACGATGAGTTCTATGGCCCTCTTGAGGCAATTGGAAACTGGGGCACCTGGGAGCCCTGCCACAAGACAATGCTTGGCCATGGTATCGTTGGCGTTGAGAACCTTGGCGGCGACCTTGAGAAGGTTTGCGGTAAAGAGTTCGAGTTCTTCTGCTTCCCGCTTCGCTGGTACATGGGCGACGGCTCCATGGCCCGCTGCGTAGCGCGTATCGATGAGGATGACCTCAATGATGTTCCGGAGAGAACATATCTGTACTGTGGTACAGGATGCCAGGATAGAGAGCATTACGGCTTCGATGATTATGAGAAGTTCGCTGCTGATCCGGCTATTTAATCTGATCAGTTAAGATGCAGATCTGCAAAAACAGATTCGCACAGGTCTGCCTGTGCAATCTGTTTTTGGCGGTTCAATATGTTTTATAAAAAGAGAGGGAATAAAAATGGCAAAGAAGAAAACAATTATCACTGCAGCTGTAACAGGCGCATGGCCGAAAAAGGAAAATAATCCTAACGTACCGATGACTCCTTCTGAGATCGCAGATGATATGTATGCATGCTGGAAAGCCGGCGCCGCAATTATTCATATTCATATGAGAGATGATGAAGGTAATGGTACAATGGATCACAATAAGTTCCGTGAGACCATGCAGCTCTTCAATGAGAGATATCCCGATTGTGATGTTATTGTCAACATGACAACATCTGGTGATATTTATGCTGATGATGAGACCCGTGTACAGCATGTAAAAGAGCTGAAACCGGAAATGGCTTCTTATGACTGCGGTTCCATGAACTGGCTGAACAGCGGACTTTTCTTAAACAGCCCGAAATTCCTTGAGGATTGCGGTAAGCTGTTCCAGGAGACCAATACAAAGCCTGATATCGAGTGCTTTGATCCTGGTATGATCCTGAACTGCGCATACTACATCAAGAAGGGTATCTTAAAGACACCTGTACACATCCAGTTCTGCATGGGTTGCGCGAACGGTATCCCCGGTACAATGAAGAACCTTGTGTTCATGAAAGATACCGCTGATGAGCTGATCGGCAAGGGTAACTACACCTGGTCCTGCTTTGGCGTGGGCCACAGCGCTATGGAAATGCTCTACGGCGGAGTTGCTTTGGGCGGTCATGTTCGTGTTGGTATGGAAGATAATGTTCTGTACGCCAAGGGTGTTCTCGCAGAGAGCAACGCGCAGTTTGTAGAGAGAGCAGCGCGTGTAATCAAAGAGTTCGGTAACGATGTTGCTACACCGGCAGAGGCTCGTGAGATTCTCAGCATGGGACCTTACAGAAGAATTGAGGCATAAGTAAGGAGCGAGTTATGACCTGGGGATCACTCATGTTTTATTATCATTGTCCGAAATGCGGTATGAAGTTTGAGTATGCAATGGAATTAATGCCGGAATTCGGGGAGGAATTTGGTTTCTGTCCCGAGTGTAAGGTTCCGGGAGTGTACGAAAAAGAGGGCGCCCGCCAGTTGGATGACAATGAGTACTTTGAAGTAGAGTAAATAACTGCCGTCTGTATGGACGGCATCCGGATCCAGCCCGTAACAGGGCTGGATTTCTGTTTCTATTGGAAACAAATATAAAAACTGCATTGCAAAATGAGTCCTGGTATGGCATAATATTTGTGGTTTCAGGTTTGCGTTTTATATTATGCAGAATTTAAAGTGTGGAAAGAAAGTAAGAAGTAAAAGAGCAGGAGAAAGATCCGCGGCAGGCAGAAGCTGTCTGCAGAATTGTCGCGGAGAACAGGTTTTGAGATGGCAGTAATTAAGAGAGTTTCATTAGTAGACCAGGTCTACGAGAAGATCAGGGACAGAATCGTGTCTTTAAAAATACCTTTTGGGAGCAAGCTGAATGTCAGCAGGCTTCAGGAGGAGTATGGCGTCAGTTCCACGCCGGTGCGTGAAGCGCTGAACCGTCTGCTGAACGACGGTCTGATTGAATTTGAGAATAACGTGGGAGCCCGGGTGATTGATATTACAGAAGAAGATGTGAGGCAGATCCAGGAGCTTTCCTTTGCATACCAGATTGTGGCGGCCAGAAATGCTCTGCGCTACGGAGACGTTCCGAAAATGGCGGAGGAGATAGGGCAGTATATTGAGGAGTACCGCAATTCTACCAGCGTGGTGGAGAGCTGCCGCTGTATCCGCAATATACTGGATGTCTTTTATAAAAATGCCAATAATGAGAGATTACTGGCGAAGGTAACATCCATGAACGGTATGGATGATATCCTGCATACGTTGTTTGCAATTCCGCGGGAAAAGGGCGGCAGCGGCGGACAGTATCATTCCGGTATTGTTTATTTCGAAAAGATTCACCGGGCAGTGGTAGAGAGGGACTTTTCCGGGCTTTGTGACAGCCTGGAGGAGCACCAGCTCTGGTCGCGGGAGTATATTGTAAAGAATCTGGAAACTGTTAAAAAAAGAAGTGAAGTGTAATGTCCGCGCTGGGATATGAAGAAGAGGGAGATTTTTCCCGCGCCTGTTTTGTTATAAAATAAAAACATCCTTTTCAGAGTTTTATTCTGATGAGGATGTTTTTATCTGTAAGCGGATTTAAGACTTGTTTTTGTTGTTGACATACTGATCCATAATGTCCATGAGCTGATCCTGGTATTTCATCTCATTGTGGACTTTAAATGCATCGGGGTCAATGGGAAGATGAAGTTCATTTAATCGGCGGATACTCCACACATAGAGGATATCCAGCGCCGGAATCAGATCTTCGCCCAGAGGAGTCAGGATATATTCGACTTTTAAGGGAATCGTGTTATACTGGATCCGTTCTACCAGGCCGTCCCTTGTCAGCTCCTTGAGCTGCTGGCTCAGAACCTTTTCGCTGACTCCAAGGGTCTTTTTGGTCTCATTAAACCGGATCTTTCCGTAATGATGGATATGATGCAGAAGCGTCATCTTCCATTTTCCTGAAATACAGTTTGTGACAAAATGGTATGGGTTAACTGTTTCCATCTGCGGTACCTCCTCTCTGATGTACTAAAGTCCCATATAGGAATTTTATTAAAAAAGTTATTAAGTATCATATTGGTAACTCAAAACATATTTTATCAGTTAATCCTTTTTTTTTCAATTAGTACATCAAAAAAATATTTCACAAAATTCCAAGGCAGAATAAGGAAGATATAGTGCAAAAAAGTGCAGATTAGTGTAAAATTATATATTAAGAGAAAATTCTTCTGGTACATAGGAGAAAATATACTGACTGATGAATAAAGGAGACTGATATGGCAGATAAAAATCCGGAGTATATTTCCGGGGAGGAGAAGAATAAAGATATGATAAAAACAGACCGGTTTCCTGGCCTGGAAGAGCGGGTGAAGAAGATTCCTGCGCTGCACGAAAAGGGATATACGTGCGCCCAGACAGCCCTGTGCGTCTATTCCGATCTGCTGGAAATGGATGAGAGTGACCTGTTCCGGATTTCGGAAGGATTCGGAGGGGGAATGGGAGGCATGATGCTGACCTGCGGCGCCGTGACCTCCATGGCAATGGCAGCCGGGTTGAAGAACAGCTGCGGTGATCCGGAGGTATGCAGTACCAAAGGCGCGACCATTCGTCTTGTGAGGAAACTGGCAGAAGAGTTCCGGAAGAAAAACGGATCTGTGATCTGCCGGGAACTGAAAGGAGTTGAAACAAAGAAGGTTCTGAGGGAGTGTCCGGGATGCATAGAGGACGCGATCCGCATTATGGGAAAAGAGTTATTCGGGCTGGAAGAATAAAGCCGGTCTTCACTTCTGGTTCTAATGTCTGCAGCTGGTTCATAGTTTTATAAAAAAGAGTATGTTCTGGACGTACTCATCGGAAAGCGGGAAATTCTGCTCAGGGAGGATGGAAGAATTATGACCAATACAGACATTTATCAAAATATTGCGGCCAGAACCGGCGGGGATATTTATCTGGGAGTGGTAGGGCCGGTACGGACAGGAAAATCGACTTTTATAAAGCGTTTTATGGATCTTATGGTACTGCCCCGGATGGAAGACTCTGAGGCAAAAAGCAGAACCATTGATGAACTGCCCCAGTCTGCCCAGGGGAAAACCATCATGACGACAGAACCAAAGTTTATTCCGAAGGAAGCTGCGGAGATCCTTCTGGATGAAAATCTTCCGGTGCGGATCAGACTGATTGACTGTGTAGGGTATCTGATTGACGGAGTAAACGGACATATGGAAGAAGGCAGTGAGCGGATGGTGAAAACGCCCTGGTCTGATTATGAAATTCCTTTTGCCAGGGCTGCGATGATTGGTACGGAGAAGGTGATTAAAGAACATGCCACAATTGGCGTTGTGATAACTGCCGATGGAAGTTTTACAGATATTCCCCGGAGCAGCTATGTTCCTGCCGAGGAGAGAACGATTGCGGAACTGAAAAGCATCGGAAAGCCCTTTGTGATACTTCTGAATACGCCGAAGCCTTACAGCGGGGAGACTTCCTCGCTGGTGCAGGAGATGACAGACAGATATCAGGCTCCTGTGCTTCCTGTGAATTGTGAACAGATGAAAACAGAAGATGTCCAGAAAATACTCCGTCAGGTATTATATGAGTTTCCCCTGGCAAGACTGGAAGTGTTTCTTCCGAAATGGGTGGAAATGCTGGAAGATGATCATCCGGTAAAAGCAGCCGCCATAGCGGAGGCGGGGAGCATGCTGGATCAGGTGACGCTGATGCGGGATATTGTCGGACTGGTATGGAAAGCGGAGCATCCGGAGATCAGTGATATCCGGACAGAGCAGATTGATCTGGCAGAGGGTACTGCGCGGATCCGGATGAGTGTGGGAGAAGATCTGTATTACCAGAATCTCAGCGAACTGACAGGCGTACCGGTCCACGATGAATATGAGATGATTTCCCTGTTCCGGGAAATGGCGGCTGAAAGGCAGAAGTATGAGCAGGTGGGCGCGGCGATAGACAGTGTACATAGTACAGGATATGGGGTTGTCGTCCCTTCGGCCCGGGATATCTCCATAGAAGAACCGGTGCTGATGAAGCATGGGAATAAGTTCGGAGTAAAGGTCCGGGCGTCCTCTCCCTCTATCCATATGATCCGGGCAAATATAGAGACCGAGATAGCCCCGATTATCGGCAGTGAGGAGCAGGCGCGGGATCTGATAAATTATATCAAAGACAACCAGGATGACGCGGACGGACTCTGGAAGACAAATATTTTCGGGAAATCCATCGGGGAACTGGTGGAGGATGGCATCAACCGGAAAATTACCATGATGGACGAGGAAAGCCAGTTAAAGCTCCAGGATACCATGCAGAAGATCGTCAATGACAGTAACGGCGGACTGGTCTGCATCATTATATAGAAACAGAATATGCGGAATAAAAAGCGGCGGCTGCCTGGGGGGAGGGTTTCTTCCGGGTGACTGCCGCATTTCTGGTTGTGTATCCGGGCGGATTATGATAAAATCATACGTTAGAATTATGTCTGAATAGATTCAGATTGTTTACAGAAGCAGGAGGTAA
>CAYLWI010000034.1:0-19244 GCA_964387345.1 uncultured Eubacterium sp. | reverse complement strand
CCTGATTCCCATACTGGACAGCATGTGTGAGTGGGGTGATCAGAACCGGATCTGAGACGATTTGCCTGACCTCAGTCTTCATTCATCCGCAGATCAAATATCGTTTCCTCTATTACCCGGACGCATTCATCCGTATGCTTTTTAATATCGTTACCCCAGAACCGGATCACCGTCCATCCCTCGAAAAGAAGGCGTTTATTGACCTCGTCGTCCCGCTCCCTGTTCCGGGATATTTTGCTGATCCAGAATTCACTGTTATTGCTTTTCTCCAGCCTGGGCTTTAAGACCTCCCAGTCTTTCCCATGAAAAAACTCCCCGTCGCAGAAAATAGCAATTTTATATTTTGTCAGCACAATATCCGGGCTTCCCGGAAGTTCCTTGTAATTTTTCCGGTAGCGGTATCCCTTCTTCCACAGAGCTTTTCTCAGAATCACTTCAATTTTTGTATCCTTACCCCGGATATTTTTCATATTCTTATGCCGCTGCTCTTTTGTTAAAACATCCGCCACAAAACCACCCCCGGTTATCGTTTGTCCGGATCTTCTGATGCTCCTCCGGATTTCATATAGCGTTTCATCACCTGCGCGATTGCCCTTCCCAGAAGAGGGGGCACCGAGTTTCCAATCTGCATATAGGTCTTTGTGTATGCTCCCCGGAAAAAATAATCATCCGGATAAGACTGTACCCTGGCCGCTTCCCGGGGCGTCAGTCCCCTGGCCTGGGTCGGGTGTATATACATATTGCAGTCAAACTTCATATGCGCAGTAATTGTTTTGCAGACCTTATCTGCCTCAAGTTTAAAGTACTTATCTTTAAAAATACCATTCCGCCTTGCGTAAGGCATAATATCTGCAATTTTCGGGTCATCGGACCGGTCTCCCGGTTTCATTCGTCCGAAAATCTCAATATCCCTGTCATTGTTATACCTTGCCTTGTGATTTGATACAACCCTTATCTGCCTTCCCTGGTTGATATAAGAAATATAATCATTCGTATCCGGGATATCATTTCTTTCAATTTTATAACCGCTGTCCTGGGAACCTGTTTCCGTAGCATTTTTTACCCTGGAAGCCTCCAGTTCCCGGAGACCATATAAAGCATCTCCCAGGACATGGTCCGGTATCCTTCGGCCCAGTTCAGAGATTTCTTTAAAAATCTGTTCGTTATCAACGCCGATACGGTTCCCTATATAAATCAGCCTCTCCCTGTTCTGGGGAACGCCGTAATCCTTTGCATTCAGCACATGACATTCCACAGAATAACCGATATTCCGGAAATCCTCTTTCACCTCCCCGGCTACTGACTGCATTCCTTTTACATTTTCCATGACAAAAAAAGCCGGGTTTACTTTTTTCACCACTGCCATATAACTTTTATATAAATAATTTCTCGGATCATCGATCAGCCTCTGCCGGTTCGCCATACTGAATCCCTGGCAGGGCGGACCTCCGATAACAATATCAATTTTCTTCCCCTCAAGAAGCTCATCCAGATGCTCTGCCACATCATTGATATCTCCCAGCACAATATGATCCCTTGGTGTTTCCGGATGATTATGGGCGTAAGTATCTACACAGCACTCCTGGATATCATTTGCCAGGCTTGTGACAAACCCCTCCTGGGTGAATCCCAGTGAAAGCCCGCCCGCGCCGCAGAACAGATCAATCATCTTCAGAGAATCCCTGTTTACACCTTTTCTCGCGTTTTCTATATATGTATTGCAGTATTTACATACCGGGCACAGGTCACACTCCTGTCTGTTCTCATTACAGATACCTGCCAGCCTCAGGAAAGCATCCCGAAGTTCCGGATCTCTATCCAGTTCCTCCTGGTAAAAGACTGCCCGCGCCTCCAGAAAAGGCTCCCCGGTCTCCTTCGTCACCCGGCTGACGCACACCTGCATCTCCTGGTCCGGACCGCGATCCAGTCCCGCCCTGGCAAAATCAATAAACTCGCTTTTATCATTTTTGTAATTCATCTAATCCATCCACTCTCCAAGTTTCTTTAACGTATCCTTTACAGACCGGGCAACCGCTCTTGACACATCAACGGTAACGGCATTGCCGAACTGTTTATAGGCCTGGCTGTCAGATACCGGGATCACAAATGTATCCTCAAATCCCTGCAGTCTGGCGCATTCCCTGGGCGTCAGGCGGCGGATCCGCCCCCGCTGGGTCACATAATTATCCTGGCAGGCCCTGTGCATTTTTGCCATGGTTGCGCACAGGGGCCTCGCAATCTTCAGGTCAATTTCGGACTTTGCCTGATATCCCCCTGTCCCATTGGACAAAATCGTTGGTATAATCCGGTCCGACAGAAAATACTTGTCGTCCACATCCTGCTCCAGCAGATCCTGCAAAGTCGTTTCCAGAGGCTTTTTAGGCGGAAATTCATATTCCGCTGATTCACTGTCAAAACATACAATATAGGTACGGTTCCGTGTCTGGGGAATCCCATAATCCGCAGAATTCAGAATCTCGCAGAAAACCTTGTATCCCAGCACATCCTGTAAAACCCGGTGGATTTCTTTATAGGTCTTTCCATGATCGTGGGTTTTCAGGGAACGCACATTTTCCAGGATAATTGCTTTTGGTTTTTTCCTTTTTTTTATTTTATCGTCAATAATCTCTGCAATTCTGAAAAACAAGGTGCCTCTCGTATCCTCAAATCCTTTCTGGTGTCCCATCATACTGAAGGGCTGGCAGGGAAACCCACCGATCAGCACATCGCAGTCCGGAATCTCCTCCAGGGAAATCTTGTTGATATCTCCCAGAACCACATGATTCCCGAAATTGGCTTCATACGTCCGGACTGCAAATTTATCAAAATCATTGGCCCAGACAATATCATATCCGGTATCCAGGAAGCCTTTATCCAGGCCGCCCAGACCGCAGAAGAGTGATACTACCTTCATCTGTTCCCCTCCTCTGCCCTGTTATTCCTTATATATTCCCGGATCCACTGTCCGATTTCCACGGAAGCGTTTTTCCCCTCATCACGCAGAAGGTTCATAAATTCGTTCTTAACCGCCGGTTCTATGGAAATCTCTATTTTAGCCGTCTTTCTGCGCCCTGCCGGCCGCCCGCAGTTACTTTTCTTTGTCTCTGTCATTTTACCATCCTCTTCCTGGTCCGGCTTCCATACAGCGGAATATCCTTCCAGATTTTTTCATTTATAAACAGATTATATGTTGTTTTTATCAGGGTGTAAATAGAAAATTATATGACTTTACTCTTTTATTCCACTGGAATATAAATTTCTGTACACAAAACAGCGTTTCCCCTTCCATATCCCATATACAGGGATTGGGGAAACGCTGTTTCTGCTCTGGTTATACAGCAATTTATCAGTCGCCAGTATCGATGCCGGACGCATGTCCGCATCGATACTGGCAAAACTCCGCATGTAACTGCAATTCCTTCTCCTCCCCGGAAGTGCCATATCATATAACAGTTTCCCTATGAAGATACAAACCGTTTTCTCGGAAATCGAAATCCTGGTTTCAATAATCGAAACAATTTTCGTCCAAAAAGCAGGTATAATTAACAAATAAAATTTAAATTTATTCTTGAGATATGCGCAGATTAACAAAATAACATCCAGGATATGTGTTTTTCTTTTGTATAGTATGTCTGGATAATTATTTTATGAAACAGCGCTGTCTGCCCGGAAGGAGGATTGTATGGGAAGGAAAAAATCAGAAAACACGGAAACAGTGCTTGCGGTTTACAGTACAAAAGATGCCGACAGCGCATCTCTTGCTTTACTGAAAGCTGATATTGAATGCACCCGGAGGAAAATTGGCGTGGGAAAATATGGAAATTTTCTTATGGCTCTTAACAATTATGGAGAAGAAATATGTGTCAGTCCTTCAGATGCTGCTCAGGCATCCCGGATTCTGGAAGACTGGAAATTACAACGAAGAAAAAAGCAGGAAACTGCCCCCATGGAGAAAATAGAAAATTCAGATTCTTGCAGAAAAAACAGTATGAACGAAGCGCTTTCCGCGCGTATTCTGGCGGCAATCGCTCTTGCTGCTGCAGTAGCGTTTTATCTGATACAGAGATATTAAATGATACTATGCCTGGCTTTGGTATAAACACCATCATATCAAAATTATAATCTAGGAGGAAAAATTTATGATTATAGGTATTGTAGGAATTATAATAGCACTTGTAATTTTCCTATACGGTGCATATAAAAATGTATCCGTTCTCTATCTGGCGCCTCTTTGCGGTGTCATTGTTGCAGTAACAAACGGAATAAACCCGACAGAATCATTCACAAGCCTGTATGTGGGCGCAGTTGAACAGAGTGCGTCTACAGGAGTCTGGGAGATCGGCGGACTTTGCGGCATGATCGTGTCCGTTTTCCCCACTGTTTTTTTAGGCGGCATATTTGGAAAAGTACTGACAGACAGCGGGGCTGCACAGTCAATTGCCACAACATTGGTAAACAGATTTGTCATGACCCAGAATGATAAAATCAAACAGGCAAAACGAGCTATTCTTGTCATGCTGATTATCGAATGTATCCTTACATATGGCGGAGTAGATGGGTTCGTGGCAATTTTCGCAACATTCCCGATCTGTATGTATGTAGCAAGCAGAATTGGCATCCCAAGACGTCTGGTTCCTGCTATGCTGGTTCTCGGAACAGGGGCAAATTCCGCACCTTTTGTGCTTTCTATTAATAATATATTGTGCATGAACATACTTGGAACCAGCGCGGGGGCGGCTGCAGTTCCGGGCTTCATCTCTTTCATTGTTATCGAGATCGGCATCTACTTTGTATGCGTAAAATTTGTTATCCGCGCCATGAAAAAGGGCGAGGCTTTTGAATATGGGCCCTGTGAGCCACTCACTGAAGACGGATCAAAACTCCCTGCATTTATTCCATCTGTAATCCCGCTGATCATCGTATTCATTCTTTTCGCAACTGTCCAGAACGCTTCGCTGGCTCTTGTCTGCGGCATTCTTTCAGTAGTCATAATAAATGCGCCATTTTTTAAAGATAATGAAAAGAAGGGATTTCCCGCATGGGGGCAGAATGTACTGAACTCATTTAACCTTGGAGCCACAAATGGAGCCACTGCAATCATGACATTGTGCGCAGCAGCCGGATTCGCTGCGGTTGTCCAGCATACAGATGCATTTAACAGCATGGTAGACAGTCTCTTTGGCTTAAACATAGCTCCATTAATCCTTGGTATTATATTATGTATCGTTGTTGTGACATTCACATCTTCCCCGCCCGCAGCATTGGGCGTTGCTCTTCCCATGATTGCAGCAGCGTTTATATGGGTAGATGTACCTACGTTAAATCCCAATGCGCTTGCGCGTGTAGCTGCTATTGCAGTATCTACATTTGAAACACTTCCGGTAAATGGAACGATTCTTCTCACCACCGGACTGGCTCAGGTTAAGATCAAGGACGCTTATGCGCCAATGTTCCTGCAGACTGTCATCATGACCCTGGCCGGTACTATTCTCTGTGCGGTAATCCTTACTGTCGCACCCGGAATGGCATAGATAAATATCTGATCAAATCAATCAGAGCAACTGACTCATACATAAGCCAGGCAGGATTATTTAAAAAGCAGATTGTAAAAAGTAACAGACAATACGTAAAAAAGCATAGCCCAAAATCTGGCGCAATCGGACAGGGGAGATTTGACCCTCCCCTTCCACACTACGCAGCGTTCCATCCGGTACTATGCCTTTCATAATTTACACTTACTTTCAGATAGTGAGCCGGTATGGCTCACTATCATTTTCTCCAGGTTGATTTTCAGGTACGGCTTTTACTGAAGCAGCGTAGTCTCCAGATCCTGAAGCATCAGATCCAGCGCGGTCACTCCGCCTTCCGCTGTATACCACACAGCCGGATGCGCCAGATAAACCAGATTTCCGTTTTGGTACGCGTCTGTACTCATCACCAGTTCATTTTCCATAATATCCTGGGCCAGCTGTGCTCCGTCCGTTCCGATTGCCGCGTCACGATCCATCACAAAAATATAATCCGGATTCTTTTCTACAATAAATTCAAAGGAAGCTTCATTTCCATGCGTTGCAGTATCAATGTCAGCATCCACGCCAATATTCTCAAAGCCGATCTCCACGCCGATCAGAGAGCAACGCCCGTCATTCCCAAGGACGTTAAAGCTGCCGCTGGTACACATGCCGACAATGGCTGTTTTTCCTTCCGCAAAGTCAGAAAGAGTCTCAATTCTGGAATCAAAATCTGCCATAAGACTGTCAACTTCGTCCTCCAGACCAAACATGGATGCAATCGTAGAAGCATTTTTCCGCACGCTTTCCACAATCCCGATTTCTGTATCGGTAGAGAGGTATACTACCGGAGCAATCTCACTGAGCGCCTCATAGGATCCGGACAGACGTCCTCCAATAAAAATTACATCCGGTTCGCACGCCATCACAGCTTCCATGTCCGCTTCTTTGATCGTTCCCAGATTCTCAATATTGTCATCTGTTACATAATCCTGCAGATAATCCAGGGATGTAGTGGATGATCCCACAACCCGGTCTCCGAGTCCGAGAGTATCCAGAATGTCCAGAGCTGCCATATCCATAACTGCAAGGCGCCGGGCATCATAAGGCACCTCCAGATCGGCCTCTTCCTGGTTTGCATTCAGACTCTTAATGGTAATGCTGTCGGGGGTTTCTGTTTCATTCCGGGCATCAGCTTCACTTACTGAAACTTCGCTGGCGGACACATTATTGTCCGAAGCAGTGTCTGAGCTGCCGCAGGCTGCAAGACTGAATACCATAATCGCTGCCAGTGTGAGTGTTATGATTCTCTTCATGATTAAAATTCTCCTTATTCAATAAACGGGATTAATAATAGATTGACAGGGGTTTTCCGGCAATTTCCATAATCTCGAAATCCACCCTGTAAATCTCTGCCAATGTTTCTTTGTTTATCACTTCTCTTACAGTTCCAAATTTCGCGATCTTTCCGTCTGCGAAAGCACAGATATAATCTGAGTAAAAGGCCGCGTAGTTAATCTCATGCAGTACCAGAACTACTGTTTTTCCCAGCTCATCACAAAGACGCCGGACTATTTTCATCATATTGGTCGCATGATAAATATCCAGATTGTTTGTCGGTTCATCCAGCAGGATATACTCCGTATCCTGCGCAATCACCATGGCTATGTAAGCCCGCTGGCGCTGTCCTCCTGACAATTCATCAATAAAATGTCCCCTGAAATCTTCCAGCTCCATATAAGAGATCGCCTTGTCTATCACAGTTCTGTCTTCCGGAGTAAGCCGTCCCCCCGAATAGGGAAATCGTCCGAATGCCACCAGTTCCTCTACGGTGAGCTTCATCTGAATATTATTGCTCTGGGTAAGTATTGCAAGACGCCTGGAAAGTTCTTTGCTTTTCCAGTTCACGACATCCTTTCCTTCAAAATCCACGATACCGCTGTCTCTTGCAATCAGCCGCGATATCATACCCATTACCGTAGATTTTCCAGCTCCGTTAGGGCCGATCAGAGAGGTTACTTTTCCCCTGGGGAGTTCAAAGGTTACGGAATCTACCACTGTTTTTCCGTCATATTTTTTGATCAGATCTTTTACAAACATGAATCAGGCTCTCCTTCTTTCCGCCAGAAGCAGATACAGAAAATAAATGCCGCCGAATACTGTAATAAATACGCTTACCGGTATCGCATAAGAATATACCTGCTCCACTATCAGCTGCCCTCCGACAAGAATAATCATTCCAAAAAATGCCGACCCCAGAATCAGCAGAGTATGACGGTAGGTTTTCAGCAGCTGCCGTGAAAGATTTGCAATAATCAGTCCCAGAAAGGAAATCGGTCCTACCATGGCGGTAGCCACTGCTATGAACAATGTCACGCCCAGCAGCAGACGCCGTATACACCGGTCATAATCCACACCGAGATTGATGGCCTGCTCCTTTCCCAGGGTAATCACATCCAGAAGCGCCAGTTCTTTCCTCAGAAAAAAAATAATCGCAGCGAGAACTATCAGGGAAAAAACGATGATCTCTGAATTGATGTTGCTGAAGCTTGCTACCAGAGTTGTCAGCAGGGCGTCATATTCATTGGGATCCATTACCCGGGTCAGCGTGGTCTGGATACTTCCGAAAAAAGAACTCAGTACAGTTCCAATCAGCAGCACATACAGAACATTGTGATTTGTCTTTTTAAACAGGTAGCTGTAAATAATTGTGGCGGAAATTCCCATCAGAAGCAGATCGACTGCAAAAGCCGCATTGGAATTAACAGCCAGAAGGCTTCCTGCTCCCGCCACAAAAACAACTGCCGTATGAATCAGTGTATAAAGGGAATTCATTCCCAGCAGACAGGGCGTTACTATTGTATTATTGATGATCGACTGAAATACGATGGAGGCTCCTCCAATGGCAAATGCCGTAATCAGCATGGCGATCAGCTTGGGTGTCCGGATTCTCATGGCATACATAAATAATTTTTCATTTCCAAAATGAGAATCCACAAGCATATAAAGCAGAGCTGCAATGACAGCCAGTCCGGCCATGATCATCAGTTTCCGCACATTGGAACGATATGCTGCTTTTGTCATTCTTCCTCCTTCCTTACGGCAGACGCATTTATCTCTGCCGCGGAAATCTTCCACCTGATTTTTACCGCCTTCCGTCCATGATTCAGACGATAGAGCAGCAGAACAATAAACAGAAGACTTCCGACAATGCCGACAATCAGTTCAATCGGCAGTTCGTAGGGCGCAATGACAATCCTGCCGATCATATCGCATCCCAATACAAAAATGGCGCCGAATAATGCTGTATCCACTAAAGTTCCCCGGATCTTATCTCCCTTGAACATTGCCACCACATTTGGCACAATCAGTCCGATATAGGAAATAGCTCCCACGACAACCACGACAGAAGCCGTAATCATCGCCGCTATGGTAAGTCCCATAAACAGGACAACATTATAGTGAACACCAAGATTTCTGGAGAAATCTTCTCCCATTCCCACGATATTAAAATGATTTGCAAATATAAATGCCAGGATCACCAGCGGCACTACCAGATAGACAAGTTCGTACCGTCCTTTCAGCACCATGGAAAAATGACCTGTCAGCCAGGTGGAAAGGGACTGTGTCATCTCATATTTATAGGCAAGGAAATTGGTTACTCCGGATATAATGTTGCCAAACATAATTCCTACCAGAGGCACCATAACAATATCCTTAAACCGGATACGCTGGATAAACCAGACAAAAGTCCAGGTTCCCAGAATCGCGGCAATAAAAGCAAACGCCGCTCTTCCCCACAGTGTGGAATTCGGCATAAATAACAATGCCAGCAGAATTCCGAACTGTGCCGAAGAAATGGTTGCGCCAGTCGTGGGGGAGACAAATTTGTTCATGCAGAGCTGCTGCATAATCAGTCCGGCAACGCTCATGCCGACTCCGGTACACAGAATCGCAAGAAGTCTCGGCAGACGGGACAGCAGAAAAATTTCCAGCTGCTGCATATCTCCTCCCAGCAGGGTGCGGGGTGTAATGTCAATCACTCCGACAAACAGTGAAATCACTGATAAAATCACCAGTACAGCCATCAGAATGACAGTCAGAGCTCTTTCCTTAATGAAAATCCCTCCTTTCAGTTATTGTTAGCGCTAACTTTGATAAAAAAAATGCACAGCAAGACTACATAAGATTGGTCTTACGTAGTCGTACTGCACATCTTTCGGTTAGAATACACTAATCTTGTTTTTTTGTCAATGTGTTATTTTTGATAATTTTTCTCAATTATGAATACACCCGGAAAACCACATTTATCTGCACTGCACCGGAAGACGCACCACAGAAAGTCTGCTTACCGTCCGGCAGGGGAAAATATTTCCCCGCCGCAAGAAACGGAAAAGAGGGAGACAAACAAGGTGTCTCCCTCTTTTCCAACAAAAATGCAAAATAAAATCCCGCACTTCAGAATATCTTTTACTTCTCAACCTTCACAAATGTCTTCGCCTGCTCTTCTCCGCGCAGCACTCTGAGTCCGCCCAGCGCAAGGGACTGCATTTCATTCTCACCGGCATAAACAATGACAGGCGCAAGAAACTCTACCAGTTCTTTTACCATACCGGTGAACCGCTCTGAATATGCAATTCCGCCAGTCAGAATAATCGCTTCTACGTTCCCTTTCACAACAGGGGCTTCCATAGCCACGAATCTTGCAACATTCATAGCCATAGCCTCATAGATGAACTCCGCATGCTCATCCCCGGCCGCGATCATCTTCTCAACCTCTCTGGTATCGTTGGTTCCCAGATGCGCCACCAGACCACCCTGGCTCTTTAACCGCTTCATGGCGGATTTATGATCATACTCACCGGAAGTCAGCATATCAAGCACCTGGAATACAGGAAGGCATCCTGCGCGCTCCGGCGCAAAAGTACCATCCTCATCGTTAATAATATCTGCCACTTTTCCGTCATGATGCAGGCTGACGGAAATACCGCCGCCCAGATGAACAACAATCAGACTGCAATCCTTATATGCCTTATTATGCTCCTTTGCGTACCGCATAGCCGCCGCACGCATGTTCAGATTATGTCCCATGCCCTTTCTTCTCATTTCCGGAAGTCCGGTCACACGGAGAATCGGAAGCATTTCATCTACAGTCACTCCATCATAAATATAAGCAGGGATATTCTCCTTCTTTGCAATTTCATAGGCGATCAGAGCGCCCAGATTAGATGCATGCTCATGCTCGGGAGCATAACGAAGCTGCCATACCATATCCTCGTTTACCTCATAAGCGCCCGCCTCGACCGGAGGAAGCAGACCGCCTCTGGCAACAACAGCTGTCAGATCATCCACACTGATACCATGCTCTTTTACACACTCCAGAACAAGGTCTTTTCTGAATTCATACTGGTCTATCAGCGCGTCATATTTTGCGATTTCCTCGGCGCTGTGGGAGATACTCTCTACGAATAACTGCTCTTCGCCGTCATATACAGCAACTTTTGTGGATGTGGAACCCGGATTGATAATTAATAATTTTTCCATTTTACGCCTCCATTTTTTAATAGGATTGTCCCAGATAGCTATTATTGCGCAGCAGCTGCGGAAACAACAATTGCAAGATATTTTTCCTCTGCGGAAGATCCTCTGGATGTAAGGACAATCGGGCATTTTGCTCCGACAATAAAGCCTGCCATCTTTGCCTTACAGGTGCAGGCCAGCATCTTACCCATGATATTTCCCGCATGAATATTCGGAGCAACCAGAACATCTACATCTCCGGCGACCTCACTGTGGAATCCCTTAAACTCAGCGATCTCTTTGTCAATCGCGCAATCATAGGAAACCGGACCCTCTACGATACAGCCCGGAATTTCACCACGCTCATTCATTTCTTTCAGTTCACGGGCCTCTACTGTCTCGGGCATCTTCGGGTTTACCTTCTCAACACAGGCAAGCACACCAACCTTCGGGCAGTCATATCCCATGGCAATCAGAGTCTCTACTGTATTATTAATAATGTCTTTCTTCTGCTCAAGCGTCGGATAGGTCACCATGCCTCCATCCACAGGGCAGAGAATCTTATGGTAAGTAGGAACCTCAAACATTGTAAAATGAGACATAGTCCTTCCCATTCCCAGACCATTCTCTTTATTTACAACAGCCTTCAGAATAACTGCAGTATCCAGCTTACCTTTCATCAGAAAATCTGCTTTTCCGTCTTTTACCAGCTTAACAGCAAATTCAGCAGCCTCTTTCAGATCGGGATAATCAAAAATCTGATCTTCCGGCACTGCTTCTCCCAGTTCCGCGAGAACCTGGTCGATAATTGCCTTGTCGCCTACTAACAGCGGCTCAACGATTCCCTCTCTTCTGGCATGAACAACAGCCTGAAGCGTATGCTCGTCACCGGCAGCCGCAACTGCCATGCGTTTTCTTGCGGGGTAGCCTTTTACTTTTTCAATGACATCATCAAAACTTGTAAATACCATGTTTTTCTTCTCCTTTTTTGTGATTCAGACATATCATCCTGCCCGAAAATAATATATCATGCAAGATTTCATATAGTTCTATTATAGTACAATTCTTACTTTTTGCAAGATCTTATTTGTATTTTCATCCAGGCTTTTTTCTTTTTTCTTTCTGCTGTTTCCGCAATCGCATTTTTCAAGATTTCCATTATGTCATAACCCCGGCGTATCTGACCTCATTTTCTTTCTTCTGTTCCCTCGGATATGGATATTCACACAGAAAATACACACAATTTTATTATGATAATATTTGACAATCTGCTTATATTCACATTAAAATCACAATAAACACGGAGGAAACAGATATGAATTATGACGTTATTATAATCGGCGCAGGGCCGGGAGGCATTTTCTCAGCCTGGGAGCTGACCTCCAGGCGGCCCGATCTGAAAATCGCGGTCTTTGAGGCAGGTTACCCTCTGGAAAAACGCCGTTGTCCTATCAACGAAAAGAAAGTCCCCCACTGCATCAAATGTCCTACCTGCGCCATCATGAGCGGGTTCGGCGGAGCCGGAGCTTTTTCTGATGGAAAATATAATATTACCAATGACTTTGGAGGTACTCTGTACGAGCACATCGGAAAAGAACAGGCTCTGGAACTGATGCATTATGTAGACGGCATCAACACCACCCACGGCGGGGAAAACACGAAACTGTATTCCACGGCCGGTACACAGCTGAAGAAGATCTGCATCCAGAACAGGCTGAAGCTGCTGGATGCTTCTGTAAGACATCTGGGAACAGATAAAAACTATGTGGTCCTCAGAAATCTGTACAGCGAACTGAGCCAGACAACCGAATTCTATTTCCAGACTCCCGTAACCAGTGTGGAATGTATTCCGGGCGGCTACCGGGTTCATTATGGAGACACTTATGCGGACTGCCGGAAGTGCGTCATCTCTGTCGGAAGAATCGGCAGCAAATGGATGGAAAGCATCTGCAAAAATCTGAATATTCCCACAAAATCCAACCGGGTAGACATCGGCGTCCGGGTAGAGCTCCCTGCCGTGATTTTTTCACATCTCACGGATGAGCTTTACGAAAGCAAGATCGTATACCGCACAGAAAAATTTGAAGATAATGTGCGGACCTTCTGTATGAATCCCCACGGTATTGTGGTCAATGAAAATACCAATGGAATTGTCACAGTCAACGGACACAGCTACGAAGATCCTGCTCATCAGACAGAAAATACTAATTTCGCGCTCCTGGTAGCCAAGCATTTCTCCGAACCCTTCCGCGACAGCAATGGCTACGGCGAAAGCATTGCCCGTCTCTCCAATATGCTGGGCGGCGGAGTCATTGTCCAGCGGTTCGGAGATCTGGTAAGAGGACGGCGGAGTACAGAAAAGAGGATTGCTGAAGGTCTTGTAATTCCGACTCTGTCTGCGACTCCCGGAGACCTGAGCCTGGTTCTCCCCAAACGGATTCTGGACGGCATAATAGAAATGATCTGCGCCCTGGATAAAATAGCGCCTGGCACAGCAAATGACGACACCCTTCTTTATGGCGTGGAAGTCAAGTTTTACAATATGGAAGTGGAGATTGACAAAAATCTGGAAAGCCGCCATAAAGGGCTCTATATAATCGGTGACGGAAGCGGCGTAACCCATTCCCTGTCCCACGCTTCCGCCAGCGGAGTTTATGTGGCGCGGCATATCGCCGGATGTCTGTAATTCCTACCATTACCTGATTATTCTGGTCACTGAACCGGAAAAGCCAGATTCTGCTGATGGAATCTGGCTTTTTCCAGTTATAAATTTACTGGGAATCTTCATCTGTACTGCTTTCAGTCTCACTCTCCACGGAAAGTTCAGATTCCACACCGCTGTCATCGCTGCCGGAATCCCTCACTACATGATAACAGAGATATCCCGCCACCAGCGCGGCGCAGATCAGCAGTACAATCAGGATCAGACGCTTCTGGGATGAAGCCCCGTCCGGCTTCTCATTTTCTTCACCTTTCTCCGGTTTCGGATTCTGGATACTATACAGATAACTGAGCGCATTTTTATCTTTTTTCTTCTGAAGTTCTCCGCTTCTGTTTTTTGCGTAACGGGTATTTCTGATTTTCTCTTCCAGAAGAACACTGATGGTTACTCCCTCTGCATTTCTTTCCTTCAGGTCATAACCCCATTCTGCCAGCTGCCGCAGCCGCTCCGTCCCCTGCTCCGACGTCGCTGCCTCCAGAATAATATCCAGTCTCTGTTCCGCCGTCAGTCCGGAAGGCTTTATATTCTTTAACAGTATAAATAAATCGTCTGCACTCCCTGCCAGTTTGTAATACCGGGAAAGGGCCTCTTTCTGACGGATCAGCCGTTCTACTGTTCCCGGGTGTGTCACACGGCAGGCCAGATCAAACAGTTTTTCACACACCTGTGAATCTGTCCAGTCAAACTTCCCGGAATATTTATTCAGTATTTCAATAATAAAATTACGGTTCTGCCAGTTACTGCAGTCAATATCCAGCATCTGCGGATCAAAGGTTTTCAGCTCCTTTGAAAGAATTTTCATAATTTGGGAATCCCGTAAAGAAACCAGTTCCAACAGTATCCTGTCCTTTTCTTCTCCGGATAGTTCTTTCAGTATCCCCTTTTTCAGATATGTTCTGATTTCCTCCCGCTTATACTCCCGGATCAGTTTTTCCAGAACTTCAGATTTCTCAGATGCCATTGTTTACCTCCCTGTCGAAAACATACTACAGAAATTTTAGGAAAGATATGTGACTAAACTTTAGAGATTTTATGATTTTTCTATGATCAGAAAAAGGCACGGCAGAAACACCGCACCTTCATCCGGCATAATATTCCATCTGTAAAACTATTTTTTCTGCCGCATTCCCATACGGGTCTCCATAGCTTCCGCCACAGACCGCAGCACCTTCACTCTGGCATAATATTTATTATTTCCCTCCACAATAATCCACGGCGCGTATGTTGTAGAAGTACGGACAAGCATTTCATCTGCTGCTTTCTCATACTCATCCCATTTCTCCCGGTTTCGCCAGTCCTCATCTGTGATCTTCCACTGCTTATCCGGATCCTCCATCCGCTCTTTGAACCTGCGTTCCTGCTCGTCCTTATCTATCTGCATCCAGAACTTCAGCACAATCGCTCCATGTTCCACAAACTGTTTCTCCATCTCGTTGATCTCCTGATATGCCCTCTGCCACTCATCCCTGGTACAGAATCCCTCAATCCGTTCCACCAGGACGCGGCCATACCAGGTTCTGTCAAAAATAGCGATATGACCATCTTTGGGCACATGATTCCAGAAACGCCACAGGTAATGACGCACTTTTTCAATATCATTGGGAGACGCTGTCGGGTATACAATATACCCCCGGGGATCCATCCGGTCTGTAAGCCGTTTTATGGTTCCTCCCTTGCCGCCGGCATCCCATCCTTCAAAGCCCAGAATCATCGGAATCCGTCTGCGGTAAAGCTCTCCATGCAGCTCTTCAATCCGGTTCTGCAGCTCCTTTAATTCTCTTTTATAGGTTTCTCTGTCCAGAGAAAGAGTCAGATCCACCTTCTTCAGGCTGGAGGTCCTCAGCACCTCATCGTCATAGCCAGACGCCGGAACCGGCACATGGGAAACATTCGTGTCTGCGGCAGATCCCTCCGCCTTTCTGCGGAGAGCCGCTTTTAATGCTTCTATTACAGCCGTATATATTTTGACTGTAGCAAACTCACGGTCCATGGACTCCACAATCGTCCAGGGCGCATATGCGGCATCCGTATATTCCAGCATTTCATCACACATCTCTTTATACAGATCAAAGTTCTTATTTCTCTTCAGATCATCTTCCGAGACACGCCAGGCGCTGGACCGTGCGGCCATCAGCTTTTTAAAACGTTTCTTCTGTTCCTTTTTATCAATACACAGAAAAAGCTTGATAATCACATTTCCGTCTGCGGCAAGCTGACGCTCAAAAGAATTAATTTCATCATAATATGTTATCAGACGTTTCTCTGATGTAATCCCGTCAAACCGGTCAATCAGCACCTTCCGGTACCAGCTTCTGTCAAAAACAGCCATCTGATCCTTCGCCGGAAGCTTTGTCCAGAAGCGCCACAAAAACGGATGCATCATCTCATCCGCAGACTCCGGGCCGATGGAATTTACATAAAACCCATGGGGATCCAGTGAGTGAATCAGCCGCCCGATCTGATATCCCTTTCCTGCTGCCCCGAAACCTTCAAACACAATAATGACCGGGATTTTTTCTGCTTTACAGTTTCTCTGAAGCCTGGCCATTTCCGGCTCAAGGACATCCATACGCTTTTTATAATCTTCTTTTGACATACGCTTTGTCAGATCAATCTGTTGTAACATGTTTTACCCCCTGTTTCATAAAAATTTATAATTATTGTACCAAAAAGAGCAGGACTTTAATACTGTATCTCATATTTTTACAGATTTTCCTCCCTCCGTAATCGCTGCTTCCGGTCTTACATACAGGAAAAAAGCCCCGTTGACGGAGCTTTTTCCTACATAGGGAGGTTGAGTTTATGAAAAATCTAAAAATAGATGGGTTTTTGGCCGCCTCCCGAAAACGCCGATGTCTCAAATCCCTGTCGGCTGTCCCCGGTGGCTTTTATTTTGTATGGTTATATCATAAAGAAGAGATGTGAGCAAATTGTGGCAGACATCTAAAGAAATTCTTAGTAATTCTAAAAAAAATCAAAACTTTATAAAACAAAATAATATTCTATAACAGACCGTACTAAAAACCACAGCATCGTCATATATTTTAACAATAACGTTTTTGAAAGGCGCGGAATGCAAAAAAGCAAAATGCGTTTTATGGCGTCCATCACCGCCATCCTGGTGGTGATCTCTGCTGTTCTTCTTATTATCCAGTCCCGGACAAATTTTATTTCCGTCAGCAGTACCGTCAATGGGCGGGAACTGCCGATCTACTGCGTGGACACCGATGAAAAGAAAATCTCAATCTCTTTTGACGCCGCCTGGGGGAACGAGGATACCAGCCAGATTCTTGATATCCTGGAAAAACACAATGTCCATGCGACCTTTTTCATGACCGGCGGCTGGGTGGAATCTTATCCCGAGGATGTAAAAGCCATCTATGAGGCAGGCCATGATCTTGGAAATCACAGCGAAAATCATAAAAACATGAGCCAGCTTTCTGATGACGAAATCCAGGAGGAGATTATGGCTGTCCATGATAAAGTAAAAGAGCTGACCGGATATGACATGTTTCTCTTCCGGCCTCCCTACGGCGACTATGACAATGAAGTAATCCTTGATGTCCGCGCCTGCGGGTATTATCCTGTACAGTGGTCTGTTGACAGCCTGGACTGGAAAGACTATGGCGCGGAAGATATCATCAGCCGGGTCTGCAATAATGACAATCTTACCGGCGGGGCTATTATTCTCTGCCATAACGGAGCGAAATATACCGCCCAGGCCCTGGACGCCCTTCTGACGAACCTGGAACAGCAGGGATATACCCTGGTTCCTATTTCAGAACTGATTTACACAGAAAACTATCATATGGACGCAACCGGCATGCAGATCCCGGACGCCAAAACCAGCTGAAAAATTACAGACAGGAGACTTTTCCAGTTCCGGTGAAAAAGTCTCCTGCCGCTCTCCCGCAATTATTGTGAAATAACAAAATAACGCTCTACTTCATTTCATGGGATACACCCTTCATCACAACGGATCCTGACGCAAGCCTCACCTGCGGTTTCCGCTCCAGGCCATGCTGCATGGGCTTCCACTCTACCGTTTTCTTCATTGCCGCAATAGCAATCGGAAAATATGTATACATAAAGAAGGGAAATGTAAACAGGTACGCGATCTTCTTCCCATTGCTGCAGGGTATTTTCTTCCACTGGGTAATTTCCGTATAAGCGCCAAGCAGAAACATAGCTGCAAAGGTACTGACAAGAAATACGCCGATTGACTGCAGGGTAAAGAGGAAATCCTGCGCTGCCGCTATACCGATTACCAGCATCGCCAGTCCGATAACAGACGCGACAGAAGTAAGCAGAAACGCCGGAAGATATCCCATCATCATATCGTAGGAAGAAAAAGACTTCTCTTTCGATACTTTCCCTGCCAGACGTTTTCTATATTTTGCGAACACCTGATAGTATCCCTTCACCCAGCGCAGCCGCTGATTCCAGGAATCAGTCATTCTTACAGGCTGCTCATCAAAAAACTCTGCTTTTTCACAATATCCGATCTTAATATCATTTACAATACAATCTGCCGAAAACTCTATGTCCTCTGTAAGCAGGAAGAATTTCCAGCCGTTATTTCTCTGAAGCACTTTTGTCGAAACCAGATATCCGGTTCCGGAAACCATGCAGCTGCTTCCAAAAGCCATCCTTCCTTTATTCAGAAACTCTGCCTCATGAAGAAACCAGAGTCCATATCCAAAAGAAATCCAGTTTTCCCCAAAATTTTTACTGTTCCGGTAGCTGGTCACCACTCCATATCCGGAATTGAATACCCGGTTCATTTCCTCTACGTAATTCCTCTGAAGAATATTATCTGCATCAAATATAAAATATCCTTCATAATCCTCCAGGATTCCGTCTCTGTCCAGCTGGTTCAGAAGATACTCCAGTGCATATCCCTTTCCCACCTGCTTCTTATTGAACCTCTCATAACATTCGGCGCCTTTCCAGCGCGCAATGGCTGCGGTCCGGTCAGTACAGTTATCCGCAACCACAAATATGTCCAGCAGATATCCCGGATAAGTCTGATCATGAATACTGTCAATCAGATCCCCGATCACCCTTTCTTCATTTCTCGCCGCAATCAGTACGGCATACCGGTTTCTTTTTCCATTCTCCATGAGCTTCGGTTTTTTCAGATACCGAACGAAAAAATATACTGCCTGATAAGAAAAACATACAATAAACGCTGCAATAATCGACCAGTTAATTATCCTTGATACTAACTCAAACATCCTTGTCGCCTGCCTTTCCCCATATTTATCTTTATCGTAAACTGTACCTTTGATGTTACCTTGCATTATATGGGGTACTTCTTAATATTTGCAGCTTTTGTCTATAAAAGTTTTCTTTTATTTTTCTTAAGAAATTCTGACGGTTCCTCTCCGAATGTAAAATATGTGTATGGCAGCCGCCGGACCGGCTGCGTTTTTACTAATAAAAAAGGCAGCCGCTTTTCATCCTTCCGGAAGCGGCTGTCTGTAATATCA
>CAYLWI010000033.1:0-19310 GCA_964387345.1 uncultured Eubacterium sp. | reverse complement strand
CTTTTTGTATTATTCATGTTCTCCCGCCATGCCGCTCAGGATGCACTGCGCTGTACACTCTCAAGAATCACTCCATGAGCAATTCCCGGAACATTGTTTCCTTCATTAAAACTGATTTTAGACAGCAGAGCCCCTGTAGGAACAAATAAAATTCTTCTTAACTCCCCCGATCGGAGCATAGGAAGAAAATGGGCGGATAAGGTTACTGCCGAACAGCCGCAGCCGCTCCCGCCGGAACCGGTTCCCTGCTTTTCATTATCAAAAATTTCTATCCCGCAATCTGTATAATTCCCGGAAATATTGATTCCTTTTTCCTGCAGCAGATCTATGAGTATCTCTTTTCCTACCTGTCCGAGATCGCCAGTAATAATCAGATCATAATCTTCCGGACCTCTGGCAAAATCGTTCAGACTGGTCCATATTACATCCATTGCCGCCGGCGCCATGGCAGCCCCCATATTCATGGAATCCCGGATACCATAATCCAGAATCTTTCCTGTTGTAATTCCTGTAATCACTACATCATATTCATTTTGCCATACGGAAGACGCCAGATCATCTTTGTCTTCCGAAAATATTTTTTTATGAAAATTACGATGGATCAGATCATAATATTTCCCTCTCCCGGCAAGTAAAAAGGCTCCGCTGCCGGTAACTGTCCAGGTAGTACATAAGGGCCTCTGGTTGGCATACTCCAGGGGAAAGCGAAACTGCTTCTCCGCGCTGGCAAAATGGCTGGAAGTAACTGCCCCAGTCAGATCCGCATATCCGGCCGCCACAGCCATAGCCGCCAGGGATAACGCAAGCCCCGAAGTAGAACAGGCTCCGTACAGCCCAATCAGCGGGATCTGGAACTTCTGCAGTCCGAAAGAGGTTGCCATAGACTGTCCCAGCAGATCTCCCGCAAACAGATAGCGCAGATCCTCCGGACGGAGTTCCGCTTTATCCAGGACAATCTCCAGTGCTTTCTGCTGCAGAACGCTTTCTGCCTCTTCCCAGTTCTCGCTGCCGAAACGATCATCCTCACCAACTACATCAAATTTTTCCCCCAGCGGTCCCTGCCCCTCTCTCGTCCCTACGACAGAACTGCTGCTCAGAATATATGGAGGATTTGAAAATTTAAGACTTTGCTTTCCGATTTGTTCAGACATACTCCGCATATCACAGGCAGAAGACTGCTGCCTGCATATTCCTTTCTACAGTTTTGAAATTATTATGCGGAATTTTTTTAATAATATACAAAAACAGGGACCTGCCACTGCAGATCCCCTTACGTTCTGTTCTACACGGCCGCAGCCAGCGCTTTTCCTGCCGCTACCAGCGCATCCTCTGCCTCGCTGTCCGGCGCTTCGTTACAAATCACGCCCTCGGGCTCTATCATCTCAGCTCCCGCGCCGGTCATCTGGTCTACCCAGTTTCTCATCCATTCGCCGTCGCCCCAGCCATAAGATCCAAACAGAAGAATTTTCTTTCCGGACACGGACCCGGTCAGTTCCTCTACAAAAGGATCCACCACAGACTCCTCCAGCTGCTCTGCTCCCATGGAAGGGCATCCCATCGCGAATACGGATTCTCCTGCCAGTGCGTCCGGGGTAATATCTTCAAAAGGAAGGATCACCGGCGTGCCTCCCGCTTCTGTAACACCCTTCGCCACCATTTCAGCCATGGAAGCGGTATTTCCGGTTCCGGACCAATAAACAATTTTTACTTCTGCCATTTCTGCATGTTCTCCTTTTCTATTTTTTATGTCAGCAGGCAATTTCCCTAATTGTTTTCCCCGCGAAAAATTCTGTCATTGCAGTATTTCTCGCTTCGTCATACAGGCGGAAGGTTTCCTTTGCCTGTTCTACTTTGTCATAGACTTTCCAATACCCGGTATGGCTGTAATTCTTTCCGCCAAACCGGATAAATCCCTTCACATCCTCCAGTGGATAGCCTAAAAACACTCCTGTTTCATGGGGAAACTCCTGTAGCTGATTATAGTACCAGGAAATCCTTTCTCCCAGATACCGCAGACGGACCTTGAGAGAACCCTCTCCATATCCATAAGACGCCAGAAATTCTGACACCTGGGGCTGGTTCAGATACTCCTCCAGCTGCGCCTCCCGGTACAGCAGAATAATATCCCGTTTCGCTCCTCTGCAAAGACATTGATACTTAATTCCCGTCTTATAAAGAAAGGAACAGACAATCCGGTCAAAGCCGGCCGGAATTGTAAACATACTTGATATTTTCACATTTTTCAGCACCGGAGCGCTCTGCAGAATCATATGCATCTGCACACTCTCACGAATTTTCTCACTTGTCAGACTCTGAATTACTGCTTCCGTCGGCATATTGCATTCTCCTGTTTTATTATTTACGCATACTGCTCCAGAATTCCCTTCAGCGCGCTGGCGCTGCTGCTGTGGGAGCGTTCTACAATCACATTATTCCGTTCCGCCTCTGCCACTGCGCAATGAACCATCTTATGGGAAACCGTGGAAGTAAAAAGAATCATAAGATCAGGATTTCCGATCTTATTCTTCAGATCCGTCTTCATCTTTGTAAAAACTTTCGCTTTGCATTTATATTTTTTACAAATATCCTTGTACTGGGTTTCCATCCGCTCATGCCCGCCTATAATCACAATACTCACAGTTGCACTCCTTTCACTTTTATTAGTTTTAGCTAACTTTTATCTAAAAAAAATATACTTCCAGATCCGGTCATCTATCTGTATCTGATATAGTTAGTTTATATTAACTTTTCCTGTTTGTCAATCCCCTTTCTGATAATTTCTTTATATTTATCAGCATCATTCTGGCAACTGAAAATACTGAAAATCCCCGGACCACATAGTCCGGGGATATCTGTATGACATATCATTTCATGTAAAAGCCTTACCGCATTGTAATATATCCACGATAATTTGCAAGATTGTTGCTGGGGGTATAATCAGCAACCGCAGCGCCGACTACATTGTGACGGGGCTTTAAGAACGGGAATGTGTCCGTCATGGCCCAGTCCGGCTTCTCGACCGCTGCCATATCGTCAATCATAACCTTCTTCCAGCCTGACTCATGCTCGAACCATGCTTCAATTACCCAGTCCATCACACAGCCATTAATATCCTTCTTTACTGCGCTGGCAAGAATCCGGGTACACTCGGGAGCTGCCTCCATAATCGGAATCACCTTCTCAAAGAGCCACTTCTCACCCTCTGCTTTGTCAACGCCTTCGGGGAACCCGATCGCCATATTGAAACGATAGTTCGCGCCGTCCTCAATGGTGCGGCCCTTTCCCTTGATATCCTTCTCCCACCACATAGGAAGGAAACAGAAAATAAACGGATTGCCTTCTGCATTATTAGACTGACGGGCTGCGTTTCCGGCGTCCCCTTCCGTCTGGATCTGTCCTGCTCCAAGAGCGGCTGCCGGAATATTCCCCTGCCATACCAGGACGTCCATGGGGAATGTCTCAGCAATCGCCTTGATCTCCAGACGGGGATCCAGATCGCTCACCAGCCAGTGATGCTCAGTCAGCTGCATTCTTGCATAGCCGTAACGCTCAGCGCCTTCCGGCATCGGGAACGACGGATAGAACGCATACTTTGTAACATATGGCTCGAACTGGGAAATACTGTCCGGAATATGTGTCTTATAAAGCCACCTCTGTAATTTCGGTCTGTAGTCTTCGCAGGCACAATCCACATAGATCAGACTCCTCATTGGTTCAAATTTAAAATCTGCCATTTTTTTACCCTCTTTCTTATAATAATTAATTATTGTAACTATCCGAATTCCCTGCAGACCTGGCCTGCAGATCTTATTCCGGATGGATACTTCTCCGCAAAAATGAATTTTCTGACAAAAAAGATCAGAAGAGATCCATCTCAACAGACTTCCGCCTGTCGAGACCGGAACCTGCATTTACCGATGGCAAAACATATATCATGCACATTCTCAAAATGCAAGGTCATTATAACACATCCTGCGGAGTTTTTGTGTAAAATTATCAATTTTTTTCATTATTTTCCCATCAAATGCACAATTCGCATGAGAAAACACCTTTAAAAACAATGATAAGGCAACGTTTTATCTATAATACTGCACCGTTTTGATTCGGTCGTGACCTTCGGGAACATTTTCTTATGCATAAAACGGATTTTATCAACGCTGCCGGTTTATCTACAACAGATTTTCCACTGCTTCTCTGTCAAACACCACCCGGGATACATGATTCACCTCTATCTGGTAGAGCGCGTTGGCCGCAATATGCTCCGCCGCCTGCTCCAGATCCCGGATCCCTGTTGTATCCGCGTATTTTTCCACAACAGCCTTCAGGGCGTCTTCTGTCATGACCAGTTCTTCCTCTCGAAGGTTCATCCGTTTCCTCACCTTCGGCAGGGCGAACCGGGAAAAAATAATTTTTTTCTCTTCCGGCGTATAATCCGGAATGTCAATCACTGCAAACCGCGACATCAGCGGTGCGCTGATCTGACTCTTATCATTGGCCGTAGCAATGGGGTAAACCCCTACCGTGGGAATCATACATTCAATATAATTATCTGTAAATCCCAGGTTGTCCAGAAGCGTCAGCAGCACATCCGCCGGATTGCCGTTACCCTTCCCGGAGGCGGCTTTGTCCAGCTCATTAATAATAAAGACCAGATTGGAGGCTCCCGCCATGGTAAACGCTTCCATGATAATTCCGGGCTTTGCGTTGGCGTAAATCCGGGAACTCCCGGTCAGCTGCTCGGGATCGTTGATGGAACTCATATCCAGCGTGGACCAGGGCAGCTTCAGAATCCGGGCTACCGCATAGGCAATCTGGGACTTTCCGGTACCTGCCGGTCCCACCAGCAGAAGTCCGTAGGCCGGAAGCGTGTGCGTCCGGTTAATCTGGATAATTGTCTCAATAATCCGCTGCTTCACCTTTTCCATACCGTAAAGCTCTTCATCCAGGATCCGGCGGGCTTCCCTGGGATCAATAGATTCAAAATAATTATTCTTCCACTGGATATTCATCATGATGGACAGCGCTCTCTGTGCATGGCGCCGCTCCTCCGGAGAAACCTCATGGGAACGCGCCACCGCCAGATTTCTTCTGGCCCAGAGCCGGATATTGTCCGGCATCGTCCGCCCCACACAGGACATAAAATCTGTAATGCTCTGGAGACTTGTGAGCTTCATATCATCTCCGGCTTCCTCTTCATCCTCATCCTCCGCGATTTCACCGGGGGCATCGCTGGCCAGCAGCCGTTCAATCATATACTGCAGGAATCCATCTTCCGCGGATAACTTCGTACCTCCGCCAAAAGCAATCTCCCGGATTTTATAAACGGCATATCCTTCCGGCATATTTTTTCCGGACAGCCTTACGCTGATATGGTTTTCTCCAAGCCATCCCAACAGGCTGACAAAACGGGCGTCCAGCCGAAGGATATCCGCGCTGACAGTTCCGCCCTCTTCCTGAAACTCAAAAGACGTCCGTTTTACAGGATTCGTAAAAATACCATTTGAGTGATGCGCCCATTGTTTCCGGCTGTTATCCAGAACCATAATAGGTTTTTCCGGCGTCGCTTCCGGTTCGCCGGACTGGAAAATCGTATATGTACAGACTGCCGGTTCCCGGCTGTCTGTGGTTTCACTGAAATCAAATACTGGCATTATGCTTCCTCCTTGCTGTAATCAATCATTTTTCCGAGAGATTCTGTAATTTCCCGGACAATGCGCTTTTTTATCTCATGTCTGGACAGACCTGCGGTATTCAGTTCCCGCCGACATTCTTCCTTTCTGTTCCCCCACAAAATTGTGTAAAAAATCTCTCCCGGAATACTGTCCGCATTCACCGGATCAATATTCCCCGTGGTCCCGGTAACGCCGACTCCGATGTCCGCATGGTAGGCTTCCCGGCAGGCCCTGGCCATCTCCCCCGCCACTTCCTGCGAATATACCCCATACTCTTCAATCAGTTCTGCGGGAACTCCCTGCATCACCTTCGCTTCATTGGAATAGGTGACAAAGGCACCCTTGAAAACAGCAGAAGCCCCCTCATAATCTGTAATTGCGGAAGCCAGCAGCCCCGAGGTGCAGCTTTCCATGGTGGAAATTGAGATTCCATGTTGTATTAAATATTTCACAATCTGTTCCATATCTGCAGCTCCATTTTCTAAGATTCAGATCTATAGTATGTACGCTTTTTTATATTATTGATTCCCGCTTTCTCCGCCGTTATTTTACAAATTTCTGAATCGCTTCCCCAAACTCCTCGATGCTTTCCATATTTCCATCCTCTACCGCATCTACAATACAATGATTCAGGTGATCCATCAGCAGAACCTTCCCCGCATTATTGATGGCTGACCGCACAGCCGCCAGCTGGATCAGTATATCTGAACAGTTCTCCCCCCGGTCTACCATCTTCCTGACAGATTCCAGGTGTCCGATGGCTTTTGCCAGCCGGTTGGAAACAGCTTTTGCGTTAGGATGTGCATGGTTATGTCCTTCCCCATGAATATGGGGATGTGTATGCTGTATTTCTGTCTTTCCTGCTTTTTCATTTTCCATCGTACTCACCGCTTTCCTTCCTCTCCGGCTACACCTGGATTTCAATATGCCTTATTTTACCGGGTTCTCCTTTGAAACACAATATCAGTTTTCTTCTCCACCGCGGTCTGCCGGAACCGGCGTTCACCGGAGTCCGGCGTACCCGCCGTCCACTGCAAAACCATGATCCATGGGGCCGCTTCCCTTTCCCAGATCCAGCATGGCCCGGAGGGCATCCGACAAATAATCCTTTGCCCGCCGCACAGCATCTTCCATACTGTATCCCTTCGCCAGATTGGATGCTATGGCGCTGGACAGGGTGCATCCTGTTCCATGAGTATTGGGATTGTCAATCCGCTGCCCTTCTATCCACAGGGCAGCGCCGTTCCGGTACAACAGATCATTGGCGTCATTGATACTGTGTCCGCCTTTTACCAGGACTGCCGTGTTACATTCCCGGCTGATCTTCGCCGCTGTCCGTATCATATCCTCCGCCGTGGAAATTTTCTCCCCGGACAGCGCCTCCGCTTCGGGAATATTCGGAGTCACCAGCGCAGCCTGAGGCAGCAGTTCCTCTTTCAGAATACTGACCGCTTCTTCATCCAGAAGCCGTGACCCGCTGGTGGAAACCATTACCGGGTCCACCACAATATTCTCCGCCCTATATTCCTTCAGTTTCCGGGCAATCACCCGGACCAGATCCGTCGAAGACATCATTCCGGTCTTTACCGCATCGGGAAAAATATCTGTAAAAACACAGTCCAGCTGCCGGGCCAGAAACTCCGGCGTCACATTCATGACAGCCGCCACGGTCTGTGTATTCTGGGCCGTCAGCGCTGTAATGGCGCTCATGGCATATACGCCGTTCGCCATCATAGTCTTAATGTCCGCCTGAATTCCTGCTCCGCCGCTGGAATCACTCCCGGCAATGGTCAGCGCCGTTTTCCGTTTCCGTCTTTTCATCGTTTCCCCTGTGTTATATTCCATTTACTCTGCTTCCTCCATTTTCAGTTTTTCCAGAAGTTCCCGGAGATCCCTCCCATAGAAATCTGCCAATGACATGATCTCCGGCTGCTCCGGCACACAGTGGGATTCATATACACCGGCTGTCAGAAACCCCGCCGTTTTCGCCGTTTTCAATGCAAACAGCGCATCTTCAAACACCAGGGTTTCCTCCGGATCTGTTCCAAGACATTCTGCGGCTTTCTTGTAAATCAGGGGGCTCCTTTTACTCTCCCCTGCCTGGCCGCAGGTAAAAATCTTCTGAAAAAAAGGCCGGATTCCCAGGCGGACAAACGCCCCCTCAGCCAGAGGCTCATCTGTCGCTGTTGCAACAGCCATGGGAACTCCTTTGTGATGGATCCATTCCAGCAGGTCTCTCACGCCATCCCGGAGCTGTACTTCTTTACAATAGTAATTCAGCAGCATCTCATCAATCTCTTCTATTATCCGGCCCGGCGTCTTTTCCAGTTCATAATGTTCTGCCACATAGGCTGCCCCGTCCTCCATGGACAGGGAAAACAGGTACTCATCCAGTCCTTCCTCCGGAACAAATCCCCGAGAGCGGAGATAATCCGAGCTCACCGTCATCCAGGCCTCCACCGAATCCAGCAGAGTTCCGTCCATATCAAAAATAACGCCCTTTACCGTATGTCCCGCTGCTCTCATTTTCCTGCGATCTCCCTGATTTTTTCTTTCAGTTCTTTTGCAGCCTTCTCTGTGTCCTCTTCCGCAAAAATGGCGCTGACCACTGCAATTCCGGCAATTCCACTGCCCTTTAACGCGTCAATCTTGTCCCCGGTAATCCCGCCGATGGCAACCACAGGAATAGAAACTGTCCGGCAGATTTCCTGCAGTGCCTCAAAACCCACTCCGCTGGCGTCCGGCTTTGTGCCAGTGGAAAATACAGCGCCGACGCCCAGATAATCAGCGCCTCTCTGCTCCGCCAGAACAGCCTGCTCCACCGTCCGGGCGGACACGCCTATAATCCTGTCCGGTCCCAGCTTTTCCCGGACTGCGCCGGTTTCCATATCATTCTGCCCCACATGGACGCCGTCCGCATCTATCTCCAGAGCAATCTCTACATTATCATTCACAATGAACGGGACATGATATTTTTTACAGAGATCCCGGATTTCCGCCGCCTCCTGCCGGAAATGCGCCTCATCCAGCTCCTTTTCCCTGAGCTGCAGAAAGGTCACTCCGCCTTTCAGCGCTCCCTCCACCTGGCTGTACAGGGTCTTTCCATGCAGCCGGCTCCGGTCCGTAACTCCATATAACAACAGATCTTCCCTCTTACAATTCATCTGTCATCTTCCTCCTTACTTATAACACCAGTACCTTCTCACCATTATCCAGACGCTTTCCATCCATATGGCAGACCGCGTCGATGATCCGGTTCCGGTATGTGGCGTTTCCATCCCCGTCAGCCATATAATACCAGCCGGTTTCTCCTGCCACTCCCATCATTGCCGCGGCTGCCGCAGCAGCCTCCAGCTTATGCTCCGGATTGGCCGCCAGAAAGGCCGTCGTCAGTCCTGAAAGCATACATCCCGTTCCGGTAATTCTGCGCATTTCGGGACGACCGTTGGAAATGCAGTAACAGGTTCTCCCATCCGTAACCAGATCTATTATCCCGGTCACAGTCAGAATACATTCCATCCTGGCCGCCTGCCGCTTCACTCTCCGGACTGCCTCCCGCAGATTTTCTTTTGTCACTGCGTCCGCCAGATTTGCGTCCACGCCCCTGCTGAGAGCATTTTCCTCCACCGCCAGCATGCGGATTTCCGTCACATTCCCCCGGATCACATCGGGTCTGATCTCATTTACAATTCTTCTCGCTGTCTCTGTCCTGAAACGGCTGGCGCCGGCTCCTACCGGATCCAGCAGCACCGGATGGCCCAGACGGCGGGCCGTCTTTCCCGCCAGCAGCATCGCCTGCACCGTATCCTGCCTCAGTGTCCCGATATTCAGGTTCAGGCCGCTGCAGATAGCCGTAATCTCCTCCGCCTCGCAGGGATCATTTGCCATGATCGGACTGGCGCCGCAGGCCAGCAGGATATTGGCCACATCATTCATCGTCACGTAATTTGTAATATTATGTACTACAGGAGCCGTACTCCTTACCTTATCCAGATACTTTCCAAACATAAGCTTCTTCTCTCTCATTCTTTTATCCCTTTTTCACATTCCCGACAAAACGCAGTATGCTCCAGGACCCTTGTATCATCATTATATCTTACAGAAAGAGAATTGCAAGAGATTCCGTCCCTGTGTTTTTCCGCCGTCCACCTGCCAGCATGTCCCGGGACAGAACATATTCCTGTACAGAATCCCCGGAATTATATTCTCTTGTGCATGCAATGCAAAACAATAAGAGCATGGCGGACCACCTCCTGGCTTATGTCCGGGAATTAACAAAAATAAAAGAAGCTGAAAACAATTATTCAGACGATACAGTCACAGAAACACAGAACAGGCAGAAAAAATGACAGTTTAAGCATATCCCGGATTTTCCCATTGACAATATATTTTTATTTATTGTCTAATAAATCCGGAGGAAACATTATGCTTACAATCGCCATTTGTGATGATGAACGGGATTTCCGGGAACAGATCCGGGACTTTCTTTACCAATACCAGAAATCAGAACAGATTCATTTTCGTATTGTTGAAACACAGACAGGACAACAGCTGCTGAATCTGATGAGTGAAGAGATCGATATTGTTTTTCTGGATATAAAAATGAAAAATCTGAATGGAATACAGACGGCGCAGAAGCTGCGGGACAGAAACAGCCAGATCCAGATTGTTTTTGTGACGTCCGCGCCGGAATATGCTCTTGCGGGATACAAGGTAAACGCGTTTGATTATCTGGTAAAACCTGTTTCCTTCGATTTTTTCAAGAAAACCCTGGACCGGCTCCTGGATCGTCTGGATCAGATATCTGATTATATTCTGGTAAAAAATTACGACAGCATAAAAAAGATCTTTTTATGTGATATTCTATTTATTGAAACATATAACAGAAATCTTCTGATCCATACAAAAAAGGAAAATTTTATCTCCCATGAGAAGCTGGGTGAAATGGAAAAAGCACTTTCCGGACAGGGCTTTTTCCGCTGCAATTCCGGATATCTTGTGAATTTCGCTTTTGTAGATCATCTGGACGGACAGGATCATACGCTTCATCTGGTCCATGGAGAGAAAATTCCGCTGAGCCGTCCCCGGAAAAGGGAATGTATCGCTGCGCTCAGCCAGTATTGGGGGGACCGGCTTTGAATACTGCTGTAGAAATTATTTTCAATATGATAATGGCGGCCGTGGAGATCATAATTCTTCTGTACTTTGTCCGGGACTTCCGCTGCAGACGGCAGTTTCCCTGTATGTACCTGCTGCTTTTTACCGTACTGCTGGCCAGTATGCTCTTTCTTTCCGGGGCGGCAGAGAATTTTTTCATAAAGTATCTTCTGACCGACATTATAACAGCCGCCATCCTGCAGTGCTTTTTCAGAGAACGCATCGCAAGAATTTTTTTGTATGTCACAATCTACACCCTTGTGGCATATATTTCTCTGGTTCTTGTGGAAAGCATCTTTAAAACCGCCGCACTGGAACTGCCCGGAACAGCATATATGTATACCCAGTTCACCTACACTCTGCTGGCGAGATTTGTGGAGTTTCTCATTCTTTTCCTATTCCAGCATTTTTTGGGGAAAATCGGATTCCGGGAGAAAAGCCCTTACGGCTTCCGCTTGATCTATATCCAGATTCTGATCAGCGCCGTTTATTTTATTCTGATCAGTATTTCTCTATACCATACCAGAAATATTGCATCGGACTATGCAGGTCTGATCTTCGGCTTTTCCTTTTTTGTGCTGTTTTCCATTCTGCTCAGCGTCATTTATACAGAATATTACACGAAAGCATATCAGAAGAATGCAGATTATGAAACGGCTTTATACGCCAAACAGCAGCAATGTGAAATATATAAGAACCAGATAGAGGAGCAGCAGCAGATCCGCAGTCTGTACCATGATATGAAAAACCATCTGCTGATTCTGGAGCACAGTGGGCCGGAGGAATTCCGGAACTATCTGGCAGATCTGAAAGAGCAGGTGGACCAGTACCAGAATATATACCAGACCGGGAATCCCTATCTGGACATCCTGCTCCGGGATAAGAGGAAAATCTGTGAAGAAAACCAGATCACTCTGGATATCCGCGCCAATTTTCTTGATGTGACTGTCCTGGAGCCCGTTGAAATCTGCATCGTATGCGGAAATCTCATAGATAACGCCATAGAAGCAAACCTTCTGACCGGATCCGGGAGCAGACGGTTTGTTGAATTCCTGGCGCACCGCCAGAAATCAAATTTCGTCATCAGAATTTCCAATCCCTGCCGGGAAAAACCGCTGAAAACCGGGAACAGAATCATATCCTCCAAAACAGATAAAAAATCCCATGGATTCGGGATCGAAAATGTCCGGCGGGTAATTTCCGGAAAAAATGGATTTTATACTGCAAAGACGGAAAACGGAATCTATACGGTTTACATTGTCCTTCCACTGTCTTAATCCGGAAAAAGAGACCGCTTCATGACCGTATGCGTTCCCCATGAAACTGTCTCTTTTCCAGAGCCAGGACTATGCGGTCATTGTTCACTCATCAGCAGTTCCAGCTTTCCGTTGGTAATATCCGCCTTAATCTGACTCTGACCGGTTTTATGAACATAACTGTCATCTTCCTGTATCAGCGGAAACGCACTTTCCAGATTATCTTTATTGTAATCCAGTGTAAATCCGCACTCCTCCGGAAGCGCAAGAGAGGCGTCTCCATTTGTAATATCCAGATCAATCATGTCCGGCATAGTCTGACAGGACACATCCACATCCCCGTTTACTGTGTCAAGCAGCAGGGTATGACATGCTGCATTCAATGATATATCCCCATTTGTCACATCTACTTCCACTTGATCTGCTTCGAATCTGTCTCCGGCAACCAGACCATTTACAGTATCCACACGTATGCTTTCATACTCAGCTTCCGGCAGGTACAGTATCAGATCTGTACCATGAGTAAAACCAATCATTTTTTTATTATTATCTGTAATCGTCAATCGTCCATTTTCCACATCATATGTCATGTATCTGCTTCTGCTGATTTTATCAGAAGCATTCTGAACCATACGGATCTGTCCGGAATCGCTCTGTTCCAGCGTTACTGTCCCATTGACCCACTGAATATCCACAGCCGTAACAGGCGTATCCAGAGTTTCATCCACAACAATATGTTCCGATGTTTCCTCCCCACATCCGGCAGTCAGCAGAAGCAGGCATGGAAACAGAACTGATATTACAGCAACTCCCATTTTTTTACGTCTCATATATAGCCTCCAATAATAGTGAGGGTTTTCAACCAGCATACCCTTTTTGATATTTTTTCAAAATATTTCTGATTTGCAATGCCCCCAAAATCCCGCTTTCTTTGTTATCTGAAGTATAACAGAGAAATTTTCTGAGGATGAATTGCCGGTACTTCAGTGAAAAGTGCGCTGCCCCAGAATCCTTTTCAGAAAAGCTGCGGCAAGAAATCCTGCCGACAAAGCACAGACACATATTGTACGGCCCGGCGCATAATATTCCGGACTGATTCCCACAATCAGAGACGGCTGGTTGAGCATCAGAAAACATATCACCAGCAGAATAATCTCCGTGAGCCGCGGACCACGGGTCAGATCCCCCAGTAGCAATGACAGGGACGGAAGCAGGAAAACAAATGCCAGGATCGCCGTTAATCCGGTAAATTCCCCTGCCAGACAGCATCGCACGCTGACGGGCAGTGTGATCACAACCGCATACAAAATACCACATACAAAACCATTCCTCAGCTGACGCACGTATCCTCCCGGCAGACAGAGAAGCTGCGGAACCATCCCATGGACGTGTTCCATACATCCCAGACGGGAGAACAGCAGGAAACTCCATCCGGCAGTCAGCGGAATCACCATGTCTTCCGCGCTCTTTAAAGGAACAAAGATTTCCAGACAGAACAGTCCGGCCAGAACCACCCGCCATATTCCCGGAAGATTTCCAAAATACAGGCGGAATTGTATCCGGATTTTTCCAGTATATGGCGCTTTCGTTTTCTGTGTACGGAATGCATTCTTCTTTTTTGCTTTTGCCTGTTTTTTCCCCGCTCTCTCCGGAAGATATTCCGGCAGAACCAGGGAAGCCAGGAAAACCAGAAATATGCTGACAATACAGAGTATGATTTTCTGACACACGAATTTCGCAGACAGATCTATTCCCCGGAATACCAGCGCCGGCAGTTCTGCCGAGTTCTGTATGGCGTCTCCCCCGGCAAGAATGGTGATATCCGCAGGCTTTCCTGTAACCGGGAATACCGTATGGCTCATACTGTCAATGATCCACTGAATTCCGGTAATATCCATCCATACAGCATGATGTCCCACAGATATCACGCTGACAGACAAAACCAGAAGATACAAAATCAGAAAAACCAGCAGCCCCGCAAAATTTCCGTTCCTGGGAAACCGCAGGGAAATACTGTCCAGTAAAATCGCTGCCGCCGCGGAAAAAATAATACCCGGAATTACAGCCGCAAATGGCGTAAAAAAAGCAAATCCCGTCATACTGCCGGGAGAAAACAGAACACATACCATCACCCAGGAACCCAGCATAACAACAGCCAGTATACTGATCATAATTTCCAGATTGGCAAGAAATCTGTGCATCACGAAGGAAAAGCTTCTGACAGGAGTGATTCTCACAAGAGAAAATATTCCGCTGCGGGCATCTTCCGTCAAAGTATTTTTACAATATAAAACTCCCACCAGCGGGAGAAATATTCCCGTGCATATGGCCGCTGCCATGGGAATCCAGGTTGCATCTGAAATCTGGGAAAAATATGCCGGTTCCACAACAATAGAGGTAACCGGAAGCTCCGGATTCGGAACCATAAACCAGGCGCATAGTACCGCGAAAAAAGTCAGAATCAGAAAAGACGACTTACGGATCCTTCTCTGAAATTCATACCGGACGCTGCCGCAAATGGTTTTCATCAAAGACTCACCTCCAGTTTATAAAGGCAGGCGTCCTCCAGCGTCGGCTCCGCCGGACGGGCTGTGCTGCGGGGCATCTCCGCAGAAACCTGCCGTATTTTTATACTGTCCTTCTGCTGGATCATACTGCTGATTCCGGATAAATCCGCAATATTCTCACTGGAAGATCTGGTATATTCCCATACATGACCAGACGCCTGCTCCACCAGTTCCCCGGGCGCTCCGTCAAACAGCAGAATTCCCTTTTTCATAATCATAAGCCTGGATGCCGCCGCTTCAATATCAGAAATAACATGAGTGGATAAAATAACAATATGTTCCCTGGCATATTCCGAAAGTACATTCCGCACAGTGATCCTTTCCCCGGGATCCAGTCCCGCCGTCGGTTCATCCACAATCAGAATGCGGGGATTCCCCAGTAATGCACAAGCAAGTCCCACACGCTGTTTCATGCCCCCGGAATAATCAGAAAGCCGCTTTCCCGCATCTGAAGCCAGATGGAACCGGTCCAGGAACTCCCGGATCTGTTTTTCTGCCTGTTTCTTTGGAATCTGTTTCATTGCGGCCATATAGCATAAAAATTCCATGGCTGTCAGATCCGGAAAAACCGCAGCCTGCTGCGGAAGATACCCAAGAACCTTCCGTATCTTTTCCGGGTGCCGGATAATACTTTCATGATCCAGCAGCAGCTCCCCGGAAGTTGGTCTGAGCAGTGTGGCCAGCATCTTCAGAAATGTACTCTTCCCGGCTCCGTTCGGCCCCACCAGACCAATGAGCGTCCCAGGAGTCAATGTTGCCGAAAAATGAGAAACAGCATATTCTTTCTGGTATTTCTTTGAAATATCTCTGATTTTCAGTTCCATAAATAACCCCGCTTTCTTTGTTATCATGCAGTATAACACAGAAATTCGCTGCCGGACCCGGATGACGGATAACCTGTTTCTTTTTGTGTGTAAATTGTAAAAGCGCTGCAGTTTCTATGTTTCCTGCAGCGCTTTTCCTTCCCGTCTCAGAGTTCTATTTTATTCTGGTTCCCCATAAATACACTTCGGCCGTATGATTCACTTCTCATCCCCCCATTTAAAGCTTTCCTTTTTACTGCTGCTTTTCCTTACTCTCTGTCGATTTTTTTCATTTTCCATAAGGTAATCGGATGGACGTTTTGTCTGACCCGGAATCAGCAGGTCAATATGATCCCCCAGATCTAATGCCAGTAATATTCTTATCAGACTTTCAAGCTGTACAGATGCTCCCTGTTCAAGTCTGGATATGCTGCGCGTTGATACCCCGGACTTTTTTTCCAGATCACGCTGCGTCAGATTTGCGTTCACTCTGTATTGCTTTACTTTTCTTCCGATTTCACTGAGATAGCTCTGATATCCGGTTTTCATAAAATTCCATCCACCGCCTTTATTTCATGTATATGATATATTAAAAAGACAATTTTGTCTAGTTATTTCATTATATTGGTTTAAAAAGACATTTTTGTCTTTTTATCATCGGACCCAACATTTTTATTGCATACAATTCATTATCACGCTGATCATCATTTCTTTTTCTTCCGGCCTTGATTCAGCAACCATGATTGTAAGGGCAACCAGCGTTCCATCCTCCATTTTCTTTTTCCCATCTATAAAAAGGGCGTTATTTTTATCAAGGAAATACAGGAACATCGTTGCCGCAATCCTTTTATTTCCATCAAAAAAACTGTGATTTTTCGTAATGAAATACAACAGATTGGCTGCTTTTTCTTCCAACGATTCATAAATATCCACGCCGCCGAAAGACTGGTAAATATTTCCGATACTGCCCTTAAAGGAATCATCCTTCTCTTTTCCAAACAGATCCGATTCATCGCCAAATCGCATGCTCTGTATCACTTCCATACATTCCTCATAGGTAAGAACATATGTGGCCGTATTCCCTTTCGGCCGGGTCATGTTCTGATGATCGTAAGAATCCAGCAAATCCAGGGCGCTGCTGTATTTCTCTATTACAGAAAGCACTTGTTTACTATCCAGTTCATTCTCCGTCCTTTTCATAATCCGTATCACTTCTCCCAGTTGTTTTATACGGTTATCATTCACAGCGTATCCTTTTAGTATGTACTGTCTTAATACGGAATTGGCCCAGCGGCGAAATTCTACTCCGCGTTTTGATTTCACGCGGTAGCCAACGGAAATGATTACATCTAAATTATAATATTCTGTCATATGTGTTTGTGTCTTTCCCTGTACCGCACCATGTTGAGTGGTAGTCGCAAATTTTGAGACCACCACTTGCCCTTCTAATTCTTCTTTCAAAGCATTATTAATATGTTTACCAATGGTTTTTATATCTCTGTCAAATAATTCAGACATCTGCTTCCGATTTAACCATACTGTCTCGTCATCTACAGTTACAGATAATTTTATCTGATTATCTTCCGTTTCAAAAATTACAATCTTATTATCTTCCTGCACCCTTCTCATCCCTTTATTTTCCCCGATCAATTTTTCATGCTATAGCTGATTTTCAATCAGATGTGACACATATTCCGGCAGTCTCCTGCGCCTTGCCTCTTGCTCCTCCTGCCGGGCTTCCAGCCTGCACAAGCTGCGAATGAACCGTACTCCCGAATGATCTTTTGGATGGACGGAACCGCTGGCGACCGCTTTCAAATATCTAATGCAGCATAATATCCCCAGTATACGGCATTTGTAATATTTGATACTCTTGCAGCATCGCCAATCACCGCAACATAAGGGGCGCTATCCCTAAGGCTATCAACAAGTTCCGTTCTGGAACGCTGCCCAAGGGCGCAGATCACAGTGCTGCCTGGGACAAGTATCTGTTTTCCATCCTGATTCTTGCAAATAATACCATCCTTAGTCACTTCCAGCCCTGTATAGCCTGTATGGACTTCTACAAATTTGTCAATTTCTTTAAGCAGCAGCGGACGATGTCTTACATTGGCATCAGGAGCGAGATCATCCCTCATCTCTATCAGATGCACTTTTTTCCCCTCCATACCAAGATGAACCGCGCACTCACATCCGGCAAGACCTCCTCCAAATACAACTACATTATCTGTCACCTTATCTTTCTCCAGATAATAATTATTTACAATTACCACATTATCTCCATCCAGACCTCTGATGGGTGGCACAAGAGGTTCAGAACCCACTGCAATAATGAGGGCATCCGGAGACTGCTTTTCAACATATTCCGGCGTCACTTCCGTATTTGTAAGGATCCTTGCTCCAGCTTTTTCAGCAAGCAACTTATAAGTTCCTGACAATTCATACATTTCCCATTTAAAAGGAATGGCCTGTTCACTCTTTAAGATTCCCCCTGCTTCGGACTCTTTTTCACATAACGTAACATCATGACCTCTGCGCGCGGCAGTATAGGCTGCGTAAAGTCCGCCCGGACCTCCTCCTGCAATCAGGACTTTCTTTTTCTTATTGGCAGGAGCAATCTCATCTCCCTCTATTTCCCGTCCAATCAGCGGATTAACGCTGCATCTTCTGGTTGATGTCTGTGCGCGCTCTGCCATGCAGGTAAAACATCGCAGACATTTTACAATCTCTGTTTCTCTGTTTTCAGTGATTTTCCGGGGCAGAAAAGGATCTGCCAGGAGGGCTCTTGCCATATATACCACATCCGCTTTTCCACTGGCAATAATTTCTTCCATCTGTTCCGGATCATTAAGTGCTCCGATGGTTGCCACCGGTACGGAAACATGTTTCTTTATCTCTGCCGCAATGTATACATTGCAGCCATGGGGTTTAAACATGGAGGGATGAGTTTTATCAAAACCTCTCTGATATGTTCCGGCGGAGACATGCAGCAGATCAATATATGGTGCGATCTGTTCTGCAATCCTGCATCCCTCCTCCAGATCATACCCGCCCTCAAACAGTTCCGAACCACTCATACGGAATTCGATAGGAAAAGAGGACCCTGCCGCTTCCCGTACAGCTTTCAATACTTCCACAGCCAGACGGCATCTGTTTTCCAGTGACCCGCCATATTCATCCTCTCTTCTGTTAAAATATGGAGATAAAAACTGGTTAATCAGCCACCCATGACCGCCATGAATCATCAGCATTTCAAAGCCTGCCCGTTTTGCAAGCCCCGCCACATGCCCATAGGCGTTCACAATCTCCCGGATCTGATCTCTGGAAAGGGCTTTTACCGGAACTTTGTCCGGTCTGACTATATCTGACGGCCCCCACCGGTTCATATTTTTCTGTTTCTTCTTATCTGTCATATAAGTCCCGGCATACATTCCCGAATGGGACAGTTCCAGAGATGGAATAGCTCCATGCCTTCGGATAGCGTCTGCCGTATAAGTACCGGCCGCCAGAGAATTCTGGATACTCTCATCCAGATGGTACGCATAGGAACCATCTGTCTCGGGATGCACCATACATTCACTGACGGTGACAGCGCCGGCGCCTCCTTTTGCCCGCAGTTCATAAAATGCAGTAGATTTCATCCCGATACATCCGTCGTTTGTAATATCTGTCCCTCCCATTGGTGCGGAAAACATCCGGTTCCGGAAGGTGATCCCCCCAATCGTAATCGGTTTACATAAGTTAGGATACTTTCGTTTCATACTTTTCCCCCTCAATCCTCTTGAATAATCCTCTTTCATGCTCATGCCATTCCATTTATCCAACCTGTTTCGAAATACAACCAGTCCGGTATAC
>CAYLWI010000032.1:0-19448 GCA_964387345.1 uncultured Eubacterium sp. | reverse complement strand
TCTGTTCCTTAGGAAAACCTCATCAAATGCACATATTATACGCAGCTTTCCTTCCGCTAAGTTCATGCTGCGCTCCGCTTGCATTCACTAAGCGTACGTATTATGCACAGCATTACTTCCGCTAAGTTCATGCTGCGCTCCGCTTGCATTCACTAAGCGTACGTATTATATCATTTTTTAATTTTCCCTTCAAGAATATGTTTCTTTCCTGAGTTCTCCTATATCATATATTATATTTCATTTATTCCGAAAATGAATTGACCTTTTCCCGGAAAAGGCTTACAATAAAATCATATCAAATAGATAGGAGGTATACTGACTATGGCAGATAAATTTTATGCCAAGGGTCCGGGAAACAACGGTTACATCAAGAACCTGGAAGTAGTTTCCTTCTGCGGATGGGATAATAAGAGCGCAGCTTTCCAGATGCAGCTCTACAGGACAGAAGCGGGAAAATACTACATTTACGGTTCCGGTTTCGGCGGTATCAAGGGCGCCAGCGTTGTAATCGCTGATGTAACGGACCCCGAGAATCCCAGATTTGTAAACAGATTATTTGCGTGTGATCCCGAGGAGTATCCTACAACTACCATTTCCAAGGTCCAGGTTGCGGAGGATAAGCTGATCTGCGCCATGACGGCAGGCTCCGGTCCGGATGCTCTGGTAGACCAGGGCGACGGCAAGCCGGTGAAGTCTCTGACGGGTATCTATATTTATTCCCTGAAGGAGGATCCCGAGAATCCGGAATTCCTGGGTTACTGGGACTGCGGCGTTCCCAATTCTATCGGCGTTCACCGTTTTATGTACAACGGAGGTCCCTACTGTTATCTTTCCTGCGAGGCAGACCGCTTTGAGGGAATGATCATGCGGATCGTGGACATCTCTGATCCGGCCAACCCGAAGGAGGTCGGAAACTGGTGGTCTCCGGAGCAGTTTGTAGACGGCTATCCGGGAAGAACAGTGGATCACTCCGCTCCTCATGTTCCTTCCTTCATGGACAAGGGATGGATGCACGGACCGCCATTCCGTCGCGATGACGGTATCATGGTATGCGGTTACTGCGGAGACGGTCTCTATGTACTGGATACCACAGATGTAACCAGACCGAAATGCCTGGGCAATCTGAAATTCATGCCCGCCTTCTCCAGCCATCTGGCAGGCGCCCGTACCCATACAGCGCTTCCGCTGCCGGGACGCGACCTGGTGGTTGTGACCAACGAGGGAGAGAGATTCCAGTTCTTCCCGAAGGGGTCTATCAAGGAGGCACAGGCGATGAACAACCTTCACATGGTTGATATCAGCGATCCCACAAAGCCTACTCTGATTGCGGAGTTCCCGTATCCGGAGGTTCCCGGGGACTTCCCTTACCCGAATTTCAATGTCATGAATCTGGAGTGCCAGGGACCGTTCGGACCTCACAACCTGCATGAGCCCATGAGCAACAAGCCCTGGCTGGAGCAGAGAGGAGATCTTGTATACTGCTGCTACTTCGCAGCCGGACTGCGGATCTTCGATGTTTCCGATCAGTACTATATCAAAGAGCTTGCATACTTTATTCCGCCCAATCCCAATAAGACCAGTGAGGAGTCCTTCTTCCCCGGTCTGCCGGGTCCGAGAAACGCCATGACAGAGGACTGCTGCGTGGATGACAGAGGATATATCTATGTGACCTGCTTTGACGACGGATTCTATATTCTGAAGAAAACAATTGATATGTAATTTTTTTCCGCGCAGGAGCTTCCCTCCCGCGCAGAAAACCGGGCGGCGGAATTCTCCATCGCCCGGTTTGTATTTCAGCCCTGTCTTTTATCTTATTCTCTTTCGTCATATCATACTCAGAATAAATTCAAATATACATATCCCGAAAAACATCCACATGCCAACATTCTGGAACAGGTACTCCGCCATTTTCCGCGAAGGAACTGTATACTCCCCGGGATTAAACCGGAGACGCCGGATCGAAGTCAGCAGCTTTACCAGGCCGATGATTCCCAGCACAAAGCTGCAGATCAGATAAAAGCCATAGGCCGCCAGAGCGCCCAGATGTCCCAGCATATATCCGGCCAGCGCCGCTTCACTGTAGAAGCTTCCCGATAACAGGGCGGACAGATCCAGATTGCGCTGAATCAGGGTGCTGAGAAATCCTCCGAAAAAGTTGACCGCCATATGAAGAGAAATACAATACCGGAGCTTTCCCGTCCGGATATATACGTAAGCCAGCACACAGCCCACGCCAAAGGCGTAAAATACCTGATACAGATTCCCATGGAACAGCCCGAACATCAGTCCCGACAAAAAAATGGCTGTCTTGTCGCCAAATACAATGGCACGGTCGATCAGAATCTTCCGGAAAAACAATTCCTCCAGCACAGGAGCCAGCAATACGCTGAACAGGAAAACATAAAGCAGATTATCCGTCATCATCAGATTCTGCAGGTCAAAGTCCAGATCCAGGGAAGTGCTTTCATCCAGCATAGTCGTAATTACATTCCCGATAATATTTCCCGCATACATTACACAGATACAGATGCAGAAAAGGGAACACCACTTCCCCGGAGTAATCTTTTTCCGGAAAAGCTGCATACCGGGAAGACGATTCATCACTTTTCCACAGACCGGCATCCCCACCAGATACATGGGAGCCAGGGAAATCACCCAGTTCATCAGAGAAAGATAATAGATCCTGGGCGCAGCCATCACCAGAATGAATGCCAGCGCATAACTGATTCCCAGAGTAATTGTCGCGAGCCAGAAATAGGCCCAGCCTATGGTTGAAAAGATTTTCTTCTGTGTCATACGAATCCCTCCGGTTCCGGAATCTGTTTTTATTTTATGCAATGATTCCTTTTATAATGAAAAACACAATAGGTACTGCCAGGGACGGCAGCATATTCAGGGCCTTCAGATCCCTGATTTTCAGGATGCTCAGTCCCGAGCTGGCAATCAGGATCCCTCCCACAATACACAGTTCACAAACCAGCTCCTCAGAAATCAGTGTTTCTGAAGCATACTTCGCAATCAGATAGATCCCTCCCTGCCAGCAGAACAGCACCGGCGCCGCCAGAGCCATCCCGATTCCATAAGTGGAAGCCAGCACCATGGAGGTGATCAGATCCAGCGTGGCGTTGGTAAACAGAAAGGTATGATCTCCGTACAAGGCAGCCATTACCGGCCCCATAATAGACAGGGTTCCGATACAGTACAGCAGGATCCCGGTAGACAGCCCCTGTCCCAGATCCGAGCTGGAATGCTTGTTCACCAGTGTCTGGAAACGGTTGTCTATATCAAGGGCAGTCCCGATCAGGCTTCCCACTGCCAGGCTGACAATAAACAGAACCGGATACTGGCTGTCCGGCATATGGCTGACCACCGCATTAATTCCCACAAAAAGCGCCGCCAGACCACAGGCAACAAACAAAGCATTCTGATACTTCTCTTTCAGTCCCCGTTTTAACAGGCTTCCAATTACAGTTCCCACAAGTATGGTACAGGTATTCACAATCGTTCCTATCATATCGTTCTCCTCTGGCAGCTTGTATTTCAGAAATCTGCTATAAATCCAGCAATTTCTGGGTTTTCTGCTTAATCCGCTGCAGCGCGTTGTCCACAGATTTTTCTGATTTCCCCAATCTCGCGGCAATCTGCCGGTAATTCATCCCCTCCAGATAATAAGTAAATACCTTTTCTTCCATACGGCTCAGCCCCGACCGGATCCGGTCCAGCACATCCTCCATGCTCTCCTTGTCAATAACCATCTGCTCCGGATTCAGATCATTGGCAGCAAGAACTCCCGGAAAAGACGCCCCCTCTTCCCCGTTCCTTCCATCGGAAAGAGATATATAAGAATTCAGCGGTCTGTGCTTCTTACGGGCCGCCGCCTCAACCGCTGTATACAGCTGTCTGTTTACACACAGCTCCGCAAAAGAATAAAAACTGCCTTCCTGCTCGTCATAGTCCCGGATCGCCTTAAACAATCCGATCATTCCCTCCTGGATCAGATCCTCGGAATCGCCTCCCAGAAGAAACAGGGCATTGGCTTTTTTCCGGACCAGATTCTTATACTTTTCCATCAGATAATCCATGACAGAAGTCTCCCCCTGCCGGAACCTGCGGATCAGCTGCGCATCGTTCATCTCTGTATAGGCCGCGGTATTTTTTTTCATACACCCATCCTCTGACGGACAATTTCATAGGCCAGCACCCCGGCAGCGACAGACGCATTCAGGGAATCAATATCTCCCTTCATGGGAACTGACGCCGTAAAATCACAATTCTCCCGGACCAGTCTGCTGACTCCTCCGCCTTCATTCCCAATTACAAGACCAATGGGACCTGTCAGATTCTGGCGGTACATCAGTTCCCCTTCCATATCCGCGCAGACAAACCAGAGTCCCTTCTCCTTCAGTTCTTTCATGGCTGCCGCCAGATTGGTCACCTTTGCCACCGGCGTATAATTCACCGCTCCCGCGGAAGCCCTGGCCACGACGGCAGTCAGTCCGACGGCTCTCCGCCGGGGAATAATCACCCCATGGGCGCCCGCCAGATTGGCAGTCCGGATAATCGCTCCCAGATTATGGGGATCTTCTATCCCATCCAGCAGAATCAGAAAAGGAGCCTCCCCCTTTTCTTCTGCTTTCGCAAGCATTTCTTCCACCGTCCCATAACGGTAAGCTGCCGCTATGGCGATGACTCCCTGGTGTTTTTTCGTCACGGACATCTGATCCAGACGCTCCTTCGGGACAAACTTTACCAGCGTATCCCCTTTCTTCGCCTCCCGGACAATGGTCCGCACCGGTCCGTCCTGGCATCCATCCAGCACCAAAAGCTTATCTATGGTTTTTCCCGAGCGGAAAGCCTCCAGTACCGCATTCCGCCCTTCTATTGTTAATTCTTCTTCATTATTCATATCCAAAATCCTTTTCCCGGGCGCCCTCATCTTCCGGACAACCGTCCTGCCGGGGCTGCTCCTGTCTTTCCCCCACAGCTTCCTTCGCCCCGATTCCTCTCAGCCCTGTATTCACCAGCTCCATCAGACGCGCAAACTGATCTGTCAGATAAAGATATCCCATCAGCGCCTCAAATCCAGTTGCTCTGCGGTAATCTCCCATAGTCGCATTTTTAGCCATGGTAGGAGACTTGGCATTACGTCCCCGGCGGTAGTAATCCTCTTCCTCCTCTGTCAGGACGGGAAGCAGATACTCCATCATCTCTGACTGTGTATGGGCCTTGACCAGATGACTGGTATGCTGATGCAGATGGCTGGCCTTTGTATTGCCATGTCCCACGACCATTGACCGGATCACCAGATCATAGATCCCGTCACCGATATACGCCAGCGCCAGAGGAGAATAAGTACGGATGTCTATATCCGGAATCTGAAAATATTTCTTTATTTCGCCAAACACTCCGGACTCTCTGATCAAACTCTCTTCCATGTAACCCCTTCTCTTGTGTCTTTCAGAATAATCCCCATGCCGGCGAGCTGATCCCGGATCTCATCTGCCCGGGCAAAATCCTTCGCCTTTCTGGCTTCCTGCCGCTCGGCAATCAGCTTTTCGATCTCCCCGTCCAGAATCTCTTCTTCCTTCTCAATAATAATCCCCAGCACATCGCAGAGTGTTCCCAGGCGCTTATAAAGGGCGGCCACATACTCCCTGCTGCTGTTCCCGGAAGCTGTCGTATTGCAGAACTTCACCAGCTCAAATACTGCGGAAACCGCATCCGCCGTGTTGAAATCGTCATCCATGGCCTCCTCAAACTTTTCCACATAGGATTCACTCCGGGCATAAAGCTCCTTTTCCTCCTCCGTCATCTCCCCGGAGGCGCTTCCGGAAAGCCGCTTCAGATTCTCTGCCGCAGTCAGGATACGTTCCAGCCCATTCCCGGCAGCCTCCATCAGATCAGCGCTGAAGTTCAGGGGACTTCTGTAATGGGCGGAAAGCATGAAAAAGCGGAGTACCTGGAGATCATACTTTTCCCCGATCTCCCGCACGGTAAAGAAATTCCCCAGGGATTTGGACATCTTTTTGTTATCAATATTCAGAAAGGCATTATGCATCCAGTATCTGGCGAAAGGCTTTCCGTTTGCCGCCTCGCTCTGGGCGATCTCATTCTCATGATGGGGGAAAATCAGATCCTCCCCGCCCGCATGAATATCAATCTCGTCTCCCAGGTATTTTCTGGCCATTACCGAACACTCGATATGCCAGCCCGGGCGTCCCTTGCACCAGGGGGACTCCCAGTAAGGCTCTCCTTCCTTTTTCGGCTTCCAGAGTACAAAATCCAGTGGATCTTCCTTCAGTTCCCCGGTCACCCGGATATCCCTGTGGCCGGACTGCAGATCATCAATATTCTTCCCCGAAAGCTTCCCATAGTCCTTAAACATCCGGGTTCTGTAATAAACAGTGCCATCCTCCGCCGCATACGCATATCCCTTCTCAATCAGGACAGAAATCATCTCCTGCATCTCCGGAATCTCCCGGGTTGCCAGAGGGTGGACGGTGGCAGGCTTCACATTCATGCCGGCCATGTCCTTTCTGCATTCCTCAATATAACGTTCCGCCACTTCCCCGGCGGGAATTCCCTCCTCAACAGACTTCCCGATGATCTTATCATCCACATCTGTAAAATTGGAAACATAATCCACCTTATATCCTCTGTACTCCAGGTACCTCCGGACCGTATCAAATACAATCATCGGCCTCGCGTTTCCGATATGAATATAATTATATACGGTAGGACCGCAGACATACATGCTGACCTGCCCCTCCCGGATCGGAACAAACTCCTCTTTTTTCTTTGTCAGTGTATTATATATTTTCATAAAATCTCCGCGGAAACTCCGCGCTCCTTTCCCGATATCTTCTCTATGTATTCCTCAGTGTTTCCGGAAAACCGACTCTGCGATCCGGTTCATCTCATCCATCTTCTCCTCGATATCAAGAACCAGGAAAAACTGGTTCACCGCCCGGAACAGATTCTGTCTCTCATAAGAGAAATCAAATATATTCTGATCCCCGCTCAGATAATCCGACAGGTAACGGATTCCCTTTTCCATGGCCATCAGCCATACACTGTAGCTTATCAGCCTCTTTTCCTCCGGCGTAAGCACCCGGGCCATCTCATCCGCATAGCCCTGCAGATGGAACCGGTAAAAATCCAGGTTGATCTCGATATCTCCGGACCGTTCATCCTCTCCCAGGGTGGCCGCTCCCGCCCGGACGGCATCCCCGAAGTCCAGAATGGAAACCCCCGGCATAATCGTATCCAGATCAATCAGGCAGATCGCCTTTCTGCTGTCGGGATCCACCAGAATATTACTGTAGTGGGTATCATTGTGGGTGACGCGGAGGGGAATCTCCCCCGCATCCAGCGCATTTTTTATCTCATAAAGCCTGCCGGAGCGCTCCAGGACAAACTGGATCTGCTCCTGGCAGTCGGAAGTCCGGAAACAGATATCCGCCCGCACCGCATCCAGAAGCCGGCTCATGACTGCCTTCATATCATGAATCCCCGGCACTGTATAAGACAGTTTTGTGACATCGAAATTCCTCATCCTCCGCTGGAACTGTCCCAGAATCCGCCCGTTCTCATAGGCGTCCTCACCGGTCTCCGGCTTTTTCATCTCCACGCCGGAACAGATCATCCGGTACAGCCGGAAATAACTGCCGCTCTCAGTCTGAAGGAGCTGGTTCCCGGCTCTGGTCCGGATAAAGGTCAGCGTCTCCAGATCCGGATCCCTGCCTTCCTTCTCAATCACATCCCGCAGATACTCTGTTACCAGGAAAAGATTGTTCATAACCTCCGTGGGATACCTGAACACCAGATGATTCATCTCCTGGAGGACATAGTTGCGGCCGCCGCAGACAATCTCATAAGTGTGGTTGACCTTTCCATGTCCCAGAGGCTTCACATCCGTGATCTCCCCCTCTATCTGAAACTTATTCAGAATTTCTTCAAATCTGCTCATGATACTCCTCCTCTCCGGCGCGGCAGCCGCTGCAGCCGGCACAGCCGGGCCGGCCGGCTCCCACCATCACACTGTTTTCATAAATGGTGGAGAGCAGGCAGACCGCCTGGGAGGCAATCCCCTCCTCCCTGCCGGTAAATCCCAGACGCTCCTCCGTCGTGGCTTTTACATTGACCTGTTCTATCCCAATTCCAAGAGTCTGCGCGATATTCTCCTCCATCTGTCCGATAAAAGGGCGCAGCTTCGGCCTCTGGGCGATCACCGTCGCGTCAATATTCTCTATCACATAGCAATGCTCCTCCAGCAGGGCTCCCACATGAGACAGCAGCTTCAGGCTGGAAATCCCCCGGTACTGCTCATCTGTATCCGGGAAATGCTTTCCGATATCACCGAGAGCCGCCGCCCCCAGAAGCGCATCCATAACCGCATGCAGAAGCACATCCGCATCCGAATGCCCCAGAAGCCCCAGGGTATGGGGAATCTCCACGCCTCCCAGGATCAGCTTTCTGCCCTCCGTAAGCTTATGCACATCATAGCCCGTACCGACTCTCATATCAGACACCTCCAAATTCGCGCTTTGATGTTAGTGTATCACACTTTTCTGATCGGGTCACTGATTTTTTATTGTTTTTGTATATTGACTTTTTCCGGAATCATATTCAATATTACTATTATAAAGAAATCCTGCTGATTATGAGGTGATACTATTGAATGTCAGAACACTGAAACCCGCTGTCAAAAAGGCGGTTGCGCCCACAATCGTGGTCACGGCAATCTTTTTTTTAACATATTTTGTTTTCGGGGCGGAGAATTCCATGATCGGTCCCTTTGCCACCCTGTCTTTTCTCCGCTTCCGCAGGATGCACAATCACTATGAATGCATGATTAAGAATTATGCCGTCTTCATGGCTATGGCGCTGCTGGCATTTGTTGCCTTCATAAACCTGCCCCTGTTCATTATCGTTAATGTCCTGGCATTATTCTGGATTGCCTATCTGCTGATTGATGAATACGATCCTTCCAGCTATTTCCCCATGGGAATGGCGCTGATCTTCTTTCAGATTGCTCCCGTCACAACTCCCGCGGGGCTCTGCAACCGGCTCCTTGCCCTGGCCGCCGCCTTTATCATTGTATTTCTGTTCGTTTTTATTCTGTCAAAAATAAACAGAAGGACGGATCCGGTTCCGGACCTGATCCGCCAGGGATTTTCTAATTGCCGGAAGCAGCTGGAACTGTGCCGCGATCTGCCGGAGGGCGACCCTGGAAAAGAGAATCAGCTGGAGGAGCTGCGCCTTTCCCTGCGGGACGTCAGCCTGGAATGCAGCAGAGAGATATATTCCTACAACCGCGCCAGCCTGTTTCCCAGGGGGAAAACCAACTGGTACTGCCATTTTATTCTGGTTTTCCAGGTAATCAACTACTTTACCGGAATCCACAGAGATAAAAAAAGTCTGGCAAAAGCGGAAAAGCTCTACCATGAATTTTTTCAGGAGTTCTGCACGCGGAAGCCATCCCCGGACTACCGGCGCATGAACTTCCGTCTGAAAAAACCGGATCTGCGCAGTTTCCGGCTTCGTTTTGCCCTCCGCCAGATCATTGTCATCGCCCCCTGCATGATCTTTGCCCGGGTCAGCGGTCTTCCCAACGCCTACTGGCTGGTGATCTCTGTATTCTTTATGATGATACCCTTTACAGACCACACCCTGCAGAGGATACGTCAGCGGGTTCTTGGTACTCTGGCCGGAATTGTAATCTGTCTGGGACTGTTTTCCCTTTTCCCGGGATTTCCTGCCAGAATTGCCATCATGACCATCGCTAACTTTCTCATTTACGGCGCCAATGGCTATGGACCTACCGTAGCTTATATTACCTGTTCCGCGCTGGCGCTTCAGTCCATTGATACAGCCGTCATCCCGGTTCTTTTCGAAAGGCTGGTTTATACGGCAGCCGGCGGAGCCATCGCCCTGCCGGCCAACTATTTTATTTTTCCGATCCGGCTGAAAAAACAGTGCTCCTACCTGGCAGATATGATACTTTCCATCCAGAATGAAATCAGCTTACTTCTGGAAATCACCTCTCCCGGCGATGAGGAACGCCGTTTCCAGCTCGACCAGTGCATTATAAAATCTTATCTGATCTTTAAACGGCTGGAAAACATGCAGCAGCCGCTCCCGGAAGAAGACCGGATCCCCGGATACCGGGAGTTCGAAAAACAGCATATTGCCTTCATGTCCCGGTGTCTTTCAAAATATCTCCTTTTCTACAGTTTTCCATAACTCCGCATTCGCCATTCTGCCGTGGAAATTCTCCGGCAAAATGGCGAATTTTTCCGAGACTCCCCCCGGTAGTTTTCATTGTTTTTACCTGAATTTTATATTTTTATTACAAATGAGGGACAAATCCATTTTTTCCTGCTAGAATAGAACCTGTGTGTTTGCACGTAACCAGGGAGGAAAAGATATGACAATTGCAGAATTATTTACATTGCTGGGAGGCGTCGGCCTGTTCCTGTTCGGTATGACAATCATGTCATCGGGCCTTAAAAATGCCTGTGGAGAAAATCTGCAGACAATTCTGGAAAAAGCCACCAAAAATAAATTCATTGCCGTGCTGGTGGGAACCGGCATGACCATGCTGATTCAGAGTTCTTCCGCAACAGACGTAATGGTGATCGGTTTTGTGAACTCCGGCATGATGACATTGGCACAGGCCATCGGCGTGATCATGGGCGCCAATATCGGAACGACCATTACCGCCCAGATCACGGCCTTTGACATCAGTACATTCACGCCCCTTCTTTTATTCGGAGGCGCGGTTCTGTATCTCTTCATCAAAAAGAATTTCATCAAGCATATTGGCGCTGTAATCATGGGTTTCGGCATGCTGTTCCAGGGCATTACCATTATGAAAGCAGCTATTGCGCCGCTGTCTGAAAGTCCCGCGTTTTCAGACTTTCTGGCCCAGATGAGCAACCCGGCCCTGGCTCTCGTTTTCGGAGTCGCTTTTACTGCCCTGCTGCAGAGTTCCTCATCTTCTACTGTTATTTTCCAGGCTTTTGCCGTACAGGGACTTCTGTCTTACGATGTTGCCGTATATCTGGTCATCGGCGCAGCCATCGGTTCTGTTACACCGAACCTTCTCGCCGGACTGACCGCCAACCGTGAGGGAAAAAGAAGCTCCATTCTGAATCTGATATTTAATCTGTTCCGGGCAGGTATACTGATTGCCCTGATTAATATATTCCCGCAGATTCTGGATTTCATCCAGAGCCTGTCACCCAACGATATCGGACGGCAGATCGCGAATACACATACCATTTTCGCAATCATCGCTGTCTGCATAGAGATCTTCTTCACAAGACAGATCATCCAGCTTGTATACAAAATCATTCCTCTGAAGCCCGAGGAAACAAAGGCGCAGGAAGAAAGAACCCTGATATACATGACGCAGTTTTCCAAAGTTCCCACAGTTGTAGCGCTCCACCAGGCCCAGCTGGAAATCACCCGCATGGGGCGGATCGCCGCGGACAACCTGCAGGACGCCATCGACTGCTTTTTCCAGCATGACGCCGCGGGAGCAGAACGGGTACGGAATCATGAAGAGACTGTAAATATACTGAATCACTCCATTGCGGACGCCATTGTCCGGCTGCGGGGCTCAGACCTCTCTACAGACAATCTGAAGCGGCTGTCCATGCTGACCATCGCCACAACTGACATTGAACGCATTTCTGACCATGCGGAGAATATTGTGGAATATATGGAAGAACTGAAAGCAAAGAAAGCTGAAATGTCCTCCGGCGCCGCAGAGGAACTGAAGGATATGGCGCAGAATACTGTCAGCGCTGTCCGGCTTGCCCTGGAAATCTTCTCCACCGAGGATTACTCCCGCCTGGAGGAGATCGAGCTGCTGGAGACAACAGTGGACAACCAGGAAAAAGCTCTCATCAACAAGCATGTGGAGCGTCTGATGAATTCTGCCTGCGATCCACTCGCCGGCGTCGTTTTCTCCGATCTGGTCACTGATTTCGAACGGTGCTCCGACCACGCGATTAATCTGGCTTATGCCCTGAAAGACCGTGACATCCAGACAGGAACTTTATAACAGCTCCCTCAGTATGGTTCCAATATGACCATACTGACCGGGATCCAGGGTGCAGATCACTTCTCTGCACCCTTTTCTGATCTCTTTTGCCCTGTCCAGATCCTCATCTGATATATCCGTAAAAGGTTTTACACTGATTACCTCTGAGGCAAGGGCTTTCGCCGCCGGATAATCCAGATCATTCTCATAAAGAATTCCTGTCGCAAAGGGAATCCCGTCCCGCTGCAGCCTGCGGAATACGGGAGTTCCCGTCCCACATCCGGCAATTACAAAAACTTCCGGGGATCCTTTTACTCTTTCCAGTTCCAGGTTCCCGGTCCTGCCTTCATAAGACCCCGTTGTTATACCGTAAAGTTCCGGAATATAATTTCCGGTGAAAATCTCCTCCGGAGTTCCGAACCGGTCCACCCGGTCTTCCCGGATACAGGCAATCTTATGGGAAATCCTGCCTGCCAGATCCAGTTCATGAAGAGACATAATCACCGAAAGATTCTTCTCCCTGGTCATTTTCTGCAAAATCGTCAGAAACTCCAGTTTATGCCTGACATCCAGAAAAGAGGTAGGCTCATCCAGCACGATCAGATCCGGTTCCTGACATAAAGCTCTCGCCAGCATAATACGCTGCCGCTGTCCATCGCTGGTTTTATCAAAATTCTTATCAGCCAGATCTGAGATATGCACCAGCTCCATGGTTTCCCTCACGATTTTTCTGTCCCGGTCACTGAGGACGCCGAATTTCCCTGTGTAAGGATAACGGCCGGTAGCCACCACATCTTCACAGGTCATCAGTTCCGGGCGTATCCGGTCCGTCAGCACTACAGATAATTTTTCGGACAGCTCCCCGGAACTGATTTCCGTCATATTCTGTCCATCCAGGAAAGCTGTCCCTGCCACAGGTTTCAGCTGGCGGATAATACTTTTTAATATAGTGGTTTTTCCCGCCCCGTTAGGACCGATCAGAGTGAGGATCTCACCGCGTTTCACGCCGATCCTCATATCCCGGATCAGCGGCACGCCATCATATCCCACTGTCAGACCTTCAGTATAAAAATAAAACAATTCTTCCTTTTCTCTCATCCGTCCACCCTGTCTTTCTTTCTGCGCACCATGATATAAATGACTACCGGCGCGCCAAATACAGCCGTTATGGTACTGATGCTCAGCTCTGTGGGGGCAAACATCACTCTTGCCAGCAGGTCACAGAACAGGCAGAAAACGGATCCTCCAAGAAAACAGGCGGGAATCATAAGAATCGGTTTCGCTGTCCGGAAAAGTCTTTTCACCAGATGGGGTACCGCAATCCCCACAAAGGAAACCGGTCCCGCAAAAGCAGTCACACAGGCAGAAAGGATGCTGGAAAGAAGTACCAGACCGGTCCGGAACAGGGAAATGTTGACTCCCATATTACGGGCATAGGCCTCGCCCATCTGATAAGCGCTGATGGGCTTTGCCATGAAAAACACGCAGATGAAAGCGGCAAAAATTACCACTGCCATCACCGCCACATTATCCCAGGTAATCCCGGAGAAGCTCCCCATGGACCAGTTATGGAGATTTACAATCTCCGAATCTTCCGCAAATGTAATCACAAATTCTGTAATTGCCGAACAGATATAACCAATCATGACTCCACAGACAATAAGTATAGACATCTGATCCACCGCCCGGGAAACCAGCAGCACAAATCCCATGGAAATCATGGCACCCACAAAAGCCGCCGCAATCATTCCCAGGGATGTAATCCGGATCGCCCGGCTGAGGCAGAATACCATCAGAAGGGCTACTGCCAGCTTCGCGCCGGAAGAAATTCCCAGAATAAAGGGACTGGCAATGGGATTGTTGAAAAAAGTCTGCAGAAGATATCCCGACAGAGCCAGTCCCCCGCCCAGAATCATCGCTGCCATTGCCCTGGGAAAACGGATCTGCAGCACAATATCACTGGAGACCCCGTCCGTTATATTTCCTCCCAGAATTGCGAGCACCTCTTTCAGCGGTATATTCACACTTCCGATACAGATGTTCAGAGCCAGAAAGATCAGCGCAGCCGCCGCCAGAATAATATAAGCCATAATATATCGTTTTTTCCCGGAAAGTAAATATTGTTTCATTTCCTGCCTTCTATTCCTTTACCTGATACAAATATGTCATGCCTTCTGTCTGGCCGGACAACATCTTCCGGATATCCGATGTAATATTCCCCAGCGACATGGAGGACTGATACAGATTCTTTGTGGTACAGTAAACACGATTTTCCCGGACCGCTTTGAAATTCTCCATAAGCGGGCTCAGCTCCAGCAGATCATCCATACTCTCAAGTTCACCTTCGATGGAACTGTTGTAGATCAGGTAATCCGCATCCCTGGCCGCGGCATAAAATTCTTCCATCTGCATACTCACTGTGGAAGAAGCGCTCTCCTCCCCACCCAGGTCGTCAAAAATATAAACGCCTCCTGCCATTTCGATCATCTTCGGAAGATAGTCAGAAGACTTCCGTACATTCACGGCTCCCGAGGAGGTGATATAGAAAAAAGCCACTGTCTGGCCCGTGTCATCTGTCCCACTGTTCTCCTTAAATAACCGGTCCTGCTCTTCAAAAGCCTCCTCTGCTTCCTGCTCATGTCCTGTCAGAATGCCGTAAAGCTTCACCCATTCCACCCGTCCCATAGGCTCACTCTCATAGCTGGAGCGGTCCACCAGTACCGGAATATCAAAATTTTCCAGCTGTTCTTTCACTTCCGGAGTATGGTAAATCATAGTATTTTCTATGGCAAGACTGCAGCCCTCCGAGAGAATCAGTTCATAATCCGGAGCAGAATATTTTCCTGCATAGATCAGATCTCCGGACTCCATCTGCTCCTTTGCCTCATCAATATACCATCCGTCTGACTCCAGGGCAGAAAAACGCACCTGATCCAGGGCGTCCAGGGATACAAACATATCCATTACTGAAGAAGCTGCCAGATAAATATTCGTCAGCGGCTGCTGCAGAACTGTGATCTCCGTATCCAGATCCTCCGGCGCTTCCTTCCCTTCCGGCACCACCAGATACTGCCCTTCTTCTTTTATCGTGATCAGAATATACCCTTCCTGGTAATAATCCACAGAAAAACCAGTGGCATACTCTGTTTCCATGCTATGATCATATTCAGGAAGACCGCTGACTGCCGCATCTGTCTCCGCCTCACCGGAACTGCCTCCGGAATCCGTCTGGCTCTTTTCTCCACATCCATGGATGCCGGAAATGAAAATACAGATCAGCACTGCCGGCAGAAAAAATTTCCATTTCTTCCTGTTCCGCCTGCCCATCTAATCATTCTCCCGCGGCTGCGCCGACTCACTGTCAAAAGTCAGTGTATACTCTATCTCATGAGGCGTACTCATGGCTGTCGTGTCACCGATAACTGTCATCGGTTCATCAAACACCGAAACAGGAATCTCGAACACGGAATTTCCTTCTTCGTTGACAGGAAGATACTTCGCGCCATCCACCATCATATAATCATAATAACTGCTGCTCCACTGGATCCGGGCTGTGGCCTCCCCGTTTTCTACCAGCAGTTCACAGGGGGATTCCACCCCCGCCTTCCCGCTGCCGCCCTCCAGGGTGACTTCTATGGTATATTCCCCGTCCGCCAATGCTGTACTGGATGTTTTTGCTATTTGTTCCGGATCTGACACACAGACTTTGTGATCATACCACGTTCCCTTTGTCCCCAGAATTGCCAGATCAAATTCCTCGTCAAGAGCAGGAACCGGAATATCAAAACCATACACCTCCTCACTGATACCGTCACTATAAGTGACGGTATCAGTCGTAGGGGCAAGAAGTTCTGATTCGTCTGCGGATGCCGCATCTTCAGCGGTTCCCGGATAAAGATTTACAATATTTTTTGACACCAGGGAAACATGTATTGTCATCTGTCCATCCTTCACAGTCAGGGTTCCTTTGCCGTCACAGGCCTCGTTGACATGAAACATACTGCTGTCTGTTTCAAAAACTGCCTGGTACTGTCCATCCTCCGGCACTTCCTCCCCGGATGTTTCCGGCTCCGCCGCACCGGCACTGTCTGCGGAAACCTCCTGTGATGATTCCGAAGTTCCGCCGCAGCCTGTAAAAAGAAAGGCGGCAGTCAGTGTCATACAAAATAATATCAGAAATCGCTTCATAAACTTCACACCTCTGTTTCATAAGTCCGGACAGGTTATATCAGCTGCCCTGCTGTGCCATGGCCGCTGCAGTATGCTCAACATAAATCTGCTGGATCGCGGGAATCTCTCCCAGACCCGAAATCTGTGTATCCACAGATTCAAAAGCGCCGGAGGCCAGGAACATACTTTTCCAGGAATCGTCCTCATCCCCTGCCATATCATTATTGGCGTGGTCGCCGGCGACCACCATCAGGGGACGGAGTATCACTTTCGTGTATCCTGCCGCCTCAACGGCTTCCATTACAGCCTCACAGGAGGTTTCCTCCGGTTCGCCTTCCACAGTTCCGATAAAGACGTTCCCATATCCCAGATCTTCCATCTGTGTCTGCATCTGACTGTAAGAAACCATTGCTGTATGGGAGGTTCCGTGTCCCAGGAACACGAACGCTGTTCCATCTTCCTCTGCGGCTTCCAGGCTGCTATATCCTGCTGTCTCCACTGCCTCCGCAGTCAGGGCCTCCGCCACAGCTTTTTTGTCCTCATTAATCACCGTCGCGTCTGATCCCACATCTCCAAGCAAAGGCTCTGCCACTGATACAGAATCAAACTGATCTTCCCATTCACCAACAGAGTCCATCAGCTCGTCATACTCCGCTCCCTGCATCAGATGGGTTGGCTGAATGACCAGATTTTTCACTCCGTTGGAAACAGCCCGTTCCAGCGCCTGATCCACATTATCAATCTTCTCTCCATCACGGGCCTGTATATGATTGATAATAATCTGGGAAGTAAACGCGCGTCTTACCGACCAGTCCGGATATGCCTCCTGGACCGCCTTCTCGATACTGCCGATATCAGACACACGGCTGTCATTATAGGATGTGCCAAAGCTTACCACCAGGATCTCGTTTTCCCCAATTTCATCCTGGTTCAGCGGATCATCCAGAGACGCGTCACCGGTATCCAGACCGAAATAATCCGGAGACGCATTCTCGCCATTCACCAGCTCTTTCTGCTCATCTGTGAGAGCATCCCACGCCGCCTTCGCTGCTTCGCACTGGGCGTCCGTATCCTCAGTCCACTCCTGGACATAGATAGCGTCAATCAAGCTGGCCACTTCATCGGCGGCAGCCTGATCCGGATCAGTTGTCCCGGCGTCCTCCGCTTCTGCGGAACCCCCGTTCTCCGATACAGCGTCCCGGGCTGTGTCTGTTGTACTGCCGCAGCCCGCGAGAGCAGCTCCGGAAATAGCAATGACACAAAAAATAGTTACGATTTTCTTCTTCATTCTTTCTCCTCCTTCTTATCAGAAAATTCTACAGCATACCTGCATCCGTTTTACTAAATAAGCAGAAGAAAGCAATGCAAAGAAGACTGCGCAAAAGACACAATCAGTAAAAAAAAACAATCTGAATGCAGGCGCACTCCGATTGTCAGAATTGCATTCGGTACAATCAAACCCTCGTGACCCGGAATTCCTTCCACGTACCGCGACTGGCAGGTCTCCTGGCTCACACTTCCCGATCATCCGGATCTCCTGAAATAATTTGCAGAACAAATCCAGATCATCTGCATATAACGCCGCCTTCCCGTGCAGACAGTGACATTATGGCGTTATACTTGTGTATACAGTGACGGGATCGCACAGGCCTCTCACCTGTTTCCCTATTATCCGCAGCTTTCCTGCGGCACCAATCGCTTTATTCAGTTACGTTTACAAATAAACTGCTGATATAACTATAACATACCGGATACAAAGATTCAACAGACCAGCTCTGTATTTTCTGATCTCCATTGACGAAAGAGGTTTTTTTCGCTTATAATCATCACAATATATTAAATAATTAAAGGAGAAACACATGTCAGGTATATTATATGGAGTCGGCGTTGGTCCCGGTGATCCGGAACTGATGACCCTGAAAGCAGTCCGTCTGATCCGTGAAAACCAGATAATTGCCCTTCCCGGTTCAGACGCCAGAAACACAGTTGCTTATAAAATCGCCGTTCAGGCCGTTCCGGAACTGGAACAGAAAACACTTCTTTCCATTGCCTTTCCCATGACTCCCGGACGGGAAGAACTGGCGCACAGCCATGAGCTCGCCGCAGACAGGATTGAATCCTGTTTGAAAAAGGGACAGAACGTGGTTTTCCTCACTCTGGGCGATTCCACAATCTATTCTACCTTTTTATATGTCAGAAAACGGATTTCAGACCGGGGATATGAGACAGAGCTTGTCAACGGTATCCCTTCCTTCTGCGCCGCCGCTGCCCGTGCCGGCGTTTCCCTTGCGGAATGGAATGAGCCGCTGCATATTATCCCTGCCGCGCACCGTCTGTCCCATACATTTGATTTCCCCGGGAACTATGTACTGATGAAATCCGGCAGCAAAATGAGCCAGGTAAAAGATCTGCTCCGCGCCAGCGGTATGGATGTTGTCATGATAGAAAACTGCGGCCTCCCCCGGGAAAGGGTCTGCCGCAGCATAGAAGAAATCCCCGACGACGCGGGATACTACTCCCTTATCATTGCAAAAGAACACTCTTCCGGGGAAGATTAATAAGACCGGTTGTCATACTCCCACTTTGGATTCTGTCCATAGCCGTTATAAGGTCCCGGCTCACTGTCGGTTGCAAACCAGACAAGCAGAAGGATCTGTCCCACAATGGGGATCAGAACGAAGAGGTAATACAGACCGGATCTCCCGGTATCGTGGAACCGGCGTACTCCCAGGGCAATTCCCGGTATGAGGGCTGCCAGCAAATACAGCCAGGAAATGACCTGGAATAATATTCCTATCCATGGAATATGGGAAAAAGCCTCCAGAATAATGCCAATAACGAGATTTACCAGAAAAACCTGCCAGTAATCTGACCGCCTGCTGCGCCCGTTAAAATCAAAATAATTCAGCCAGAACTTTTTATAAGATTCTATAATATTATCTCTGGGGATTTCTCCGGTGGGCCGGGGAGCGTAATATCCGTTATTCATTCCTCCGTTATATCCGTTCCCATATCCCTCCGGACCCGGGTTAACCGTTTCCAGGGTGCTGCCGCAGCTTGTGCAGAAATGCATATTATCTGCGTTCCTCCAGATAAGGTTACAGTTTTTACATATTTTATCCATACTTTTCTCCTATCCCGTCCGTTATCAGAATTATACCGGATTTTTATTTCCAGATAAAGTATTATTCTATGAAAAATCAGGTTTATCCCCTGAAAATTTATT
>CAYLWI010000031.1:0-19666 GCA_964387345.1 uncultured Eubacterium sp. | reverse complement strand
CTCGTCCAGGTATCTTCCCAGCTTACTCTGCCCAGTTGTGGTACACCTGCTGGACATCGTCATCGTCATCCAGAAGTTCCAGAATCTTATTCATATTCGCAATATCCTTCTCATCGGTCAGCTCCACATAATTCTGTGGAATCATGGTCACCCCGGCGCTTGCCATAGGGATACCCGCATCCTCAAGAGCCTGCCTTACCCCGCTGAAGGAATCCGGATCAGTGATCACCTCAAAGCTGTCATCCTCCTCGGAAAAATCCTCTGCGCCCGCATCCAGGGCAGCCATCATCAGATCATCCGCTTCCATCTCACAGTCCTCTTTATCAATAATAATCTGTCCCTTTCTGTCAAACATAAAGGAAACACACCCCTGGGTTCCGACATTTCCCTTTCCTTTGGTAAATGCATTGCGGACATTAGCGGCCGTCCGGTTCTTATTATCCGTCAGCGTATCCACGATAATCGCCGTCCCGTTCGGGCCATAGCCTTCATATGTAGCGCTTACATAATTCACAGAACTGGCATCACCGGCTGCCTTCTTAATTCCACGCTCAATGGTATCATTGGGCATATTGTTTGATTTTGCTTTGGCAATTACATCACGGAGCTTACTGTTATTGGCGGGATCAGGTCCTCCCTCTTTTACCGCAACCGCAATCTCACGTCCGATAATTGTGAAAATCTTTCCTTTTGCCGCGTCGTTTTTTTCTTTTTTATGCTTGATATTCGCAAACTTTGAATGTCCTGACATCTTTGTCTCTCCCTTACTTGTATAGTATTTCTTTTCCGTATACCCGGATCCCATATAACTGATTAATCTTATCATCTGCGCTGCGAATAGTCAAGTTATGTATCAAGATCAAGGCTGATCCGCAGCGCTCTGTTTATCTTTCTTATAATGTCTCCGTCCAGATGACAGATCTTATCCTTCAGCCGCATCTTGTCTATTGTACGAAGCTGTTCCAGAAGAATTACAGAGTCCTTTACCATATGATATCTGGCGGCGCTCAGCTCAATATGGGTCGGAAGCTTTGCTTTATTCATTCTGGATGTAATCGCCGCGCAGATTACAGTAGGGCTGTGGCGGTTTCCCACGTCATTCTGGATAATCAGGACAGGTCTTACCCCTCCCTGTTCGGATCCTACCACCGGTCTTAAATCTGCATAATATATATCTCCTCTTCGAATTATCATTTTACACTCTCCAGATTCCAGGTTTTATGTAACTGCCGTTTTTCAATTACGTTTTCATTATCCCCGTTTTTTTCGAGTGTATTCAGTTCTTTTTATTCCAGCCTCTTTCCATTTCTGACAGAAACTCTGGGAATCCTCTTTCCCAGATCACAGGCAAATTCATAATTAAAACGTCCGGAAAGTTCTCCCAGCTCCTCCATGGTAATGCTCTCGCCGCCGTCCCGTCCGATCAGAATGACGGGATCACCTGTCTTTACCTGGTCAATTTCTGTTACATCCACCATAAACTGATCCATACAGATACGGCCGCAGACCGGAGCCCGCCGCCCATGAATCAATACATACCCTTTGTTGGAAAGCGACCGGGGATAACCATCGCCATATCCCACCGGAATTGTGGCAATCTTTTTCGTTCCTGTCACCCGGAAGGTACCGCCATAGCTGACCGTTCTTCCCTCCTCCAGCTCTTTCACATGTATCACATGGCTTTTCAGGGTGAGAAGCGGCTGAAGGTCAATGTTTTCCTTCTGCACTTCATCCGAGGGCCACAGGCCATACAGAATAATCCCGGCGCGGACCAGATCCAGATCATATCCGGGAAGATCCACAATCCCCGCGCTATTAGAAACATGATGGATCGGAATTTCTATTTTCCTCTCCTTCAGCATATCTATCATCTGTCCATACCGTTTCATCTGTTCCCGTGTAAACGTCTTATCTGCCTCATCCGCTTTCGCGAAATGAGTAAAAATTCCTTCCATCACAATATGCGGGAGCTGGTGGATCTGTGCAATCAGATCCGCAGACTGCTCATCGCACTGAAATCCGATCCTGCTCATTCCGGTATCCAGCTTAATATGGATTGCCGCCCTTTTCCCTGTCCTGACAGCTTCCTCCGAAAGCTGCCGCGCCATCTCCAGGGTATAAACCGCGGGGCGGATTTCCTGACGGATCAGCATCTTATAATCTTCCGGAAAAGCATATCCCAGAATAAGAACCGGTTTTTTCATTCCCGCTTTCCGCAGCTCCTTCCCCTCTTCCGCGGTGGCTACCGCATACCCCCAGATCTCATCTCTTTTTTCCAGAATCTGTGCCAGACGGACTGCTCCATGTCCATAACCGTCCGCCTTGATTACAGCACATACTTTTGTTTTCAGCGCTTTCAGCCTTTTAATCTCATCCAGGTTATGTTCAAAATGATCCAGATCAATCTCTGCACAGACTCTGCTGTATTTTTTCATAAATATATCCTTCTTTCCTGGTCTGATATGGAAGACAGCACCATGGCAAGTCCGTCGGTCAGATCAGAAGCCATCAGGGAAGCCTTTCCTGTTTTCCGCGCCGCCCTGTCGCCAGCCATTCCATGAAGCATTACTCCCAGCGGCGCCGCTGTCTCCGGAGAGACATTCTGTCCCAGCAGGGAACCGATCACTCCTGTCAGTACGTCTCCCGAACCAGCCGTGGCCATGCCATGATTCCCTGTAACATTGATATATCCGGGCCCCCCGGGTATCCATGTGACTGTTCTCGCATCCTTCAGCACCACGATTACATCATACTCGCCCGAAAACCTTTCCGCAACAGAAATTATATCTTTTTGTATTTCCGGAATATCTGTTCCTGTCAGCCGGGACATCTCGCCCAGATGAGGCGTCACAATCACCGGCGCCCTGTGCCGCTTCAGCCATTCCGGATGTTTTGCCAGAATATTCAGGGCGTCTGCATCCAGAAGGCAGGGAACCTCCGCACTGTCAAGGATTACTTCTACTATTTTTTCCGCGGCTTCCGAGAGGCCGGCTCCCGGTCCTGCAACAATGGCATCCGCCCATTCTGCCTGTTCTCTGACAAAAGACGGCAGATCCGTCTCTTTATCATATGTTGCCAGGATTGCTTCCGGAACCAGACACTGTATAATTTCCCGGTTAACTTCTTCTGTGACTATTTTCACAAGCCCGGATCCGGTACGGTAAGCCGCTTTCGCGGATAAGAACGCTGCGCCGGCCATATTCCGGGAACCGGCAAAAATCAGAAGCTTCCCATAGCTTCCTTTATTGGTCCGGGCAGTCCGGCCGGGCAGCTGCTTCAGATCTGTCTCTTCCAGATACCGCAGCTCCGGACGGATATCCGGCAGGCTGCGGCAGTCAATGCCGATATCCTTCACTTCCAGACGTCCGGTATAATCAGCTCCCGGATACAGAAGCTGGCCCGTCTTTGCAAAACCAAAGGTCACTGTAAGATCTGCCCGGAATGCGATTCCCATTACAGCCCCGTTATCCGCAGAAATACCGGAAGAGATATCGACAGCGACCTTCCACGCTGTCCGTTCATTCATCTGCGCGATCAGATCCCGGTAAACTCCTCCGATCTCCCTGCAGAGTCCGATTCCAAACAATGCGTCAATGATCACATCATACTCCTGTCCGGGGAACCGGTCTGTAACCGGGATTCCGTAATTCCGCACAATAGAAAGCTGCCTTGCCGCCTCCACGCTGCATTTTTCCTCTTTCCCTGGAAACAGCACGGTTACCTCATTTCCCTTGAGAAAGAGGAGCCGGGCCATGGCCAGTCCGTCTCCGCCATTATTTCCGGTTCCGCAGGCGATCAGAATCTTTTTTACCCTTTCCGGCAGATAAGCCTCCACCTCTTCTGCCGCCGCCATGGCCGCGCGTTCCATCAGAACAGCGGAAAGCATCCCGTATTTTTCCATAGTATTGGCATCACATTGCTTCATCTGGCTGCTGTTCAAAATATACTGCATTCCGTCCCCTCCTTCTGAGACAGGAAAAGGAACCCGTCCCAAGGCCCCTTTCCAGTCAAAAACTCTTATGTATCCTGTTGTATCCGCCGGTTATTCACAATATTGTACGAAAGCTGCATCAGACTGTCTGAGAGATGTACATTTTCCACCACCACATCCTCCGGCAGATCCAGATCCAGATGCGCGAAATTCCAGATGGCGCGGATTCCCAGACGCACCAGAGTATCTGCCGCCTGCTCCGCCTTATCCTTCGGCAGGGTCAGTACCGCGATATCCACCCGGTGTCCTCTGACAAACTCCGGCAGATTATCCATACTGTATATCTCAATTCCCCGGACAGCCGTTCCAATCAGCGCAGGGTTTACATCAAAAAGTCCCGTAATCACAAATCCGCGCTTTTCAAACTTCACATAATTCGCAAGAGCCTGTCCCATGTTCCCCGCTCCCACTACGATTACATTATGCTGGAAGTCCAGTCCCAGGATTTTTCCGATCTCCTCATACAGATACTGTACATTATATCCGTATCCCTGCTGTCCGAATCCCCCGAAATTGTTCAGATCCTGACGGATCTGGGACGCGGTCACCTTCATACGGATACTCAGCTCATTGGAAGAAATCCGCTCTACCCCTTCGTCAATCAGTTCTCCCAGATATCTGTAATATCTTGGCATACGGCGGATCACCGCCTGTGAAATTTCCTTCTGCACTTTCTCTTCCTCCGAAACGTCTGTATATCTCCTGTGTAATGTAAGATCCCCCCATAATATTTACACTCTGAAAATATTATAAGCAGGGAGATGCGGTTTGTCAAACATTTATCAATACCGCCGGCGCATATTTACCCGTTCAATTCTTCCCATTCTTCATACAATTCTTCCAGTTTCTCCTGAACCTCTGTCCTCTCTCTGTGAAGCTCTCCCAGTCTCGCAGAATTCGTGGCGATCTCCGGATCCGCAAACTCCCCGTCAATAGCCCCAAGACGTTCTTCCAGTTTCTGAATCTGATCTTCCGTGCGGGAAATCTGATTCTGAAGCTTTCTCTGCTTTGCCTGCTCCTCCTTCCGGGCTTTCCAGTCAGCCTTTCCCGACGAATCACCTGTATGCCGCTTCTGGCCGGAGCTTTCCCTTCCGGAAACCTCTTCTATTCTTCCGGATTCCCGTTTTTCCATAAAATAGTCATAATTTCCAATATAATTACGGATATTTTTCCCTGTCAGGTTCAGAATCCGGGTGGCTGTCTTATTAATAAAATAACGGTCATGGGATACAAACAGTACAGTTCCCTCATAATGGTTCAGCGCTGTCTCCAGTATCTCTCTGGAGACAATATCCAGATGATTGGTAGGCTCATCCAGAATCAGAAAGTTAGCTCTGGAAAGCATCAGCTTTGCCAGAGACAGACGCCCCCGTTCTCCTCCGCTGAGATCTCCCACAAGTTTAAACACATCATCTCCCGTAAACAGGAAAGCTGCCAGAACATTCCGGATCTTTGTGACAGTAAGATCAGGAAAATCATCTGCAATCTCCTCAATCAGATTTTTCTCCATGTGGAGCACCTGCTGTTCCTGGTCATAATACCCGATTTCCACATTTGTCCCCAGACGGAAGCTTCCGTCGTCCGCATCCAGTACCTGATTTAAAATCTTCAGGATTGTCGTCTTCCCTGTCCCATTCGGTCCGATCAGGGCTACCCTTTCTCCCCGTTTTATTTCAAAAGAAATATCCGTAAAAAGTACATGATTCCCGAAAGTCTTGGAAAGATGCTCCACCGAAAGCACATCGTTTCCGCTGATCACAGAGGGCGTCAGGGTAATATTCATCCCTGCTTTTTCCTCTTCCGGCTTTTCCAGCACTTCAACCTTTGCAAGCTGCTTTTCACGGCTTTCCGCCCGCCGGATGGACTTTTCCCGGTTGAACGACTTCAGTTTTTCAATAACCTCTTCCTGACGGCGGATTTCTCTCTGCTGGTTATAATATGCCTTCAGCTTATCCTCCCGGACTTTTGCCGCCTTCCTGGCATAGTCCGTATAATTCCCATCATAAACAGCCGACCGGTGGAGACTGATCTCCACCACCTTTGTCACAACCCGGTCCAGGAAATAGCGGTCATGAGCCACCAGTACCACAGCGCCTTTATAATTCACAAGAAACGTCTCCAGCCAGCTGATAGATTCAATATCAAGATGGTTGGTAGGCTCGTCCAGCAGGATGATATCCGGATGGGACACCAGAAGCCTTGCCAGGGCAACACGGGTTTTCTGCCCGCCGGATAAGGCGCCGCAGGGTCTGTCAAATTCCTCCTCCGGAAAACCGAGCCCCTTAAGGGCGCCGGACACCTCGCTGCGGCAGGAATAGCCGTCCCGCGCTTCAAACTCATGGAGAAGCTTATGATATTTTTCCATAAAAGCATCCATCTCATCGCCGGGAACAGACCTCATCTGCTGTTCCATCCCGCGGATCTGCTCCTCCATGGCAATCAGCTCCCGTTTACTTTCCAGAACCGTTTCATAAATACTGCTGTCACCTCCGACTTCCTGGTGCTGGGCCAGATAGCCGATGGTCTTATCTTTCGCGAGCGTCACGGTTCCCTCATCCGGGGTCAGTTCATTCATAATTATCTTTAAAAGTGTGGACTTGCCGGCGCCGTTAATACCGACAACAGCTATCTTCTCATAGTCCTCCACATGAAAAGAAACCTGTTTTAACACAGGCTCTTCTCCGAAGGATTTACTTATATTCTGACACGAAAGTATCATAATCTGGCATTCTCCTCCATGGCGGATCACATCTCATAACATCCGTCAGAAACTGAAATCCCTTCTATTTGTAATATGCTTCCAGCGTTTCACGTACAGCTTTAATAAAATCAAGACTGTTGAGCGTCACCGGATTTTCAAGCTCTGTAATCAGCGCAAGATCTTTTGTCATTTTCCCGGATTCAATGGTTTCAATACAGGCTTTCTCCAGATTATCCGCAAACTTCACCAGATCCGGAAGCTGATCCATCTCACCGCGCTTCCGTAGCGCTCCCGTCCAGGCAAAAATCGTTGCCACAGAATTGGTGGAAGTCTCTTCTCCCGCCAGATGCTTATAATAATGTCTCATAACCGTTCCGTGGGCAGCCTCATACTCGTACACTCCCGAAGGAGAAACCAGCACGGAAGTCATCATGGCCAGCGAACCGCAGGCAGAAGAAATCATATCGCTCATTACATCGCCGTCATAATTCTTGCAGGCCCAGATGAAACCGCCCTCTGCTTTCATCACACGGGCAACCGCGTCATCAATCAGTGTATAGAAATATGTAATGCCAGCCTCTTTGAATTTTGCTTCATACTCAGCTTCATAAATTTCCTGGAAAACATCCTTAAAAGTATGATCGTATTTCTTGGAAATCGTATCCTTGGTGGCAAACCAGAGATCCTGCTTTGTATCAAGGGCATAGTTAAAACAGCTTCTTGCAAAACTCTCGATGGATTTGTTCAGGTTATGCTGTCCCTGTACAATACCCTCTCCGGTAAACTCATGAACCAGCGCCCTGGTTTCTTTGCCGTCGGCGTCTGTATAAACCAGTTCTACCTTCCCCGGTCCTGGAATCACCATCTCATTTGCCTTGTAGACATCGCCATAGGCGTGACGCGCGATGGTGATCGGCTTCTTCCAGTTCTTTACACAGGGCTCAATCCCCTTCACTTTGATCGGCGCGCGGAAAACAGTACCGTCCAGAATCGCGCGGATCGTCCCGTTGGGACTCCTGTACATCTCTTTCAGATTATATTCCTTCATCCGGGCTGCATTGGGTGTGATCGTCGCACACTTTACAGCTACCCCGTACTTCTGTGTGGCATGGGCTGCATCGACGGTTACCTGATCGCCTGTATCATTCCTGTGAACCAGTCCCAGGTCATAATACTCTGTATTCAGATCCACAAACGGAAGAATCAGCTCGTCTTTGATATACTGCCAGAGAATCCTGGTCATCTCATCGCCGTCCATCTCCACAACAGGGGTTGTCATTCTGATCTTATCCATATCGAATTCCTCTCTTTCCCTCTCAACAGCTTTTTTATAAAATTTCAGGATCCCGGATAAAAAAGTCCGGGGCTGAAATAAACAGCAATTATATAATACCCTCAGTTTTATTTTTTTGTCAAGGTTTTTGGAAACACGGACCAGCCCTCCACATAGTATGAAATGTAAATAAAAACTGGAGGCTGAAAACATGAGTGATTTAGCTGCTACAAACTGCGGATGCGGATCCGACAACGGAGGATGCTCCTCCATTCTGTGGATTATCTTATTACTTTGCTGCTGCGGAAACAATGGTTCCTTCCTGGGGAACGGAAATGGCGGCGGATGCTGTGACAACATTCTTCCGATTCTGCTGATCCTCTGCTGCTGCGGAAACAGCGGAAACGGTTGTGGTTTCTAAAAAATTCCATTCCATCATTTTTTACACGGGATAAAATAATTTTCCTCCTTAATTTCCCCGGCGCCTCCTCTGGCGCCGGGACTTTCTGTTTCCGGAAAATCTTTATATGAATTTCCGTTTTTCCCCTTCTCCGTCACTGTCGTTTTTCTTATTTCTCTGCAGGTCAGTTTTCCTTCTTTTCTCCTGTTCTTCTCTCCTTCTTATACACTCCTCATCCAGTTCATAAAAGCTGTCGCCGTCGTATATTATTCTTCTCATGATTATTTTTCCTTTTTCTGATAATATATGAACTCCGGACGCGGTTTGACCAGACGGATAATTTTTGTTCTTATTTTTCCAGAATTTCATAAGATATACGGGTAAGAGAAATGACAGGAGGTACAGAACCAGATGGATGAGACAAATTATGATATTCATGACACAGACCAGTCCGGTCCACAGAAACCGGTACTTGATTCACTGATCCAGAGCCGCGATCTCCAGATGCTGAAATCTGTGGTTCCCTACTTAAACAGTTCCCAGCAGCGCATGATTTCACTGGTGATCCGGCTGGTGGAACTGCAGAAGACCATACAGCTTTTTGACAAAGGCTCCGGAATGCAGGCGGCCGAACTCCACATCTGCGAAAATGATACACCCACGGAGCGTGTCCGGCATATATTAAATGCAGTCCGGGAATACTGTACTCCCCCGGAACAGGAAAATATTGATACCATATTAAACTTTTTTGATATGTACAATTCTTATGAGAGCCTGCTTTCCGAAGGAGGTATTCCGGATCTATAATCCTGTCAGAATCCCAGAAAGGAAAAATATGAGCGAATCAGATATCAGCAAAAACCCTGCCTTTCAGAATCTGTCTCCGGAAAAGCTGCAGTTTCTCACCAGTTTTATGGGACAGCCAAAAAGCAATAACGCCAATGAGATGATGACCCTCCTTATGGCCTTCTCAAGCCGCGCAAAGGGGCAGGGAATCCAGTTTTCCCAGGAAGAGACAGACTTTATCATTGAACATTTAAAGGAAAACATGTCTCCCCGGGACCGTCAGAAAACAGACATGATATTGAAAATGATGAAAAAATGAAACCTCCTGCTTTTACACAGAATCACGCCCGGATCTGATTACTGATCCGGGCGTGATTTTAAACGGAATAATACCATGTATCATCTGCAAGATCGCTCTCGCCGGTTCTGGTTCTTCCCGAGAACTGCAGCTCCTGCTGACGAATACTGACTCTGGTTCCCGCCGGAATGGATTTTGTAATAAACGCGTTGCTTCCGATCACAGAATCGCGCCCGATTACTGTATCTCCGCCCAGAATGGAAGCTCCCGCGTAAATCGTCACATTGTCCTCAATCGTCGGGTGTCTCTTTGTATTGCGCAGCTTCTGTCCGCCCCGGGTGGAAAGCGCTCCCAGAGTTACTCCCTGGTAAATCTTTACATTATCGCCGATCATCGTGGTCTCACCTACAACAATGCCGGTCCCATGATCAATAAAGAAATGATGTCCGATGGTTGCTCCCGGATGAATATCAATGCCGGTCAGGCTGTGGGCATGCTCCGTCATAATACGCGGAATCAGCGGAACATTCATCAGAAACAGTTCATGTGCCAGACGATTAACTGTGATAGCGTACAGACCGGGATAGGCAAGAATGATCTCATCATAATTCTTCGCCGCAGGATCTCCCTCCAGGGCAGCCTCCAGATCGGATTCCAGATACTCCCGGATCTTTGGAATCCTGTTCAGAAATTCAACCGTAATATCATAGGCGGCGTCCTCTATCTTTTCCCGCCCCTCCCAGGCCAGATCCGCATTAAATTTCTCCACCTTCACAATCTGCCTGTGCAGGCGGTACATCACATCTTCAATCAGCGTAGCCAGATGATTTCCCGCATTATAACTTTTATAGGTCCTGTCCCGGAAATACCCCGGATAAATAATTTTCATCATTTTCTCAATGATATCAATGATGACCTCCTTACTGGGCTGATCAAAAAAATCATCTTTTTTGTCAATGGGACGTCCCTTCTGGTAGTCTTCCAGAATAGCATTTACTATTGTTTCCGCGTCCTGTATGGAATTTCTGCTTCTGCTGTCCATCTCTGCGCTCCTTTCTGTCACTTTCCTTCATGCAGCCTGTTACGTCTGTAAAATATCTGATCCGGAAAATTTCCGGCTTTATTCCGCTCTGAAATCTCCCCGGGAAGAAACCACATGAAACCCGGCAGCTTCCATCCGGCGGACCAGGCTTCTGCTTTCCGCCGCCTCCGCTCCGGTGCAGATTTTATTATCATATAACGAATACTGTTTCCGGTTTTCTTCCGGAGAAAGATTCGGCATCACCACATTGGCTCCGGCCATCATCCCCTTCTCCCTGCCGTAAGGATCCATGGTTCCCAGCGCTGTCGTGGCCGGAAGCAGAACCCGGGGCAGCAGAATCCGGATGACCGAAAGCAGAAACAGCGTCAGCTCCACACTGCCCGCCGGCTCCTTCGCGAACTGTGTATCATGATGGGGAATAAACGGGCCGATTCCCACCATCTCCGGCTGCAGCTTCTCCAGAAATTTCAGATCTTCCGCCAGATGCTCCATGGTCTGTCCCGGCGCGCCTGCCATAAATCCGGCTCCCACCTGGTACCCCAGACATTTCAGATCATACAGACATTGTTTCCGCACGGCCAGATTCATGGAAGAGGGATGGAGCTTTCCATACAGTTCCTCATCAGCCGTCTCATGGCGCAGCAGATAACGGTCCGCCCCGGCTTCCTTCAGAATCCGGTAGCTGTCATAAGAACGCTCACCGAGGGAAAGCGTCACCGCACAGTCCGGATATTTTTTCTTTATGGACAAGATAATATCTGCCATTCTGTCATCGGTGAACCAGCCATCCTCGCCTCCCTGCAGCACAAATGTCCGGTACCCCAGCTCATATCCCTTTGCGCAGCAGGACAGGATTCTTTCCTTCGTCAGCCGGTATCTTTGTATATTCGGATTGCTCCTGCGGATACCGCAGTAATAGCAGTCATTTTTGCAGATATTGGTAATCTCGATCAGTCCCCGGACATAAACATCTGTCCCATACACTTCTTTCCTTATGCGGAACGCCTCTTCCGCCAGACATTTTCTCAGGTCTTCCTCTCTGTACTGCCCCAGCAATTCCGCAAACTCCTTCTCCGTCAATGTCGCTTTCCGGATCAGTTTTTCTGCCAGTTCCATTCCAGGCTCCCCTTTCTTCTGCCCATATACCATCCATTTTCTTTTTCCGCCGCTTCTTCCCTGCTGTATCAGTCTCTTTCCATCAGCTCTTGTCTCAGATTATCGTGCCGCCTCCGACAACCGTATCTCCATCATATATCACAAGGGCCTGACCTGCAGTAATCGCCCGCTGGGGCTCGTCAAAAACCATCCGGAGAGTATCTTCATCCGGCTGTGTCACAGTGCCCCACTGCTCCTTATGCCGGTAACGCACCTTCGCCTTCACCCGCATGGGCTCCCGGATCCGGTCCACTGAAATCAGATTGATTTTCTTTGCCGTTACCGTATCTGTAAACAGTTCTTCATTAGTTCCAAGGGTTACTGTATTGGCAGACGGATCCACTTTCAGCACATACACGGGCTCTCCAAAGGCGATTCCCAGCCCTTTTCTCTGCCCTACCGTATAGCGGATAATCCCCTTGTGTCTGCCCAGGACATTTCCCCTGGCATCAATAAAATCCCCCTCCGGAAATTCCTTTCCTGTATATTCTGTAATAAACTCGTGGTATTTTCCATTCTGGACAAAGCAGATATCCTGGCTGTCCGCCTTTTTCGCGTTAATAAAGCCATGCCGTTCCGCCATCTCACGGGTTTCATTTTTTGTCATTCCGCCCAGCGGAAACTGCGCATGGGCAAGCTGCTCCTGGCTCAGGGAATACAAGACATAACTCTGATCCTTCGACTCATCCGCCGCCTTTTTCAGCAGATAACGGCCTCTGCTTTTATCATACGCAATCCTGGCATAATGGCCGGTGACTACGTAATCACACCCCAGCTCTCCGGCCCTCTGGAACAATTTTTCAAACTTCAGATACCGGTTGCAGTCTATACATGGATTGGGCGTCCTGCCATTCTCATAGGCCTCAATAAAACGATCAATCACAGCCTCCCGGAACCGGTCCGCAAAATTAAACACATAATAAGGCATACCCAGTACACGGGCCACACTGCGGGCGTCCTCCACATCTTCCAGGGAACAGCAGCTGTGTTCATCAGAAACTCCGGTGTCCTCATTCTGGAACAACTTCATGGTGGCGCCGATACAGTCATATCCCTTTTCCTTCATCAGCCAGGCGGCCACGCTGGAATCCACGCCGCCGCTCATGGCAATCAGAGCTTTCTTATTCAAAACAGACCTCTCTTTCAGAAAACCTCCGGGAACCTGCCTTCCCTCAGGTAGCGTCAATCGTTACTTTTCCATGATCCGTGGCGCGAAGCTTCCCGGTCTTACAGCCAGATGGAATAAAACTCTTCCCTGTAATTCTCCGCATTCCGCCCTTTGCGGTTCCTCACAAACAAAATGACCGATGCCGCCACAAATACCATGGACATAATCTGGGCTGTGGTAAACATTCCGATTCCCCCCTGCTCGTTCTGCCGCAGGAATTCTACCAGAAAACGCCCGATGCCATATAACAGCAGGTAAAGCGCCCCCACATCTCCCACCTTTTTTGCTTTTCTGCTGAAAAGAAGGAGAATAATCATGATCAGGAAATCTCCCGCGGAGGAAATCAGCTGGGTAGGAATCAGCGGAACTCCCGCCGGCGCAAAGCTTCCCTCCGGGAACACGACGCCCCAGAACGCGTCTGTTTCTTTGCCGTAACAGCATCCCGCGCAGAAACAGCCCAGACGGCCAAAGGCCTGGCCCAGGGCCACCGATGGCATCAGCAGGTCAAAATACCGGAAAAAACGGTAATTCTTTATTCTGCAGTACAGAATGATTGCAACCACGCCCAGGGCGATTCCACCGTACACTACAAACCCGGAAGATCCGACCACACTTAAGGGATCCTCCAGAAACGCCCGGAAATTCTCGAACACATACAGAATCTTGGCTCCCAGAAATCCGAAAACCACACAGATAATGACCATATTAAGCGTCGCTTCACTGTCCAGATCCTTTTTTCCGGCCCGTTTCATCGCCAGAATTGCCGCCAGTATCACGCCCACCGCAATCAGCAGACCATAGCTGTGAATTGTAAAATTACCAATGGAAAATAAATCTACTCTCACTTACATATCCTCCTTAAAAATCACTTCACTGTTCAGTCCGCCACAACAATGATAATAACATTACGGATAATTTTGAATACTTTTTTCATTTTATTTCATTACAATATTTACAATTCTTCCGGGAACATAAATCTCTTTTACAATATTTCCTGTCAGCCTGGAAGCGATGGCTTCCTTTGCCTTTGCCAGCACCTGATCCTTCGGATCATCCTTGCCGATAGCGATGGTCGCCCGCACCTTCCCGTTGATCTGCACCGCGACCTCCACCGTAGACTCTACGGTTTTCGCCTCATCGTATTCCGGCCACGTCTGCTGGTATACCCGGCCCTCACAGCCGGTCAGAGACCACATTTCCTCTGTAATATGAGGCGCTACCGGATTCAGAAGGATAATCAGAGTCTTCAGCTCTCCCTTTGTAACAGAACCTTTCTTATAAAAATCATTCAGCAGAGCCATCATGGCGGCAATGGCTGTATTGTATTTCAGATTTTCAAAATCACTGGAAACCTTCTTGATGGTCTGATGAATCTTCGTTTCCAGATCTGCGGAATATCCCTCTTCCTCTGTCATAAGCTCCTGCAGCTTCCATACACGCTCCAGGAATCTCCGGCATCCCTTTACGCCGTCATCTGACCAGGAAGCGGCCAGATCAAAAGCTCCGATAAACATTTCATAGGTACGGAGGGTATCCGCGCCGTACTCTCTTACGATATCATCCGGGTTCACCACATTCCCCCTGGATTTCGACATTTTCTCTCCGTTCTCACCGAGAATCATACCGTGTGAGGTACGCTTCTGGTACGGTTCCGGGCAGGGCACAACCCCCTGGTCATAGAGGAACTTGTGCCAGAATCTGGAATAAAGCAGATGCAGCGTGGTGTGTTCCATACCGCCGTTGTACCAGTCTACGGGCATCCAGTACTCCAGAGCCTCTTTACCTGCAAGGGCTTCCTTGTTTTTCGGGTCTGTATAACGGAGATAATACCAGGAAGATCCCGCCCACTGGGGCATGGTATCTGTCTCACGCTTTGCCGGTCCGCCGCAGCAGGGACAGGTGGTATCCACCCAGTCCGTCATGGCGGCCAGGGGAGACTCCCCGTTATCTGTGGGCATATAGCTGTCCACCTCCGGAAGCAGGAGCGGCAGCTCGCTCTCATCAATGGGTACATAACCGCATTTGTCACAGTGAACGATGGGAATGGGCTCTCCCCAGTAACGCTGTCTGGAAAATACCCAGTCGCGAAGCTTATAATTCACCTTTGCGGTTCCGATTCCGTTCTCCTCCAGGAAAGCAATCATTTTGTTCTTCGCGTCCTTTACCTCCAGCCCGTTCAGGAAATCAGAATTAATGAGAACGCCGGTGGCAACATCTGTGAAAGCAGCCTCGTTGATGTCAACCTCCTCGCCGTTTTTTGCAACTACCTGGATAATGGGAAGCCCGAATTTTTTCGCGAACTCCCAGTCTCTCTCATCATGTCCGGGAACGGCCATGATCGCGCCGGTTCCGTAGCTCATCAGCACATAATCGGAAACCCAGATGGGAACCTCTTTATTATTGACGGGATTCACAGCCGCCAGGCCGTCAATCTGGACGCCGGTTTTATCCTTTGCCAGTTCTGCCCGCTCAAAATCAGACTTTCTGGCAGCCTGCTCCCGGTAGGCTTCGATCTCAGCCCAGTTTTTAATTTCATCTTTATACTTATCCAGATAAGGATGCTCCGGAGAAACTACCATATAGGTCACGCCGAACAGAGTATCGCAGCGGGTCGTATAAATCCGCAGCTTATCCTCTTTCCCTTTAATGGAGAAATCCACCTCAGCTCCTGTGGAACGGCCGATCCAGTTCCTCTGGGAAACCTTGACCCGCTCAATGTAATCCACATCCTTCAGACCATCCAGCAGCTTATCCGCATACTCTGTGATCTTTAACATCCACTCACTCTTTACTTTTCTCACAACCGGGGAGCCGCAGCGCTCGCAGACGCCGTTGACAACCTCCTCGTTGGCAAGGCCTACCTTGCAGGAGGTACACCAGTTAATGGGCATCTCCTTCTTATAAGCCAGTCCGGCCTTGAAAAGCTTCAGAAAAATCCACTGGGTCCATTTATAATATTGCGGATCTGTGGTATTGATCTCACGGTCCCAGTCAAAGGAGTAACCCAGAGACTGGAGCTGTTTCTTAAATCTGGCAACATTGTTCTCCGTTACAACCTTCGGGTGGATCTTATTCTTGATCGCATAATTCTCTGTAGGAAGTCCGAAAGCGTCCCAGCCCATGGGATACAGTACATTATATCCCTGCATCCGGCGCTTTCTTGCCACAATATCCAGGGCAGTATAAGGTCTCGGGTGTCCCACATGAAGTCCCTGTCCGGACGGATAAGGAAACTCAACCAGTGCGTAATATTTCGGTTTTGAATAATCGTCCGTAGCGGCAAAAGCCTTCTCATCCTCCCAGACTTTCTGCCACTTCGGTTCTACCACCTTATGATTATACGGTGCTGCCATAAAACAATCCTCCTGTATCTATTCCATAAACTTTTCTATCGTCATCCTGCAAATTTTATCACAACATGAAAATGAAATCAACCGCGGCGGAAGACAAAGCCAAAAAAGTACAGGGTAAACTGCTTATAGTGAAAGCAGAAAAAATAAGGGGAAATAGTTTTGAAATCTCATTTCCCCAGGTTCATACTCTGACAAAAAGGCCGCCCCGTCAGTTTCCATTTTCCAACTGACGCGACAGCCTTTTATTTACATATTCATCCTGTAATATGGAAATCAGTCCTTCTCCGCTGCTCTTGCGGCAACCTCCTTCTCCTGGATATCGGAAGGAGCCTGCTCATAACGGGCAAACTCATAGGAGAACGTTCCGCTTCCGCCTGTCATGGAGCGGAGATCCGTATTATATCCGTAAAGTTCTGAAGTCGGGATATCTGCAAGAATCTCCTGCTTTCCGCCCTCTAAGGGATTCATTCCCAGTACACGCCCGCGGCGTTTATTCAGATCGCCCATAACATCTCCAGTGTAGCTTTCCGGCACAACCACCTTCAGGGAAGAGATCGGCTCTAACAGAACCGGGGAAGCTTCCATGAAGCCCTTCTTGAACGCCTGGACTGCAGCCGTCTTGAACGCCATCTCGGAAGAATCTACCGGGTGATAGGAACCGTCATACAGAACCGCCTTCACACCCACAACCGGATAGCCGGCCAGAGGTCCCTTCTCTACCGCCTCCTGAATACCCTTCTCTACCGCCGGGAAGTAGTTCTTGGGAACCGCTCCGCCTACTACAATCTGATCAAACACATAAGATGTCTCCAGATCGCCGGAGGGTTCAAAGGTCATCTTTACATGACCATACTGGCCATGACCGCCGGACTGCTTTTTATACTTATACTCAACATCTGATTTCTTGCGGATGGTCTCACGGAAGGCAACCTTCGGCTCATCCAGTGTGATCTCCACTTTATACTTATCCAGCAGCTTGCTTACTACGATATCAAGCTGCTGATCGCCGATACCATAAAGCAGTGTCTGACGGTTCTCGCTGTCGTTGACAGCCTTCAGCGTCAGATCCTCCTGCATCATCTTCTGCAAGGCCTGGGAAACCTTATCCACATCACTCTTATTTACAGGATTATAGCTCTTATATGTATAAGGCTTTGAAATGGCCGTCTTGATAAAGGTCAGGGGAACTGCTTTGGTGGATAATGTATCTGTAGTGGCAACTTTATTCAGCTTGGCCAGGGCGCCGATATCGCCGGCATGAAGCTCCGGAACCTCTTCCGGCCTGTTGCCCCGCAGAACGTAAACCTTGCCGATCTTGTCATCCATTCCCTTCTCTTCATTGTAGAGAACATCATCGGTCTTGATGACGCCGGACGTCACCTTGATCAGGGAATACTTGCCGATAAAGGGATCCACAATAGTCTTGAAAATATAAGCGCTCTTTGCCTTCGCAAAATTGAAATCAGCGTCATACACTTCATTTGATTTGATATTGATGGCCTTGCACTGCTTCTTATCGGGACTGGGAACATATTTTACAATATCATCCAGCAGGGTATATACGCCGTGAGCCACAATACCGGAAGCAACAGAAATCGGAACAATGGAACCGTCCCCCACATTCACCCGGAGAGCCTGACGGATCTCATTCTCTGAAAACTCATCGCCTTCAAAATACCTCTCCATGTACTCCTCGCTGGTCTCTGCCACAGACTCCATCAGCGCGTCTCTTAACAGCTCCAGGTTCGGCATGGAATAATCCGGAACGTCCGTAGGAATCGTATTGCCGTTTCTGTCCCATTTGTAAGCCTCTTTTGAAATAATGTTAATCAGACCGACAAACTTTTCATTTGCCCGGAGAGGAATATGGAAAGGAGCAATCTTCTTTCCATAAAGCTCCTGCATATCCTTCACAATCTGACGGAAGCTGGCGTTGTCATCATCCATACCAGTTACACAGATCAGCCTGGGAAGATTATACTTCTCACAGATCTCCCACGCCTTCTGGGTCCCCACTTCAATACCGGCTTTGCCGTTGATTACAATAATTGCCGCGTCAGCCGCAGCCGCAGCCTCCTCTACTTCACCCACAAAATCAAAGAATCCCGGCGTATCCAGCAGATTGATCTTCACATCGCCCCACTCCACCGGCACAACAGATGTAGTGATCGAAAAACCACGCTTAATCTCTTCTTTATCATAATCGCTGATGGTATTGCCGTCATCCACCTTTCCCATGCGGCTGGTTACGCCCGCAAGATATGCCATGGCCTCCACCAGCGTGGTCTTTCCTGCGCCTCCGTGACCGAGTACAACAACGTTGCGGATCTTGTCCGTAGTGTAAATCTTCATAATAAAATTCCTCCAATACCATAAAATACGCGGCAGAAAATTTTCTGACAATGCTGACCGCACTATGGTTATATTCTACTAAACTTTGACCCTTTTTGCAACAATTTTATGCATTCTGCGGCTCTGGCCCCTGGTGATAAAATTATTGTTAATACAGATTTACCGCTACTCCCTGCAGATGTATGGACTGGGATGTAGTTGAATATGGTGTATGATAATATATGGAACGATTCGAACTGAACTTGGCAAGATCAATATCGTACGCATACCAGGTTCCATCGATATTCACTGTAATCCATCCATGAGGCGTTGTACCGCCCCGCGTGGCCGGCGTCATGCCATGATATACCCGCACCTGATATCCGGTAGCTTCTTTTACCATATACCCGAATGCGGCGGCATAGCGGAAACAGTTTCCTGCCTGATTAGTTATACACTGTTTTGCAAAATCATCCTGCCAGCCGGAATACCAGACCCAGCTGGAAGATATATGCTCATATGTTCTGGCATAAGTCCAGCTATTATTAATCATCCAGTTCCAGATTGCCTGGATCTTCTGCTCATTTGACATGGCATTGGTTGTACAGGAATTTACGATTTCCAGAACCAGATCTCTTGTTTCACTGCACCCCTGGGCATCCAGTTTATAACCGTCCGCCACACAGTTTGTCAGTCTGCGTCCATCCTCAAAATAATAATACTTTCCGTTTATGCTTTCCCAGCCGCTCACATCATATGTCCGGCCATCAGTAAATGTATAAGTCTTACCATCAATTGTCTTTGTTCCTGTGAAATCAAAATTAACCCTGCCATTTTCAATCAGCCAGACGCCATTTTCATTGATACCCAGCCCGTTATAATCCAGAATCACCTTCCCGCCACTGACATACCACCAGGCAGTTTCATCATTTACAGTTCCCCTGATTACACTATTGGTATCAAACTGTACCTTTCCTCCGGTCAGATACCACCAGCCATTCTTGTTCTGGGCAAAGCCCTGGAAATCAAAATTGACTTTCCCTGCCTCGATCCGCCACCAGCCGTTGGAATTCTGCTCCACGCCGTAATGGCTGAAATCCACCATGCCGTTGCTTATATACCACCAGCCATTGCTGTTCTTTGCGACTGTATTAGTAAAGGTGACCTG
>CAYLWI010000030.1:0-19867 GCA_964387345.1 uncultured Eubacterium sp. | reverse complement strand
CTGGACATCGTCTGTATCGATTGGATCCTCATCTAAAGATACGCTGACAATTCTGCCATCAGGAGCAATTGTGTTTTCAAATATAGTATAATCCACGCCTTCCTGATGTGTCTTAATGTAATTAATAATTAATTCCTGAACTTCTGTATTATCATTACATACCCATGAATCTGTAGAACCTGTCCAGGAGTCAATTTCTCCTCCTGTTAAAGTATAAATACCGGAACAACTCCAATCATCATCTACTATAAATTCACCATCTTCATAAATTAATGTGTCTGCAACATATACTTTGTAGAGAGTTGCGCCGTCATCATCCAATATGTATTCTATATTAATGCCGCTAACTTGAAGAAAATTCTGGCCTTCACCGGGAATCACAGATATAGATGAAGTCATTTCATTCACTATATCGGCAGCAGAAAATGTAACATAATTCAGAACAGTGGGATTTGAAAATACACTCTGAATATCAGAAACTGTAATATCTCCCTCCTCAATGGAAGAGCGCAGCCAGTATCCCGGAATTATTACGAAATCTATATCATATCCCTGTTCAGTCAGCGCATTTGCAACAATATCTGTCATTAAATCACCAAGATTTGTCTCGTTTCCACGAACACTCCCGCCTTCATTTCCAGCTGACTGCCGTTCTCCGTTCAGAAAATAGTCAGTATATCCAATAATTGTTCCAAGATCAGCTTCGGTTATTTCTTCAGCTATAGTTACCAGTTCCTGAACCTCTTTATCAGCCTGTATGTCGTTAAAGTCAGAAATGATTTCTCCATCTTTGGCGACTACTTCTCCATCGTTTAAATAGATATACATTACGCCAATTTCAGTTCCAAAAGAAGCCGCCTGGTTAATGAATGTGTTGCTGCTGCCGCCTATCCAGCCTTCACCATTATTAATAACAGAGTGAGTATGACCATCAACAAAAGCATCTATTCCAGTTGTATTTAATGCGATCTGTGCAGAATTTGTGTCGTTGGCAGATGTTGCGGTCAGAGTGGAATCTCCATCCGGCCATCCGGTATGCCCAACGGCAACTACTACGTCTGCGCCGTCTGCAATTAAAGAGTCCGCACTTGCCTGAGCTGTTTTAATCGAATCAGATGAAGTTAGTAATGTAGAAGCAGCTCCGCCAGACGTGGACAAACCAAACACACCGATATGTGTGCCATTTTCTGTTTCATAAATGACTTCTGATTGATAAGGATTTTCTCCTTCAGTATAATTATTTAAATTTAACCCGGACCAATTGACAGACCCGTCTTCATTCAGACTGATTTTATCATATAATTCATCAAACAGCTGATTTCCGATCCAGGCATCGCCATATTCTTCCACGTATTCCTGCATGTCAATTCCGTTTGAATTAACAGTATAATTAGAACATAATGTTATCGTATTATCATAAAGAGCTGAGAGCAAAAGATGCTGTTTTGCTGCCGCATTCAATCCATAGTCGTTATTTCCGGGTACGACTATATCATACACTTTATCCATAATAGCCGGTATAAATTCGCCATTATAAGAAGACGCAACAGCCTCGCCTCCTGCATAAACATCACCGGCTGATACAGTAAGAACCAGAGAATAATCTCCGGATTCCTTCAGACTGTCTGCAAATCCTTTTACATATGGCTCAATTTCAATATGTCCATGAACATCGTTTGTATGTACAATAGCTATTTTCTCATCCCAATCGGAAACAAATTGTACATTGCCAATTACTTCGCCATTTTCTACTGTATTGCTTTCATTAAAAAATACAATCACAGGATAATCTGCAGAAATAGTAGATGTATCATCTATTTCTAATCTGTCAACAGAAGTGTTTCCCGTAATAATCCATTCACTGCCATTTTCAAGAATGATATCCTGGAGTGCAGATTCCTTTTCAGAAGAAGATTGCGCCCATGCCATCGTATTGAATCCAAGCAGCAATACCATAGATATTGAAGTTAACCATATAAATCGCTTTCCTGTTCTTTTTGTCATTTTCTGTTCCCTCCCTTTTTATCAAAAGTTCTCTGAAAACTACAGTAGAAAATGCCTTACCAATCCTGCTGTATTATCAAAGAGCTTATTTCATTTACAGAAAATCATTTTAAATGGAATAAAGTTTTCATATTCATTTTATCAAATAGAGAGTGGATTAGAAAGGAAGGTTTTTTAGAAAAAGAAAACTTTTTTATTCATTTATCTGATATCATAAATAGAACGACTGGCGTTGTGAACAATGACCAGATTACAGAATCTATTTCCAGCGGTGTGGAAGCCGGGGTGTACAACGCAATGATGGCAGTATTAAGCCAGAACAGCCAGAGCGGCGGCGATCTGAATGTTACGGTCAAAGTCGGCAGCACGACTTTCATTAATGAGGTTGTGAAGGGCTATAACCGGATAAAAAGAGCGATCCTGATTTTGTTACGAAATTTTACTTTAATATTCTGTCCAGAGGTTGCAGGAAAGCTGTTTTCGCGCTAAAATCAGAAAAGGAAAGTTGATCTGGAGAAAATATGTGGGGAAAGGAGGTGTTCTCATGGGATTATTTGGCAGAAAAGAGGTCTGCCCCGTTTGTGGAAAAAGGATAAAGGGAGATGTACTGATCAGGATAAGGGATAATGTGCCCTTATGCAGGGACTGCAGCGCGATGGTGAATATGGATGCTGCGATGATTCCTTTTCAGACTGCAGAAGATATGAAAGAGCATCTGGATTACCGGGCCAGAAATCTGGAAAAGTATGAGCGGCTTCAGACAACCTGGGAAGCGAAAGCAGGAGCGTTTTTGTTTTGCGTAGATGAAGTTCAGAAAATATGGTATTGCACCCGGAATCGCAGGGATAAAAATCCGCCAGTTTTTCTGTATGAAGAAATTTCCGGTTTCCAGTATCTGGAGGATGGACAGCCTGTGGACTGGAAGGAAAAGAGAGGCGGGCTGGGAGTTTTGTTCAGAGAAAAAAAGGATCCGGTTATGCTTCATAGTATGAAGGTTCGTATTGATCTGGAAAATCCATACACGAAATATATTGATATTGAAATGGTTTCGCAGAATGATGAGGTTAAATCCGGTTCTCTGACCTACAAAGCAGACAGACGGGCGCTGGAGAAGGTTCTTGAGATTCTTGAGGGTATGTGTGAGTTTGCCGCAAATACAGCAGAAAAGGGAGAGGGCTGTAAAGATAAGGCAGAGAGTACCGGGACAGAGATTACCGGAGAAGAAAGTGAGCAGGAGATCATTGAGAAATACGATAATATTTGATTTAGATGGAACTTTAATGGACACACTGGACGATCTTACGGCCAGTGTGAACTATTGTATGGAAAAAGCCGCCGGTCTGGTTTACAGCAGGGAGGATGTACGTCAGAAGGTGGGAAAAGGCGTGTATGTTCTGATGGAAAAGGCATTGCCGGGAGGAAGAGAAAATCCTCATTATTCAGAATGTATCCGGAATTTTTCAAAACACTATGAAAAACATATGCTGGATCATACGAAACCTTTTGTGGGAATTCCGGAAGTGCTGGATCATCTGAAGGCGAAGGGATATAAGCTGGCAATCGTATCAAATAAATTTGATGCGGCGGTGAAAGAGCTGAACCGGCAGTTCTTTGCAGACAGGATTGATGTCGCTATCGGGGAGGCTGAGGCGAAGGGAATACGCAGAAAACCGGCTCCGGATACAGTATTCGAAGCCATGAAAAAGCTGGGGGTCCGTCGGGAAGACTCTGTTTATGTGGGAGATTCTGAGGTGGATCTTGAAACTGCGGAAAATGCAGGAATTCCCTGCATTTCTGTGACCTGGGGATTTAAAACAGCGGAGTTTCTGAAAGAGCATGGAGCATGTCACATTGTTAATACGCCGGAAGAACTGGAGAACTGTATTCTGCAGGGCCTTGCAAATGACGGATGTGCGAATATTTTTTGAAAATTTCTAAAAAGAGTAGATTTTCCGGATGAAATTGCATATTCTGTGGGAAAGAACTTTTTTTCGGAGATTGCAATGGATTTTGGACAGGAATATTATGATATGTTTGGCCGTCAGACTGGTGAGAAGATTCCATTTTATATGACATACCCTATGAGAAATTCTTTCCTGGAGGAAGCGGAATATGACAGGGATTGCAGAAGACTGCAGGAAATGTATCCAAAGGATGCAAGAAAAATCCAGGAGCTGGTATCCAGGGAATGTGACAGGATGGAGCATGAGGGCAGTATGATGTTTGATGAATATCCTGACCGGCTTTTATTCCGGATGCTCTGCAGAAGAATATACCGGGAATTATTGCAAAAAGAAGAAGATAACAGACTGCAGGAACCGGAAATGAGTCAGTCTTCTGCAGGAACAGACAGAAATCAGCCATTCATGCAGATGATAGAAGTAATGCTGCTTCAGGAGATGTACCGGAGGAGATGCAGGTATCGCAGATGCCGCCGCTGGTATTAGAAGAGGGGCTGACATATCAGAAAATACAGTGAGGATAAAACATGAATCAGTGGAAGGAAATACTGGAATACTGTTTAAATAAAGAACTGGGGAGAATAATTCTGAGTAATCCACGGCAGAAAGACGGTATACGGAAAATAGAAATCCGTCCGGTGCTTCTGAAAAATGAATTGAAGTTTCAGGCCAGTGCGTATACACAGAAGCAGGTGAGGCATTATAATTTATCTGCAGATGGAGTATGTGAAAAAGCAGCCTTGTGGATGGAAAATATGAGACAGCTGGAAGCGCTGCATCCGGCGGGCCGGGTGCATGTGCTGATCAGCAAAAAGGGAAAGATTACGGTAAAACGGTCCCAGACGGGCTGTCAGATCAGAGCAGGGGACACACTTGAGCATAACCGGAAGAAAAAATATATTCTGGATCCGGCAGTGCCGGCGCCTTTTCTGGTGGATCTCGGAGTCCAGACCCGGGAGGGAAGGATTGTCCGTTCCAGATATGATAAGTTCCGTCAGATGAACCGTTTCCTGGAATTTATTGAGGATATTGTGCCAGAGCTGCCGCGGAACCGGGAGCTGGTGATGATTGATTTCGGGTGCGGGAAGTCCTATCTGACCTTTGCCATGTATTATTATCTCCATGAGCTGCAGGGGTACGACGTCCGGATTATCGGACTGGATCTGAAAGAGGATGTGATTGTCCACTGTCGGGAGCTGGCAGAGAAATATGGTTATGAAAAACTGACTTTTCTTGCAGGTGATATTGCAGATTATGAAGGTGTCGGCAAGGTGGATATGGTGGTGACGCTTCATGCCTGTGATACGGCAACTGACTATGCGCTGGAGCGGGCGGTCAGGTGGGGCGCAAAGGTAATTCTTTCCGTTCCCTGCTGTCAGCATGAGCTGAACGGGCAGATCCGGAGTGAGCTGCTGGAACCGGTAATGAAATACGGACTGATAAAAGAGCGGATGGCGGCACTTTTTACGGACGCGATCCGGGCAGGGCTTCTGGAGGAGGCCGGTTACCGTGTACAGGTACTGGAATTTATTGATATGGAGCATACACCGAAAAATATCCTTCTCCGGGCAGTGAGGAGCGATGAGAAAAAGGAGATACCGGGGCTTCGCAGAATGATGGACGAGCTGCATGTGAGTCCGACGCTGGCTCTTTTGATGGAAGACAGAAAGGATGCGTCAGATGAATAAGATTTTAAGACGATTTTTAATTCTGGTGGGAGTGTTTGTTGCCGGACTGTTTGTTTTTTCCCGGCTGATGAATCATGAGACAAGAGACATAACAACGGATATGGCAGAGGCAACGCTTCCGGTAGTATATCTGATGGAGGATGGGCAGCGGGTCAATGAACTGCATGGCTATGTAGAAGAGATGAATGCAGCTTCCATGCGGGATACCATTACTCCGGTAGAGTCTGGCGGAATATTGCCGCTGGAAATTGACTCCTACGGAAATACAGTAAAAGAGATCAGTTTTGAAGTGAGATCCCTGGATAGTACCAGACTGGTGCAGCAGGCGGAGGCAGAAAATCTGTCGGCTACAGAAGATCTGGCTTCTGCGGAAATTCCCATTGGAAATCTGTTAAGTGAGGGGGAGGAATATCTGCTGATTCTGCAGGTGACTACCGGTGATGGGTCATATTATTTTTATACCCGGATTACCCAGGAGGGGGATAGTCACATCGGAGAGTGCATTTCTTTTGTAAAAGATTTTCATGAAATTACCATGGATAAAAACCGTCAGAGTGAACTGGCTTCTTATATGGAGCCTCAGACAGGGGAGGAGAATAATACTCTTCAGACAGTGACCATTAATAACAGTCTGTCCCAGGCATGCTGGGGAGACTTTGAGGGGGAGGAAGTAACTGAGCCGGTAGCATCTATAAAAGAACTGAATGATTCCTACAATGTGATTCTGCTGAATTATATTCTGTCTTCCACGAATGAAGACGGGGAAACAGAGTATTACAATGTGGAAGAGTATTACCGCGTCCGTTATGGGACAGAAAAGATGTATCTTCTGAGTTTTGAAAGGACTGTGGAGGAAATTTTTCGGGGGGAAGGCAGTGAAGTACAGGGAAGTACGCTAAATCTCGGGATACGGTCTGATGATGTGGATTATATGGTGAACGGCACAGGAACCGTGGTTTGTTTTGTACAGCAGGGTGAATTGTGGAGCTATAATCTGGATTCTAATTATCTGACCAGAGTCTTCAGTTTTCGCAGCGCGGAGGGAATGGATATCCGGGAAAATTATGATGAGCATGATATCCGTATCATCCGGGCAAATGAGAGTGGAAGTATAGATTTTATCGTATATGGTTATATGAACCGGGGAGACTGGGAGGGTCAGACAGGGATCAGTGTGTGTCATTATGACTGTACAACAGCAACTGTGGAGGAACTGCTGTTTATTCCTTCGACGGATTCTTATCAGATTATGAAAGAGGAAATCGGAGAAACCATGTATATTTCTGATACCGGAGAGTTTTATTTTGCCATGGGCGACCAGGTATATCAGGTAGATCTGTCGACAAAAGAAGCATCTGTATTTATTTCGGGTATGACTACCGGAAACAGTCAGAGTTCTGCGGACGGGCAGTACCTTGCATGGACAGAGGGGGATGCCGCGGACGCTACAGTGATGCATCTGACAGATCTTGAGAGTGGGCAGACGCGTGATATTGAGGCCGGGCAGGGGAACAGGATCAGGCCATTGGGCTTTATGGGAACAGACTGCATCTATGGAATTGCTTCTGAGGAGAATGTTTCCGGGCAGGCGGATATATTTGCCATGAACCAGATTGTAATCGTGGACTCTGCAGACGAAAATCTGACGGTATTGAAAACCTACAGTGGAAATGGGACTTTTGTGACAGAAGCGGAAGTCGGGGATGGAAGTATTTATCTGAGCCGGGTAGTTTATAATAATGGGACGTATGTGGAAACTGATTCTGATACAATCCAGAACAGGGATATGCAGGATGAGGAACTGGTTTATGTATCGGAAACGAATAGCGGGGTGAAGCAGCGCCAGATTACTCTGCAGCTTGCCAGTGAAATTTCCTCGGCTCCCAGCCTGGTAACTTCGAAAATGATTATTCCAGAGGAATCTACTGTGCTGGAAATGTCGGGGCAGTTTGATGGCAGTAATTATTATGTATATGCGAAAGGAAATGTGCTCCTGGGAACAGATAATCTGACAGAGGCAGTGTCCTGCGCAGATGAAAACCGGGGAGTAGTAGTCGGGCAGAACCAGAATTACGTCTGGAAGTGTGCAAAACAGCAATCGAGGTACCTGGAGATCAGCCAGGCAGGCGGCAGCAGCACATCGGCCAGAGCACTGGCAATCCTCCTGAATCAGGCAGGGGCAGGGGCGGATACAGATGCGCTTCTGAATGAAGGAAAAACGGTTTATGAAATATTAAGTGAAAATATATCTGACCGGGCTGTTTATAATCTGACAGGATGTACACTGGAACAGGTACTCTATTATGTAGGCGAAGGCTCGCCGGTGTATGCCGTCCTGAATGATCAGGCTGTCCTGCTGACTGGTTATGATTCCGGAAGTGTTGTAATTTATGATCCGGACAGCGGAAGTACCTGGTCTGGAACTATCAGCACACTGACAGAAGAATTTGCAGCCGGTGGTAATCAGTTTTACGCAGTGGAAGCGCAGGGATAAAATGAAAAGGTGGGATCGCTTATGACGTCCCATCTTTTTTTACGCAGTTCAGTAGAAAACGATACCGCATCTGGGCGGATTTTAACTGATAGATATAGCAGTCAATCAGATCCGGATCCAGAGCATGGTCAAGATTAATGTAAGCACAGTCAAGATCTGCTTTTGTCTGCCGGATTGCTTCTGTAAGAGAATATTCTTCGGGCTTCTGCGGGGCCCGGCTGAAATGTCTCACTGGTCTGTCACACCTCCAATAACTTTTCTTCAATCAGAAATTTATGCTGGTCCGATTTTCTGGTATCGTGTCTGTATAAGTATAGTCTGAATTATTCTGAATTATACAAACAACTGGAAAACCTTCTTAATGATAGTCATAAAATTGCACAAAATTAATATATTACACCAAGATCTGAAAAGGGGAAAATCATGGGAAATACGGAAATCGGAATTTTTGTGATTATAGGGGTCTGCCTGCTGGTTCTGGTCATTGGAATTCTAAAAAAAAGAGCGGAAATCCTGTTGAATTTTGCGGCCCGGACGGTTGTATGCCTTATTGTGGCATACTTCCTGAACTCCTTTCTTGCATCCAGAGGAATACAGGTTGCGATCGGGTTTAACCTTATAAGTCTTTTGACATTCGGAACCCTTGGTTTTTGCGGCATGGCGGCACTTTATGGAATATTATTCCTTCAGTTATTGTGAAATTGCACAATTCGTAAAAACGAATTCAAACTCGGGGTAGACAGAAGCAAAGGAGGTGGTTTATAATCCAAATTACCTTGAAACACATTCTGGAGGTGAGGCGATTGGAAGTTTTTTACCGGTTTATATCACGTTGATTTTTCTATATATAGCAGTGGTAATGGATTTCCGTACAGGACGGATACCCAACAAATGGATTTGTGTGGGGCTGGCAGCAGGAACTGTATTGCTGCTGAATCCGCAATCTGCGCTGGAGGCAGGATCCTTTTTACTTGGATTTCTTATTCCATTTCTGATTGGCTGGATTCCATTCCGCATGCGGGCGATAGGAGCCGGAGATATAAAATTATTTTTGGTTGTGGGCTGCCTGAATGGTGGTGAGGATGTTTTCTACTGCATCTTTTTTTCTTTCCTGCTGGGCGCAGGAATCTCTCTCAGCAAACTGCTGAGTCTCAGACAACTCAAGGCAAGTCTGATGAATTGTTTTCAATATTTCATAAATATGCTGATACAGAAGAAGGTATATATGTATCCGGAAGCACGGGAGAAATCACATATGATACATTTCTCCACAGCTATTTTTCTGGGATACATTGCATGGTTGGGGGTGAAAGCGTGCAAAGCCGTATTATTGCTTTAGGTGGTCTTGAAAATGCGTATATGCGTAAATTTGCACTGTATTTAAGTAAAAGAATGGGAGACCAGGCACAGATTGGGATTGTAGATCATACAGATCATCTTTCCGGGTGGGATCCCGGAACAATCTGGATCGGTTCATCTGCTTTTATCGGACAGGTCCGTGAACAGACAGAGAATCCACATTGCATCATATTATCTGAGGAAGAATCTTCACAGGAGGGAGTGATATGCAGATACCAGTCATGTGAAAAAATTTATCAGAAAATAGTATTTTTATGCAGAGAAATTACACATATGATTCCTGTCGGGAAAAGACAGAAATGGATCATAATTACTTCAGACAGTACGATTTCCCACCAGCTGGCTTTTTCGGTGACGGCGGCATATCTGCTGGCAGAAAAAGGAAATGTTTTGTATATGAATCTGTCAGAATGCAGTGGGATGGAAGAATTGTTTCTGATGGGGGAAGGAACGGATTTCAGCGATTTTATTCTGGAACTGCGCAGCGATAAAATAGTTTCTGTGGAGGCATTTACCAGAAACCTGGAAAAGTTCAGCTGTATTCTTCCGCCGGAAAATCCAATGGTTCTCCATGAAATACGGAGAAACGATATGGAGATGATACTGCAGACGATCCGGAACGAAACTCAATATGAATATGTAGTGGTAATGATGGGATGTTCCTGTTGTGGATGTGAACTTCTTTTTCAACAGGCTTCTGTGGTGTTTCATCTGACCAGGGAAGGGGAGACTTTTAAGGAAAGCCAGCAGGCATGGCTGCGGCTGATCCGGAAATGTCTGGATGGACAATCTGTTTCTGTTATGCAGGTACGGCTTCCAATGGTACAGGCTGGCAGCCAGGGGGTACATCTGATTTATGAGTGGGCGGAGGGTTCCATGGGACAATTAACAGAAAAATACCTGGATGGACAGGAGGAGCAGGAATGACAGACCGTTGGCAGACAATTAAACAGCAGCTTCTGGATGATATGGATCTTTCCAGGGAAATTTCAGATGAAGAACTCAAGGAAATCATTATGCGGGGCGTAAGCAGATACAGCAGAAAGCATCTGCTGTCCCTGGAACAGCGGGAAGATTACCAGCGACATATTTTTAACTCTTTGCGCCGGCTGGATGTCATTCAGGATCTGCTGGATGATGAAGAAATTACGGAGATTATGATTAATGGGCCGTACCAGATTTTTTATGAAAAAGGAGGGCAGATTTTTCCGTGGAAAGAAGGAAAGCTTTCGCCGGATAAATTATCTGATGTAATACAGCAGATCGCAGGAAGTGCGAACCGGACAGTTAACGAAGCCAGTCCTATTGTAGACACCCGGCTTCCGGACGGATCCAGGGTGAATGTTGTACTGAATCCGGTCTCTATCGATGGATCTGCCATCTCAATACGGAAATTTTCAAGGGAGCCCATGACACTAAAAAAGCTTGTGGAACTGGAATCTATATCGCGGGAAGCGGCAGAGTTCCTTATTTTACTGGTCCGGGCAGGATATAACATTTTCGTTTCGGGCGGGACAGGATCTGGAAAAACCACATTTTTAAATGCCTTATCGGAACATATTCCTGTTACACAGCGGGTGATTACTATTGAGGATTCGGCTGAATTGCAGATGAAGCGCATTCCTAACCTGATCCGGCTGGAAACCAGAATCAGCAATGGAAGCGGCTCGGAGGCAATTACCATCCGGGATCTGATCCGTACGGCTCTCCGGATGCGCCCGGACAGGATCATTGTAGGAGAGGTGCGCGGGCCGGAAGCCCTGGATATGCTGCAAAGTTTTAATACAGGTCATGATGGTTCTCTTTCCACCGGGCATGCCAACAGCTGTGAGGATATGATTTCCAGACTGGAGACAATGACTCTTATGGCAATGGATCTTCCCATGGAGGCGGTCCGGAGACAGATTGCTTCGGGAATAGATATTATGGTTCACCTGGGACGGATGCGGGACAGGAGCAGGAAGGTTCTTCGTATTTGTGAGATATGTGGGCTGAGGCGGGGCGTTATCAGACTTCAGTCTCTGTATCAGTTCGAAGAGACAGGGGAGAAGGAGGGGAAAATTTACGGTGTATGGAAGAAAAAGGGAGAGTTGCAGGACACGGGAAAAATCGATACGGAAGGTCTTGCGGAAGATTATAAAGAGTTTCTTGGGAAAGAATTTCAGAAATGACGACAGGCCGAGAATCAGACTGCCGCCCGATGTGTGGATCAGATTTCTAATCACCGGTATTTTTTTTACAGCCGGGACAGCATTCTTATTTTACCGGTCAGTGTGGGGACTCCTTCCAGGAGTAATACTGATCCCGGTATATATGAGACAACGCCGGAAACAATGGATAATGATGCGGGAGCAGAAGATGGGACAGCAGTTTGTATCCTGTCTGCAGATGGTTTCAGCTTCACTGAATGCCGGATATTCCATGGAGAATTCCTGGAGGCTGGCGGAAGAGGAACTTATTCGTTTATATGGAGCAGATGCAGAAATATGTGAAGAGATGAAGCGGATGAACCAGAGACTGATGATGAATGAACCAATGGAACAGATCCTGTGGGAGTTTGCAGAAAAAAGCGGAGTGGAGGATATTTTAAATTTTGCGGAAATTTTCCGGTACGCCAGACGAAGCGGCGGCAATCTGACAGAAATTATCCGAAACTGTGTAAAGCAGATGCAGGAGAAAACGGAAACCATTGCTGAAATCAGAAATGCGGTGGCCGCGAAAAAGATGGAACAGAAAATGATGAATATTCTGCTGCCGGGAGTGCTGTTGTTTGTGACAGTCAGTTCTCCATCTTATACTGGCACATTGTATCACAATGGTCTGGGAATTCTGGTTATGAGTATTTGTCTTGCGGGGTATCTGGGATGTCTGATCTGGTCAGAAAAACTTACAGAGATTGCAGTGTAAGTTTTTCCAGGTATGTTTCGCGCGGAATCAGCAGTTGATGCAGGTGCAGGAGGGATTGATCCGGGAGAATTTATCACGGGGCGATAAAGGAGAATTCCATATGATGAATGCGAAAATTTGTACTGTATTTAGAATCATAAAAACTCACAGGAAATCAATTCTGGTTTTTGCACTTTTTGCATTGATAGCGGCCGGACTCGGGGTAAAAGGCCGTATTGAGGCAAAGGAACTGACTGGAAAGGCAGAAAGGGAAACTGAAGGCGGGAGCATACGGAGTGAAACCTTTACTTTCCAGATGGAGGGTTCCGGCGAACAGGAGCTGACAGTAGAGATTGCGCCAGTGGAACGGTCGGAAGAAGATGCTCTGGCACTTCTTGAAGAAGCCTGCGGCCAGTGGATGGACTGCTATCTGGGGGAGAATGAATCCGCAGAGGCAGTCCGGACAGATCTGGTGCTTCCAGAGACAATGTGCGATGGCCTGGTTCAGATGTCATATGAAAGCAGTGATTATAATGTGCTTCAGACGGATGGAACAGTTCTGTCGGACGGACTGGAGGATGATGGAATCCTGGTGGAGCTGACGGCACGATTTTCTTATGGCAATTATAGCCAGGAGGAAATAATACCTCTTCTGATTATGCCTCCGGAAAAGTACAGCGCCGCATGGCTAAGGAATCAACTGCAGAAAGAAATACAGCAGACAGAGTCTGATACCCGTCAGAACAGCCGTTTTTCCCTGCCGGATACGGTGGAAGGATATCGCGTTTACTGGAAAGAAAGACAGAATTTTCAATGGATTTTTGTCTTGTTCCTCGGCGCTGTTGCGGCAATCTGTCTGGAACGGAAGGATAAAGAAGCACAGAAAATCCGGGAAAAAAAGAGAAAGGAGAAGCTTTTATATGAATATCCGGGAATGGTGGAACAAATTGCTGTTTTGCTGGAAAGCGGTATGACAATCCGGAGAGCCTGGGAAAGAATCACGGTCAGAAGTCTGAACCGCGGGGAAGCGATTCCGGAATATCTGTCAGAAATGCAGATTACATACCGGGAAATGCAGGAAGGACGGGGTGAGCGGGAAGCCTATGAGAGGTTTGGAACCCGGATCGGACTTCTGCCTTACCGTCGTTTCAGTTCCCTGCTTTCCCAGAACCTGTCAAAAGGAAACCGGGATATCCGCCAGCTTCTGAGAAAAGAGGCAGCAGAGGCGCATGAAATGCGGAAAAACCGGGCCAGAAAGGCAGGAGAAGAAGCGGGAACAAAAATGTTATTTCCCATGATGGTCATGCTGATTCTGCTCCTGCTGGTCCTGTTGCTCCCGGCGTTGTCAGAATTATAAAAGAGATTGGTTTATGGAAAAGGCTGCCATAACAGTATCTGTCTGGCGGTCAGAGACTGATACGAGGAGGGGGATTATGGAAGAATTAAAAAGATTTTTCAAAGAAGAGGATGGAATCGGAACCGTGGAAGTGATTCTGGTTCTTGTGGTTATTATTGGTCTGATTATTATTTTTAAGAGTCAGCTGACTACTCTGGTGAATAATACATTTTCGAGAATTAGTAATAAGGCAGGAACTTTGTAATGAGGAAAAAGGGGAGTATCACAGTTTTCCTGGCCATGCTGCTGACTTGTTTTTTTTCGGCAGTCTTCGCATTCCTGGAGGCTGCCCGCGTCAGCGGTCTGAAAGCAAATGCCCGGATCAGTACCCTGCAGGCGCGGGATACGGTTCTGGCATCTTACGACCGGGATTTATGGCAAAAGTATCATCTTTTGTTCTGGCAGACAGAAGGAGATTTTCCCGAGCTGGGATCATTGGAAGAACTGCAGCAGTCAGCAATTGATGGAAACCGGAGAGACACTGTTCTGGTCCGGAAGAACTATTATGTGCTGCAGGTACATCTGAAAGAGGTGGAAACAACTGCATATGAGCTGGTTACCGATAACGGTGGTTCAGCCTTCCGGCGGCAGGCGGCGGAAATGATGAAAGAAACCGCAGGAGAGGATGTGCTACGGGCCCTGATGAACTGGCTGGAAAATTCAGATGGAACGGATGAAAGCACGGAAGATCTGGAAACGAAGGCGCTGAGCGCTCTGGAGGATCTGGAACGGGCCGGAGAGGAATCAGAGGATACTACAGGACAGGAGAACGAGCGGGCGGAGGACATAGATTCTTCAGAGAACAATAATCTGGAAACGGAAATATCACAGTCGGGAGTTGAAATTTCAGAAAATCCATTGGAATGGGTAAGAAAGGTGCGGAAAAACGGAATTTATGCGTTTCTTATGCCGGAGGGAAATATTTCCCGGAAATCAATTGAACTGAATACATGTATCAGACAGAGGGATCTGGAAGAGGGGAATCTTTCTGTAAAAGAGAATGGAATAGAAATGGAAAAGCTTTTATTCCGTCTTTATCTGGATAAGTATTTTCTGGATGCGTCTGAGGAGGCAGAAGATCATGCTCTGGATTATGAATTGGAATATATGATTGTAGGAAAAGCGGAAGACGAAGCTAATTTAAAGGGAACCATACGAAGACTTCTTCTGATCCGGGAAGTGACAAACCTTGCTTTTCTGGAGACTGATACAGAAAAGCGGCAGGAAACGGCGGCAATTGCCATGGTGCTGACTTCTGCTGTGGGACATCCGGAGCTGCAGCCGGTTGTGCAGCAGGGAATTATGGCGGCATGGGCTTATGCAGAATCACTAAGCGATGTGCGGATCCTGCTGAACGGAGGGAAGGTCATGCCGGTTAAAACAAAGGAACAATGGCATACGGATATTTTTAATCTCTCATCCTCTTTTGCGGAAACAGATGCCAGTGAGCAGAAGGACGGACTGTCTTATTCTAATTATCTGCAGATACTTATGTGGACAATATCAGATCAGAGACTGGCAGAGCGCGGAATGGATATGATAGAGAAAAATCTGGATGTACAGATGGATCATATGCTTTCAGAAGCTGAATGTGTTTATACTTATGAGGCTCAGTCTGTTTTCTGGAATTTTGTGACACTTGGACAGCATTCAGTTCTGGGATACCAGATGGAGGAGCAGGGGGAGATTTCCTTCCATAAAAATGAATGAAATCGGAAATGATTTCACCAGAATTTTTGGGGAATGCCGGAAATATTCCGGAGAAAGGAGCGGACATATTACAGTGCTTTTGCATAAGAACAGAAAACAAAGAATGATGGATGCAATACTGGTATTAAAATCTCTCTCTAATCTATTGCGGACAAAATATAAGTTTATCTTTTTTACAATCCCATTATATTTCCATGCAAAAGCACTGCAATACGCCCGCCGGAAGGCAAGCTTTACAGTGGAAGCTGCTTTTGTACTGCCGTTGTTTCTTTTTGCGGCGCTGGTAGTGCTTGGAATATTTCCGGTTCTGCTTTTGCAGATCCAGGTGAATAATGGACTGCAGTACGCGGCCAGAATTGTGGCTGTATCCTGCCAGGAAGCAGAAGAAGAGAACAGCATTTTTTCCCTGGCAGAAGGACAGCTTCTGTTCCGGAAATATATGGAAGAGTATGGTTGTGAAGAATCTGTTCTGGACAGGGGGATCAGCAGTATTTCCCTGATACACTCTGATTTTTCCGGTGATTATGTATGTCTTGTGGCAAGCTATGACGCAAAATTGCCAATCTCCTTCTGGGGAATAGACGCATTACCGGTGGAGCAATGTGTCCGGATGAAAAAATGGACAGGAGCAGAAGACACAGGTTCTGATGAAGAGGGGGAATATGTGTATATCACTCCTACAGGGAGCGCTTATCATAGCACGTCGGAGTGCTCTTATTTAAAACTCTCCACACGCAGTGTGCCGCAAATCAGTGTGGGGAGTCTGAGAAATAAGGATGGAAGTATATATTATCCATGCAGTTGTTATCAGGAAGAGCAGTACGTTTATATTACTGATTATGGAACTGATTATCATGGGGATCTGAAGTGCAGCGGACTGAAGCGGACCATTTACAAAGTATCACAGGACAGCATAGAGGGGCGGCATGCGTGCTCAAAGTGCTGTCGGTAATCAGACAGGACGAGTTTGTGCAGTATGCCACTATAGGGAAGGAGAGGATGAAAATGATACAGGAATGTGTGCTGCTTGGTTTTCTGTTTGTGCTGGCCTGGACAGACTGGAAAAGACAGGAAATTTCTCTTATAGTAGTTGCTCTGTCCGGATGTTGCGGTATTCTGCTGCGCCGGACAGCGGGGGATTTCCAATGGGAACAGATAGCAGGAGGTATGCTGGTAGGAGCGGGACTTCTTTTGTGGGCACTTTGTACCCGGGAGAGTGTGGGAACAGGAGATGCATTGCTTTTTGTCAGCACTGGTATTTATCTGGGATTATGGCAGAACCTTCTGCTTCTGTTTCTTTCTTCTCTGTGCGCGGCAGCCTGCGGACTGATTCTTTTGCTGAAGAAAAGATGCACAAAGGGTGGAAGGATTCCATTTGTGCCATTTGTGCTGGCGGCGGATGTGCTGATGGAGGTATGGATAAGATGAGAGAGAAGGGGTGGAATATGTGGAAGTATGTGAGGGTAAGAGGATCTTATACCCTGGAGGCGGTTTTCTTGTTTCCAATGATTGTTTTTCTGCTGGCATTTATGCTGCAATTGTCCATCGGATGGTATGAGAACATACAGGAGGCATCAGAAAATGTAGATGAAGTCTGTCTGCTGGAAACGAGAAAATATTTTCTTGACATAGGGGAACTGAAAGCAGTAAAAGACATTCTGCTTCCATGAATTGTCAGTTGAGGGAGATTCAGAAAAGCATAGCAGATAAGGGGAACAGGTGAGATATATGAATATTGAATTTTTAAGGACATCAAGAAAAAGTTATATGATTGTCAAAAACGCAGATTATTTTTTTGAAAACTATGAATTGCAGATGATTTTACATAATGATATTCCAGGGCTTCTGGAAATCCAGGTAATTATGGAAGATGGAGCTGCGGAATACTGGTATGATGTGACCGGGATGCAGTCGTTGGAAAAGCAGTTTTCCGTGGTTCCTGTGGGGGAAAAGCAGCTGCGTTTTTTGCTGCAGAATCTGATTGAACTGAAAAGATCCATGGAAGAATTTCTTCTGGACGATCAGAACATCTGCTTTTCTGCTTCTATGATATATTATGATCGTTTTACTGATAAAATCCGGTTTTGTTACATACCGGGGCTGGCGCAGCAGGGCGGCGGGGATGTGAAGGTTTTATTTGAGGCGGTTCTTCAGTATCTGGATCACTCGGACGTCATGGCAGTACGTATGGGATATGATATGTATGAACGCTGTACACAGTCAGAATTTATAGTGGAAGATTGTATAGAGTGCCTGACAAATCGTATTACCTGTGAAAATGATGAGCGGCAGAATGGGCCGGTTCCCGGAGGGGCAGAAGAGTTATCTGGATATAAGACAGAAAATTCTTTTAGAAACGGATATAATGGGGATAATGTTCCATCCCGGAATGAAGCGGATCTGACAGGAGAAACGGATGTGGAACTGGAATTCCTGCAGTCAGATTCTGAAAAAAAGAGAGGACACCGAAGAAAAAGGAAAAAGGATAAGAGGAAAAATATTGTGGATTACAGTGAGATTCTGGATGAGGAACAGAGAAAATTTTATGCGGCGGAGGAAATACAGGGAAAGGATTACACAGAATGTTTTTCAGAAGAGAATACAGAAAACCAATGGGAGCTGATTTACAAAGGGGATGGTCTGGAACAGGATCTGAGATTGTCAGTTTTTCCCTATCTGGTGGGAACAGATAAGGAAACAGTACAGGGAATCCTTGTGGCCAGAACGGTCAGCCGGGTTCACGCGAAATTGTATCTGGAAGACAACAGGCTGTATCTGGAGGATTATAATTCTACTAACGGGACTTATGTCAACCGCAGACTGCTCCCCATGAATACGCCGGCAGAACTGCATCCGGGAGACCGGGTAGTATTCGCTACAGAGGAGTACATGGTACATTGCAGGCGGATTCCGAAACGGGATTGATTTCCGGCTCCATTTTCTATATACTGGACGTAGACAGGCGGCTGCGCAAAGGGCAGGGATTGTCCATAGAATCAGGAAAAAGATTGGGTATAGTTGTGTGACCATAATGACCGTCTGGGAAAGGATGATGGAACGATGAAGGACGAAAATTGTATTTTCTGTAAACTCGCAAACGGGGATATTCCGACAAATATTATTTATGAAGATGATATGTTCACAGTGATTCTGGACACAGACCCGGCAACCAGGGGACATGCCCTGATTCTGCCGAAGGAACATGCGGTCAATATTTATGAGCTGTCAGATGAAGCTGCGTCAAAGGTATTTGTGCTGGCCAAAAAGCTTGCCACAAAAATGACAGAGATCTTAAAGTGTGACGGTTTTAATATTGTGCAGAATAATGGCAAAGTGGCAGGGCAGACGGTATTTCATTTCCATATGCATCTGATTCCCCGTTACAGCGGAGACGGCAATGAGGAGAAGCTGGGCTGGAATCATGCGGGGCTCAGCGCCGGGGAGATTGCGGAAGTCTGCAAAGAACTGAAGATGGACTGACAGCAGGAACTGAAAAGAGTACAATCAGAAATTGTTATATCTGCCGATATATTGTCGTGCAGATATAACAATTTTTTTGTTTATGAAAGGACTGACCTGTTTTTGGATAAAAAAGAGAAATGTCACGCAAAAGTGGTAGAAAAAAAGCGGGGAAAACGATAAGATATAAATAAAAGAAAGCGGATTTTCAGAAATGGGGGGAGAGAGATGTTCCATGAGAAGCTTCGTTTATTGAGAAAGGAAAAGCATATATCACAGGAAAAGCTGGCGTTTGATCTAAATGTGGCAAGGCAGACAGTTTCAAAATGGGAGAATGGAGTCTGTCTTCCGGATACGGAGAAGCTGATGGATTTATGTCAATACTTTGAGTGCAGTCCGGATTATCTTTTGTATGACAGGCAGACGGCAGAGGAAAAAACGGAATCAGGAAAAAAGAAGTTTCGCTGGATTCAGATTCTGATGCTGGCGGAGGCGGTCTGCATATGCATCATATTGTTCTGCGCCCAGATGATACCGGCAAAAAAGGAGATTCATCAGATGGCAGAGGTCAGGGATGAATATACACAGGAGACAGTGGAAGAATATGTGACTGATACAATGGAGGTCACAGAGCTTCTTCCGTTTTTAAAGACATATCATCTCAGAATAGTATTCGGCGTTTTATGTGCTGATTTATGTGTAAATCTGATATTTTGTGCGGCAGAAAGGAGAAAAAAATGAGGAGGAGAAAATGGATTGTCAGTATCATCTGTATCTGTCTTTTGCTGGTCTGTTCCCTGACAGCATATGGCGGGGAGCAAACAGATACGGGTGAAAAATTCCCGCACTAACACGGTAAAGAAATCAATAAATGTCGGAGTAACGAATAAGGTGGTTTCAGCAGCAGTGG
>CAYLWI010000029.1:0-19886 GCA_964387345.1 uncultured Eubacterium sp. | reverse complement strand
AGGAAAGGAAGTGCTGGTTGATGGCGGTGTCAGGAAATATTCTGGTGACCGGAAATGGTTTTGATCTGTATCATGGATTGAAAACCGGATATATGGATTTTGTAAAATGTGTGGAGGATGCTTTCGGTCAGCCGAAGGAGCAGCGGACGCCGTTTCAGGTACAGCTGACCCGGCTTTGTAATGTAAACGGATTTTTCCGGCATTTTCATTTTACGCTTGCGGATGATCCCTCCTGGACGAATTTTGAGAGGGAGATGGATAATATTTTATCTGCTCTGATGCATTTCCAGGATACTGTTCTGGAAAATGCCAAGGATCCGGAGTATGATCTTGTTTCCTATAATATTATCGGCGGTCTGTTTACCTATAATGATCTGCAGATTTATAAGCATTTCGCCCGGATTTTTGAGCAGGTTTATGATGATCCATCCGGCGGTCTTTTTAAGCTGCGCCAGCAGTATATTACTCCGGAGAAGCGGTTGAATAAGAAGGCCGTGATTCTGGAGGCGCGCCGGGAACTGGAGAGTTTTACCCGGGCGCTGGATCTGTATCTGACGACCTGTGTGAAGGACAGGACGCTGGAAAAGAAATCGGAACAGATCGCGGCGATACAGCCGGGTTATGTGGTTAACTTCAACTATACGGATACAGCCAGAGCCTACGGCATACCGGAAGATCATATCTTTTACGCGAAGGGAAGAGCAGGAAGCGAACCGGTGAACCTTGTGCTGGGAGCTCCCGATGAGTCGGAAGATCATATGGAATGGGTGTATCTTCGGAATTACTTCCAGAAGCTGATGAAGTTTATCGGCGTACCGGAGAAAAAGGAGCTTTATCCGGTGGATGAGTCGGGAAATGCTGTTCCGGTAGTGACTCACTGGTTCGGCTATTCCTTTCCGTCGGGGGATACCCAGATAATCCGGGATCTGACCCAGGCTTCGGATAAGATGGTTATCTATTATACCAATGTGGAGGATTATGCTTTTAAGATGATCCGTCTGTTGGAATTGTCTGGAAAAGAAGAAATTGAGAATCAGATCTATTGCGGCAAGATCAGGTTTGAAATGATTAAATAAAAAAGTGCTGCGTGAGAAATAAAATTCTCACGCAGCACTTTTCAGACTGCATTGTTCTGGTATATTTAAATTTATATTTTTCTCTCCATCCACTCCAACAGATCCCCATATACTTTATCACGGTCTGTTTCGTTCAGAATCTCATGTCTGTCATTGTCATAAAGGGTCAGCGTCACGTCCCGGATTCCGGCTTTCAGATATGTATCATAAACCTGCCGGACGCCCTTCCCGAAATTGCCTACCGGATCTTCCGCGCCCGAGGTAATCAGAACAGGAAGATTCTTTGGAATTCCGGAAATATTGGAAGACTTCTGTGCCAGACGGATTCCCCGGAACATATGACAGTAAGCATTTACGGTAAATATAAAAGTACACCAGGGATGATTCAGGTAAGTATCTACTATCTGCTGGTCCTTTGTCAGCCAGTCGCAGGGAGTGCGGACCGGTTCGAAGGATTTATTGTAGCTGCCGAAAGCCAGGTTATGGATGAAGCTGCTGCGGTAATGCTGGCCGTGGAGAAGGGCGGACAACCGGCAGAGAAAAATTCCGGGATTCAGTACAATGCCCGGCTGGGAACCGGTTCCCATTATGACTGCGCCCGCAAGGCCGCTGCCATGGAAACAGATGTATTGCCTTGCCAGGAAAGACCCCATGCTGTGTCCCAGAAGAAAGAAGGGGACGTTGGGATATTTTTCCCGTGTGATCGTTCTGAGAGTATGCAGATCGGAAAGAACACATTCATTTCCGTCAGGATCTGCGAAATATCCGTGATCCTCATCATTTACCACAGATTCCCCGTGTCCCAGGTGGTCATTTCCGACCACATAATATCCGTGACTGTTCAGAAACTCTGCAAAATTGTTATAACGGCCGATAAATTCGCACATGCCGTGGCAGATCTGCAGAACAGCCCGGATATCGCTCTCCGGAATCCACTCGATGGCGTGGATTTTCGTTCTGCCGTCTTTTGAAGGGAAATAGAATTCGTTCTTCATTATATAGCCGCCTCCTCCGATTTCCTGCTTTTTTTCATTTGTGTTTTCTGTTACAATATAATTCTATTAAATTGGCCGGAAGAATACAAGTGACAGATTTTAAAATCTGTCTGATTCCGGCGGGGTTACATGAAGGAAGAGAGGGAGACCGGGACAGCAGTTCCGGACTCCGGTTGTGAGAAAGGGGAGATCGGTATGAATTTACCAAAAGACCCGGTGATCCTGCTCAGTGTGATAAATACAGAGTTAAGGGACCGCTTTCCGACGCTGGAGCGGCTGGCGGCGGCATACATGACGGAAGAAAAGGAAATCAGAGAAAAGCTGGAGCAGATTGGCTATCAGTATAATGCGGAACGGAATCAGTTTGTCTGAAAACGGCCGGGGCGCATTGCAGGCACAGCCGGGAATTGCGGAAGGGGCGCAGGTATGGAGGAACATATTATTTTTCATATTGATGTGAATTCTGCTTATTTGAGCTGGAGTGCGTTAAAGCTTCTGGAAGAGGGCGCTTCCGTGGATATCCGGACGATTCCGGCGATTGTGGGAGGAGATCAGAAGACCCGCCATGGGATTGTGGTGGCGAAATCAATTCCTGCGAAGGCTTATGGGATTCATACGGCGGAAACAGTTGCCAGCGCGCTGAAAAAATGTCCGGATCTGGTGATGGTTCCGCCGGATCATACCTATTACAGAGAGAAAAGCCGGATTCTCATGAATTATCTGTCGGGGATCTGTTCCCGGATGGAGCAGGTCAGTGTGGATGAATGTTATATGGATTATGAACCCATCCGCGGAAGATATGGGAGTCCGGAGGAGACGGCGGCCTTCATAAAGGACAGTGTATATGAAAAGTTCGGATTTACAGTGAATGTCGGTGTTTCTGACCGGAAGGTGCTGGCGAAAATGGCTTCAGATTTTAAGAAGCCAGATCTGGTGCATACCCTTTATGTCCGTGAGATCCGGGAAAAGCTGTGGCAGCTTCCTGTCGATTCTCTTCATATGTGCGGGAAAAGCAGCGCCGGTCTGCTGAAAAAGATGGGAATCCGTACCATCGGGGATCTGGCAAAAACGGATAAGACTATGGTGGAGAGCTGGCTGAAAAGCCATGGCCGTCTGTTGTGGGAGTATGCGAACGGCATTGACGATTCCGCGGTGATTTCCCAGCCGGCCAGGGCTAAGGGCGTGGGGAATTCTGTTACGATCTCCCACGATGTGACAACCGCGAAGGAAGCCTACGGTATTCTGAAAGAGCTGGCGGAATCAGTGAGCGGCCGTCTGAAAAAGAAGCAGTTTCTTGCCGGACAGGTGAGTACGGAGATCAAGTATGCTACCTTTCAGTCTGTTTCCCATCAGACTACACTGCCGGATGTCACCTCGGAGGCAGACCGGATCTACCGGCAGGCCTGCGAACTTTTTGATGAATTGTGGGATGGCGGGGCTATCCGTCTTCTGGGGATCCGCGCTGCAAAGCTGGAGGAGGAAGGCGAGCCGGTGCAGATGAATCTTTTTGAATTTCAGAAGGAAAAGGAAAGCTCAGATAAACAGAAGAAACTGGATGAAGCCCTGCAGAAGATCCGGAACCGCTATGGTGAGGATGCTGTCCATAAAGGGATATGACATAGGATGGTATGATACAGCAACCCCCGGTTTTGCTGTAAATCAAATTGACATAAAATTTATACTATGGTATCGTGTTTTTGCATGAAACAATTTTTTGCGTATGTTTTCAGAATCATTCCCGGGACAGCAGGGGGGACTGGTTCTGAAAAGTATGTAAATAAAAATATAAATATAAAGATGTAAAGAAGGGAATTTGCGATGAACACAGAAAATAAAAATCCGGCAAACCCATCCGGGCAGGATTTCACGCTGCTTGCTCCCACACTGGAGAAGTATGCGCCTGTTCCCGGCAGTATGATCACAATTTTGCAGCGGGCACAGGAAATTTACGGGTATTTGTCAGAGGAAGCAATCCTGTACATATCTGAAAAAACAGGTATTCTTCCGGCCAAAATTTACGGGGTGGCTACATTTTATGCCCAGTTCCGGCTGAAACCGGTAGGAAAGTACCTGATTATGATGTGCAAGGGAACTGCCTGTCATGTAAACGGCGCAGACCGGATACAGGAGGCTGTGGAGGAACATCTGGGTATCAGTGATGGAGATACGACAGAAGATGGAATCTTTACACTGAACACGGTAGCCTGTCTTGGCTGCTGCTCCCTGGCTCCTGTCATGATGGTAAAGAGTTCTGACGGAGAAGAGACTTACGGAAATCTGACAAAGGATTCCGTTGTGAAGATTCTGGATGAGATCCGGAGCAGAAAACCAGGGGAGGTGCAGTAGATGAAGGTCGTAATCGGACAGGGAAGCTGCGGCATCGCCAGCGGCGCGAAGAAAACAGAGAGTGAATTCAGAAAACAGCTGGAAGAACGTAATCTGAAAAATGTTGTATTGGATAAGGCAGGCTGTATCGGGACCTGTTACCTGGAGCCCATTGTAGATGTATATGGAGATGACGGGGAACTGCAGGCACGCTATGTGAAGGTCCAGCCGGACCGGGTGCAGGCCATTGTAGAGGAGCATCTCATCGGCGGCACGCCGAAGGCAGAATATATGATTTCCGATGAGGACGCGGCGATTCTGGGCAGCCAGAAGCGGATTGTCCTGCGCAACTGCGGACTGATTAATCCCGAGCAGATTGAAGAATATATGGAAGCGGACGGCTATGAAGCTGCGAAAAAGGCCCTTACAGAGATGACTCCGGAAGAAGTCATTGAGGAAGTAAAGACGGCCGGTTTAAGAGGACGCGGCGGAGCCGGATTCCCCACCTGGTTTAAGTGGAACGCAGCCCGTCAGAGCGCGGGAAATGAGAAGTATATTGTCTGTAACGCAGACGAGGGTGATCCGGGCGCGTTTATGGACCGGAGCGTCCTGGAGGGAGATCCAAACTCGGTTCTGGAAGGAATGATTATCGGCGGTTACGCCATGGGAGCCTGCGAAGGAATTATTTACGTCCGCGCGGAGTATCCTCTGGCGATTGCGCGTCTGGAGACAGCCATTGGCCAGGCTCGTGAGAAGGGATTTCTGGGCAGGGGCGTCTTTGGCACGGACTGGGATTTTGATATCCGGATCAAGGCCGGGGCAGGAGCTTTTGTCTGCGGTGAGGAGACTGCCCTGATTGCGTCCCTGGAGGGGGAGCGGGGGATGCCCCGTCTGAAACCGCCTTTCCCGGCCCAGAAGGGGTACTGGCAGAAGCCGACCAATATCAATAATGTGGAGACCTATGCCAACGTGGCATGGATTATCCTTCATGGCGGAGAAGCCTTTGCGGCCTATGGCTCCGGCCCCAGCAAGGGGAACAAGGTATTTGCCCTGGCCGGAAAGATTAAAAAGGGCGGCCTGGTGGAAGTCCCCATGGGTCTGTCCCTGCGGGATGTGATTTATAAGACCGGCGGCGGAATCAAGAATGACAAGGAATTCAAGGCAGTCCAGATGGGCGGCCCCTCCGGCGGATGTATTCCGGCGGAGCTGATTGATACTCCTGTCACCTATGAGGATATCAATAAGACGGGAGCTATTGTCGGATCCGGCGGTATGATTGTCATGGATGAGGATACCTGCATGGTGGATATGGCCCGCTACTTCCTGGATTTTACCCAGAAGGAGTCCTGCGGGAAATGTAATTACTGCCGCCTGGGAACCAAGCGTATGCTGGAGATCCTGGAGCGGATTACCAACGGCGGGGGACGGGACGGAGACATTGAGCTTCTGGAAGAGCTTGCGGAAAAGATCCGCGACGGCGCCATGTGCGGTCTGGGACAGACTGCGCCCAACCCGGTTCTTACAACTCTCCGGTATTTCCGGAATGAGTATGAAGACCATATTTACCGCCATAAATGTACTGCGAAGTCATGTAAAGCGCTGATTTCCTACCATATTACGGACAAGTGTGTCGGCTGTACCCTGTGCGCGCGGCAGTGCCCGGTGAACGCGATTTCGGGAACGGTGAAGCAGCAGCATACAATCGACCCTGAAGCATGTATCAAGTGCGGCAAGTGCGCGGAGAACTGTAAGTTCGGCGCCATCGAGATCCAGTAGGAGGTGTGAGGAAATGGTAAAACAGTACAGAATCAATATTGATGGAAAAGAAGTGACCGCCCTGCCGGGACAGACGATCCTGCAGGTGGCCAGAGAAAATGATATTTTTATCCCCACCCTCTGTTATGACGGACGGATGGAGATTTATGGAGCCTGCGGTCTCTGCGTGGTAGAGGTGGAGGGTAATCCGAAGCTTTTAAAGTCCTGCGCCACAGAGGTTGCGCCCGATATGATTATCCGTACAAAGAGTAAACGGATTGAGGAGTCCAGGAAGACCAACCTGGAGCTGCTTCTGTCCAACCATGTGGGGGACTGCCGTCCGCCCTGTGTGAAGAACTGTCCGGCCGAGACTGACTGCCAGGGCTATGTAGGGCTGATTTCAGAGGGGCGTTACCGGGAAGCCCTGGAGCTGATCAAGGAGAAGATTCCGCTTCCGGCGTCCATCGGGCGTGTCTGCCCCCATCCCTGTGAGCAGGCCTGCCGCCGGGGCCTTGTGGAGGAGCCGGTGGCCATCGCGAATCTGAAACGTTTTGCAGGCGATCTGGACCTGGACGGAGAGACCTTCCAGCCGGACTGCGGGGAGGATACCGGGAAGACGGTCGCCATTATCGGCGGAGGGCCTTACGGACTGTCTATGGCATATTTCCTTCGCAGAAAAGGTCACAGGGTAACCATTTTTGAGGCGATGCCCTATGCGGGAGGTATGCTCCGCTATGGTATTCCGGAATACCGTCTTCCCAAGGAAGTGCTGGAGGAGGAGGTTTCCCTGATCCGTGACATGGGTGTGGAGATCCGCACCAGTACCAGAGTCGGAAAGGATATTTCCTTTGATTCCATCCGTGAAAACTATGACGCGGTCTGCATCGGTATCGGCGCATGGAAGTCTACCGGTGTGCGCTGTGAGGGCGAGGATCTTCCCGGCGTGACCGGCGGTATTGATTTCCTTGGTAAGATTGAACGCAATGAGCCTTTTGTCATGGGTAAAAAGGTTGCCGTTGTCGGCGGCGGAAATACAGCCATGGACGCCTGCCGCAGCGCGGTGCGCATGGGCGCGGATGAGGTGTACAATATTTACCGCCGGACAAAGGATGAGATGCCTGCGGATATGGTAGAGATCGAAGAGGCTGAGGAAGAAGGCGTTATTTTTAAGAATCTGAGAAATCCGCTGAAAATACATGCAGGCGGGGACGGCCGCGTGGCTTCCATGACCCTGCAGGTGATGGAGCTGGGAGAGCCCGACGCCAGCGGCAGACGTTCCCCGAAGGCAGTGGAAGGCTGTACGGAAGAGATTGAGGTGGACATGGTGATCCTGGCCATCGGGCAGGCTGTCAATCCGGAAGGAATTACCGGCGTGGAGTTTACCAGAAGGAACGGTATTGTTTATGATAAAGATACCTTTATGACGGCGATTCCCGGCGTATTTGCCGGCGGCGACTGCGGCAATGATAAGATTTCCATTGCTGTGGAATCCATTGCCGACGCCAGAAAGGGCAGCGACGTGGTGGATTCCTATCTGGCCGGAGAGACAGTTCCCTATCGTCCGGAGTTTATTGTAAAACGGGATGATATTACAGAAAAGACTTTTGAGGACAGAGAGCGCCAGTGCCGTCCGGTGATGAAGCAGCTTTCCCCGGAGGAGAGAAAAGATCATTTTATCGAGGTAGTGAAGGGTTATACTGAGGAGCAGGCAAGGACAGAGGCTTCCCGCTGTCTGGAATGTGGCTGTCACGATTATTATGAATGTAAGCTGGTGAATTATGCCAACCAGTATAATGTGAAACCGGAGCGGCTTTCCGGGGATATCCATAAGACTGAGTTTGAGGATCCTCATCCCTATATTGAGAGAGATCCGAATAAATGTATTCTCTGCGGCCTCTGTGTCCGTGCCTGTGAGGAGGTTATGGGCGTGGGAGCCCTGGGATTTGTACAGCGTGGATTTGATACCGTAGTGCTTCCCGCTCTTGGAAAGCGTCTTTCGGATACAGGATGTATTTCCTGCGGACAGTGCGTCAGCGTCTGCCCCACAGGAGCGCTGCAGGAGCATCTTCCCATGAAGAAGCAGATCCCTCTTCAGACAGAGACAACAGATACGATCTGCGGGTTCTGTTCCGTGGGCTGTTCTGTAAAGACGGAGACCTGCGGCGCCCTGGCGGTGAAAGCCGTTCCGGATCCCGAAGGGCCGGTAAACCAGGGCGTGCTTTGTAAGGGAGGAAAGTTTGGCTTTTCTTCTTTCAGTAAAGAGGAAAAGCAGCTCCGGACTCCTCTGACAAAGAGTGCAGGAGCCCGTACCGGATATGCTTCCGCAGCGGATACTCCGGCCTGCGCAGAGGCGGTTCCCTTCTGTGAAACCAGCTATCATGACGCCCTGGTGCTGACTGCAAAATCCGTGAAATCCGCGGCGGGACGCCATGGCAGTGACGCTGTTGCAATCGCGGTATCTGACCGCTTTACAACAGAGGAAGCTTATGTGGCGAAAAAACTGGCGGACCGTCTGGGCGCAAAGATATTCAGCTTTAACAACCGCGCCTGCGGGCTGGAGCCGGTGCTGGGACTGGATTCCTCGCCAAATACCATGGACGAGCTGCTGGGCACAGAGGTCATTCTGGCAGTGGGATTTGACGCCGCTGCCAACCAGGTCATGCGGGTAAAACTGATGAACGCCGCAAAGGCCGGGGCGAAGGTTGTCCTGATCAATCCGGAGGGGTATGAGCAGGATCATATGGGCTTTGTGACGAAAGCAGTATATACAGACAACAATCTGGATTTCTTAAAACAGATCGCAAAGGCCCTTGTGACAGAGGAGGCCGGAAACCTGGAGGGATACCGGGAGTTTGTTTCCTTCCTGGATGATGTGAAGGTTTCTGATGAGGCCGGGGAGATTGCGGCGCTTTACGCGGGTGCAAAGAAGGCCATGATTGTATTCCAGCAGAACGTGGTTTCTGTATCCTGCGCGTCCCTGCTGGCGGATATCGCAGTGATTTCCGGACATATCGGAAGTCCCCGGGACGGCATTCTGATAGTGAAGTCCAAGAATAACAGCCAGGGGCTTGTGGATCTCGGGATCACAGCCGGCGCTGAGGCGCTGGATGGCGTGAAGGCGCTTCTTGTATTCGGCCAGAATCCGGATCCGGAGCTGCTGAAGGGTGTGGAATTCCTTATGGTAAGCGACACCCATCTGACTCCTGCGGCAGAAAAGGCAGATGTTGTTATTCCGGGAACCCCGCCCATTTCCTCGGACGGAAGCTATATCAATACAGAGCGCCGCTTCCAGATGACCAGTCCCACGCTGAAACCCGCGGTGCTCTTCAATAACTGGCAGCTTATGTGTGAGCTGACGGCCACACTGGGGATGGAGTTTCCCTATGATTCCGTGGAGGATATCATGGCGGAGATGAACACAGAGCTTCTCTGGTATCGCGACGCCTCAGAAGGAGAGGTTATGGGAGGAGTTCTGACACCGGCAAAGAAAACACTGGTTCCGGTTGCGGATGATGCATTCGCAGACCCCATGAAAAACACAGATTACTTAAAAGATATCATGTAAGACACCAGGGCCAGAAGACCTGCACTCACGTTATGCCTGCATATAAGTGAGTGCAGGTCTTATTGGCCCGCCCCAACATGAGAAAGGAGCGGGGGAGGGGTCCCGCGGAATCCGCAGGTACCGGAAGAATAACAGGAGCTGTTACGACAATCGAAAGATAAAAAATAAAAACTTGCAAAATTCCGCAAAACCGGGTATGATAATTGCGGAAATAAAATAAGTATTCAGAGACACAAAATGTCACCCTGCTATTGTCAGACGGCGGGGCTGGCATTTTTTTATTTTGCGGAAAGTTTTTTGTGAAGCAAAATACTCTGGTTTCCAGAAAAAACGAAGAGACGGAGGAATGAAAATGCCCGAGACAAAAAGAGAATCTGTAATATTTACTGCGATTACGGCCTGGATTATGGTTTATATCATGACGCTTTATAACAATGTATGTAATAGAGGAGTTTTTACAAACAGATCCTTTCTGGACGCCCTGACGGGTATGTGGGTGGAGTTTGTAATTATCTTTTTCTGTGCATATTTTATTTCGGGCCATGTGGCGAAATACTTCGCTTTCAGGGTAGTCCGGCAGACAGACCGGCCCATAATTATTATTTTTGCCATACAGATTTTTACGGTTGTATCCCAGGTGGCGCTGGCGAGTATCCTGGGGGTTTATCACGCTTATGGATTTACGGAGCAGTTTATCCCGGACTATCTGATCACTTACTGCCGTAATTTCGTGATGGCTCTGCCGGTACAGCTGTTTATCGCGGGACCTGCGGCGCGGAATCTTTTCCGGCTGATGTTCCGGAGGGAGAAAAAGAAGATATAAGAACATTGTAATTCCGGTATCTGTGAGGATATTGCCGGTCATGATATGTCCAGAAGAATGGCAGAAAAAAGTATAGTATCCGGAAGAATGAGGTCAGCTCCGGAATCAGTGGAACAGGTATGAAAAAAGGAGACTTTTGTCTGACATGTCTCCTTTTTCATACCTGAAATCTGTTTTACTGTGAAAGAATCGCAAAATTTCCTATAAATATTTCTCAAGGTAATCTGCCACGCCATCTTCAGCGGCTGTCAGCTCCAGTATAGCGTCCGCGCTTCCCTTACAGCTTTCTGCGGCGTTCTTTACGGCAATGCCAGTTCCGGCGAACTGCAGCATCCGGGCGTCGTTGTCGCCGTCGCCAAAGGCAATGATTTCTTCCGGCGTAATCCCCAGCTGATCCAGAACATACTTCAGACCGGAAGCCTTGCCGGATTCTTTGCTGGAAATCTCCATGCGGTAAGGAACCGAGGAAGTAATATAAACATTCTCAGATCCCCGCTTCACGGTATTTTCAATCATACGGTACAGGCCGGGATCTTTCAGAACCAGATCCAGACTGTCCAGTTTTTTTGCGTTCTCGAAGATAAAATCAATGATATAGCGGTCGGGATGACGGGTTTGCTGGATATAAGATACCGCGGAGCGGGGGACGCCGAAACGGGTGGGATTTGCCACATAATCGGCGGAAGCATAGGCCACGCCGTCCACAAAGGCTTCGTATGTAATCTGTCCCTCCAGAAAAAAACTTCCGACACTTCGCATGATGGCCCGGACATCCTTTGCCTCCATCAGCCAGCTGTGTACTCTTTTGCCAGTCTGCCCGTCATAGACAGCCGCCCCGTTGGAGGTTACGGCATAAGAAATGCCCGGAAGATCCCGGATGCAGGCGGGGAAGGTATCATAGGAGCGCCCGCTGACAGGAACCAGCGAGATGCCTGCTTCTGCGGCTCTGGAAAGCGCGGCTCCGGTACGGCCGGATAATTCTTTGTTTTCATTTAATATGGTATCGTCCAGATCAAAGGCGATACATTTGATTTTAGAAAAATCAGTCTGCATATGTATTCCCTCATTTCATCTGAAATTTTACATTTGCTGTAATCTGATTCATATTGTAATCCTTTTTCCGGGGGAATGCAATGTATTTGCTGTTGAAAGTAAACCTATACTAACCTGTTGGCTGCTTTTCCCATCCTGTGAAAAGTAACAACTGATACAATAAAGTGATGGGGAAAGTGATGGGGATTCAAAATAAAACTTGAATCCATGTGAGGATAAGTGTATAATGCAAGAGAATTGCGGGTTCTGTGCGCAGATGGTTTTCTGATGCTGCAGATCAGCAGACCCGGTATGATGTGATTCTTCAGGAGGAAATCATGATAGATATTAAGTTTTTAAGAGAAAATCCCGACATTGTAAAGCAGAATATTAAGAATAAATTTCAGGATCACAAACTGCCGCTGGTAGATGAGGTCATTGAGCTGGATGCGAAGTCCCGTGCGGCCAAGCAGCAGGCGGATGATCTCCGGGCGAACCGGAATAAGATTTCAAAGCAGATCGGCGCCCTTATGGCCCAGGGGAAGAGGGAAGAAGCCATGGCGTTAAAGGAGCAGGTGGCGAAGGACGCCGAGACTCTGAAGGAGCTGGAAGAGCAGGAGACACAGCTTCAGGAGCAGGTAACGAAGATCATGATGACGATTCCCAATATCATTGATCCTTCTGTTCCCATTGGCAAAGATGATACAGAGAATGTGGAAGCAGAGCGGTTTGGCGAGCCTGTAGTTCCCGATTTTGAGATTCCCTACCATACAGAGATCATGGAGCGGTTTGACGGCATTGATCTGGATGCGGCGAGAAGAGTTGCCGGCAATGGATTTTACTATCTTCAGGGGGATATTGCCCGTCTGCATTCCGCAGTTCTTGCCTATGCCCGCGATTTTATGATTGACCGCGGCTTCACTTACTGTATTCCGCCTTTTATGATCCGCAGCAATGTGGTAACCGGCGTTATGAGTTTTGATGAGATGGACGCCATGATGTACAAGATTGAGGGCGAGGATCTTTATCTGATCGGTACTTCAGAGCATTCCATGATTGGCCGTTTTATTGACCAGATTCTGGACGAGGAGGAGCTTCCCAGGACACTGACCAGTTATTCTCCCTGCTTCCGGAAAGAGAAGGGGGCGCATGGCATCGAGGAGAGAGGCGTTTACCGGATTCATCAGTTTGAAAAGCAGGAGATGATCGTGGTATGTAAACCGGAAGAGTCAGCGATGTGGTTTGACAGACTCTGGCAGAATACCGTGGATCTGTTCCGCAGTATGGATATTCCGGTCCGTACTCTGGAGTGCTGTTCCGGTGATCTGGCTGACCTGAAGGTGAAGTCTGTAGATGTGGAGGCGTGGTCTCCCAGACAGAAGAAGTATTTTGAGGTGGGAAGCTGTTCCAACCTTGGCGATGCGCAGGCAAGAAGACTGAAAATCCGTGTAAAGGGCAAAAACGGTAAATATTTTGCCCATACGCTGAACAATACAGTGGCGGCTCCCCCGAGAATGCTGATTGCTTTCCTGGAGAATAATCTGAACGCGGATGGCACTGTAAATATTCCCGCGGCTCTCCGGCCATATATGGGTGGAAAAACAAAAATAGAGTAAGATACAGGCGGCAGGTCCATGAATTCCATGGGCTCTGTCGCCTTTCCTGCAGACAGGAGAATTCATGATCCGCGGGAAAGAATTTTTGTCAGAAAAGTCAAAAAAAAGTTAAACAGTTAGCGGATATTTTTGTTGTTGAAAACCGGCAGTATTTGTGCTACAATCTTTACAATTTAGGCATAGACTGTCTGTGCATAAATATACAAAAAGGTGTATTTTTATTAAAGAAAAGAGCGAATTCCCTCTTTTTTTTTGAGCAGATGCAGATAGCTGTTTCTGGTCGTGATATGAGATGGAAAGAAAGGGGCAGACAAATGAAAGCATTTCTGATTTTGGAAGACGGAACCGTTTTTAAAGGAACCAGCATTGGCTCCCGGCGGGAAGTAATCAGTGAGATTGTATTTAATACTTCCATGACCGGATATCTGGAGGTTCTCACAGATCCCTCTTACGCGGGACAGGCAGTGGTTATGACATATCCGCTGATCGGCAATTACGGCATTACGCCGGATATGGAGTCGGATCGTCCCTGGCCGGATGGATATATTGTAAGAGAATTATCCAGAATGCCCAGTAATTTCCGATGCGAGGGGACGATCCAGGATTTCCTGAAAAAATATGACATTCCGGGAATTTCCGGTATAGATACCAGGGCGCTGACCAGGATCCTGCGGGAGAAAGGTACCATGAATGGAATGATTACCACAGATCCGGGCTATAATCTGAATAAGATTCTTCCCAGACTGAAGGAGTACCGTACCGGCAAAGTGGTGGATAAAGTGACCTGCAAAGAAAAATATGTGCTTCCCGGAGACGGGTATAAGGTTGCCCTGCTGGATGTGGGGGCGAAGAAAAATATCGCCCGCTCGCTCCATGAGCGCGGCTGCCAGGTGACCGTTTATCCGGCGCGCACCACAGCGGAGGAGATTCTGGCTGACAGGCCGGATGGCATCATGCTGTCCAACGGGCCGGGAGATCCCAAGGAATGCGATACAATCATCGATGAGGTCCGGAAGTTCTATGAATCAGATGTGCCGGTCTTTGCCATCTGTCTGGGCCATCAGCTTATGGCGCTGGCCACAGGGGCGGATACTCACAAGCTGAAGTATGGCCACCGGGGAGGCAATCATCCGGTGAAGGATCTGAAGACCGGGAAGGTTTATATTTCATCCCAGAACCACGGATATGTGGTAGATACAGATAATCTTGATCCTGCCGTCGCCACTCCGGCTTTTGTAAACGTTAATGACGGAACCAATGAGGGACTGAAATATACAGGGAAAAATATTTTTACGGTCCAGTTTCATCCGGAGGCGTGTCCCGGACCTCAGGATTCCGGATATCTGTTTGATCTGTTTTTAGATATGATGGGAGGGAAAAACTAATGCCAAAAAATCCAGATATTAAAAAAGTAATGGTTATCGGTTCCGGTCCCATCGTGATCGGACAGGCAGCGGAATTTGACTATGCGGGAACCCAGGCCTGCCGTTCCTTAAAGGAAGAGGGAATCGAGGTGTGCCTGGTAAACTCCAATCCGGCTACCATCATGACAGATAAGCAGATTGCGGATCAGGTGTATATTGAGCCGCTGACTGCAGATGTGTTAAAGAAGATTATTCTGAAAGAGAAGCCCGACAGCGTGCTTCCCACCCTGGGCGGACAGGCCGGACTGAATCTGGGAATGGAACTGGAAGAGTCCGGATTTCTGAAGGAAAACGGCGTAAGACTGATCGGCGCCACGGCGGAGACGATTTTCCGGGCGGAGGACCGGCAGGCTTTCAAGGATACCATGGAGAAGATCGGGGAGCCCTGCGCCGCTTCCCAGGTAGTAAATACAGTAGAGGATGGCATTGTTTTTACAAATTCCATTGGCTATCCTGTAGTGCTGCGCCCCGCTTTTACTCTGGGGGGCAGCGGCGGCGGTATCGCCCACAATGAGACAGAGCTGGTGGAGATCCTTACCAATGGTCTCCGTCTGAGCCGTGTAGGCGAGGTTCTGGTAGAGCGGTGCATTGCCGGATGGAAGGAAATAGAGTATGAGGTAATGCGGGATGCCGCAGGCAACTGCATTACAGTCTGCAATATGGAAAATATTGATCCGGTAGGCGTGCATACGGGAGACTCCATCGTCGTGGCTCCTTCCCAGACACTGGGCGATAAGGAGTATCAGATGCTGCGTACCTCGGCGCTGAATATTATTACAGAGCTGGGCATCACCGGCGGCTGTAACGTGCAGTATGCGCTGAATCCGAATTCTTTTGAATACTGTGTCATTGAGGTAAACCCCCGTGTCAGCCGTTCTTCCGCCCTGGCTTCCAAGGCTACGGGATATCCCATTGCCAAGGTGGCGGCAAAAATTGCCCTGGGATATACTCTGGATGAGATTAAGAATGCCGTTACGCAGAAGACATATGCCAGCTTTGAGCCCATGCTGGATTACTGTGTTGTGAAAATTCCGCGCCTGCCTTTTGATAAATTTACAACAGCGAAGCGCACGCTGACCACGCAGATGAAAGCAACCGGAGAGGTTATGAGCATCTGTACGAATTTTGAGGGAGCTCTGATGAAGGCGATCCGCTCCCTGGAGCAGAATGTGGATTCCCTCGCGACCCAGGAATACCGTTCCCTTTCTTATGACGAACTGGTAGAACGTCTGTCGATAGTGGATGACCGGAGAATCTGGGTGATTGCCGAGGCCTGCCACCGGGGAATGTCCTATGATCTGATTCATGATATTACGAGAATAGATAAATGGTTTATTGACAAGATCGCCGTTCTGGTGGAGATGGAGCGCCGCCTGATCAGCGAACCTCTGACGCCGGGACTTCTGCGGAAGGCAAAGCGGATTGAATTCCCGGATAAGGTCATTGCGAAACTGACAGGAAAGAGTGAAGCTTATGTGAAGAATATGCGTTATGAAAACGGAATCACAGCGTCTTTCAAAATGGTGGATACCTGCGCCGCGGAGTTTGAGGCGGCAACCCCCTACTATTATTCCTGTTTTGACGGGGAGAATGAGGCGGACACTGATTCCGGCAGAAAGAAAATCCTGGTGCTTGGGTCCGGACCCATCCGGATCGGCCAGGGAATCGAATTTGATTTCTGTTCTGTACACTGTACCTGGGCTTTTTCCAGGGCGGGGTACGAGACGATTATTATCAATAACAATCCGGAGACTGTATCTACAGATTTCGATATTGCGGACAAGCTGTACTTTGAGCCTCTGACGCCGGAGGATGTGCAGAATGTAGTGGATGTGGAGAAGCCGGATGGCGCCGTGGTGCAGTTTGGCGGACAGACGGCTATTAAGCTGACGGAGCATCTGATGAAGATGGGAGTGCCGATTCTCGGTACAAAGGCGGAAGATGTAGACGCGGCAGAGGATCGTGAACTGTTTGACCAGATTCTTCAGAAGACACAGATCCCCAGGGCGGCCGGCGGTACGGTGTTTACCGCCCGGGAGGCAAAAGAGGTTGCCGGTCGTCTGGGCTATCCGGTTCTGGTACGCCCCTCGTATGTGCTGGGCGGCCAGGGAATGCATATTGCTTTTAATGATGCTGAAATTACAGAATTTATTGATGCCATTAACCAGATTGCCCAGGATCACCCGATTCTGATTGATAAGTATCTGATGGGAAAAGAGATCGAAGTGGACGCGGTATGCGATGGACAGGATATTCTGATCCCGGGGATCATGGAGCACATAGAGCGTACCGGAGTTCATTCCGGAGACAGTATTTCCGTTTATCCGGCTCCCACAATCACAGATACTGTGAAAAAGGTGATTGTGGACTATACAGAACGTCTGGCGCGGGCGCTTCATGTAGTGGGACTGATCAACATCCAGTTTATCGTTATGGACGGCGAGGTATATGTGATCGAGGTAAATCCCCGGTCATCCAGAACTGTGCCGTATATCAGCAAAGTAACCGGAATCCCGATCGTGGATCTGGCAACCCGTGTGATCCTGGGAGAAAAGCTGACTGATATGGGTTATACTCCCGGACTTGCGCCGGAGGCGGACTATGTGGCAATCAAAATGCCGGTATTTTCCTTCGAGAAGCTCCGGGGAGCCGAGATCAGTCTCGGACCGGAGATGAAATCCACCGGAGAATGTCTGGGAATCGCGAAGACCTTTGATGAAGCTCTCTATAAAGCCTTTATCGGCGCGGGAATCCAGCTTCCGAAGTTTAAGCAGATGATCATAACGGTGAACGACAAGGATAAGCCGGAAGCGGTAGAAGTAGCGAAACGTTTTGAAAAGCTGGGATACCGTATTTACGCCACCAGAAGCACGGCGAAATATCTGCAGGATCATGGGGTGGACGCGCTCCGGATCAATAAGATTTCCCAGGAATCCCCGAATGTTATGGATCTGATTCTGGGTCATAAGATAGATCTGGTAATTGATACGCCCACCCAGGGGCGGGACAAGTCCAGGGACGGTTTCCTGATCAGGAGAAATGCCATTGAGACAGGCGTCCACTGCCTGACATCCATGGACACAGCCAACGCGCTGGCCCTTTCCCTGGAGACGCCTCATGATGAGATGACCATGATTGATATTGCTACAGTGAAAAATATGTAACAAAATGAAAGGTAAAGTGAGGAGTTTTTATGTATTGTATAAGAAATGTGACAAATGACCTGACATGGGTCGGAGGAGACGACCGGAGACTCGCCATGTTCGAGGGCGTTTATTCTGTGCCCGATGGTGTTTCCTATAATTCTTATCTGCTTCTGGATGAGAAGACGGTTCTGTTTGATACGGTAGATGAGGCTGTCCAGAAAGTATTTTTTGAAAATGTGGCCCACACTCTGGCTGGCCGGAAGCTGGATTATGTGATCGTGCAGCATATGGAGCCGGATCATTCCGCTACGCTGGCGGGTATTCTGATGCGGCATCCGGAGGCGACTGTGGTCTGCAACAAAAAGACGGAGACAATGATTTACCAGTTCTTCGGCGCGGATCTGAAGATGAATGTGCAGATTGTCGGAGAGGGTGACACCTTAAAGACCGGAAAGCATGAGCTTATGTTTCTGATGGCGCCTATGGTACACTGGCCGGAGGTTATGGTTACCTATGATACTACAGATAAGATTCTGTTTTCCGCAGATGCTTTCGGTACATTCGGAGCCCTGAACGGAGCCCTGTTCGCCGACGAAGTGGATTTCTTCGCGGATTATCTGAAGGAAGCGCGCAGATATTATACGAATATCGTGGGCAAGTATGGAACCCAGGTACAGGCGCTGCTGAAGAAGGCGTCCGGAGTAGAGATCAATATGATCTGCCCGCTCCACGGTTTTGTATGGAGGAAAAATATTGGTGACTATCTGGTAAAATATCAGCAGTGGAGCCGTTACGAGCCGGAAGTGACAGGAGTCATGATTGCATACGCTTCTGTCTATGGAAATACAGAGAATGCAGCCAATATCCTGGCGTGCAGGCTGCGCGACATGGGAATCCGCACAACCATTTTTGACGTGTCGGTGACCGCGTCCTCTGAGATCGTCGCCGCCTCCTTTGAGTACAGCCATCTGGTATTTGCGTCCACAACTTATAATGCGGGGATTTTCATTTCCATGGATGAGCTGCTCCGTGATCTGGCTTCCCACAATCTGCAGAACCGTACCGTTGCGTTTGTTGAGAATGGTTCCTGGGCGCCTACCAGCGGAAAGCTGATGAAAGAGATTATCGGCAGTCTGAAAAATATGACGGTTCTGGACAAGACGGTGTCCCTGAGGTCATCTCTGGGCGAAGGGCAGCTGGACGATATTAACGCGCTGGCAGAGGCCATTGCGGAGACCATGCCGGAAAAGAATATTCCCGCTGATGTGGATCATGTGCCCGACAGTGTGGATAAGAATTCTTTATTTAAGCTCAGCTATGGTCTGTATGTGCTTACTGCCCGGGACGGGGAAAAAGATAACGGATGCATTATCAATACGGTGACCCAGCTGACCGATACGCCCAGCCGCTTTATGATCGCGGTGAATAAGCAGAATTACACCCATGATATGATTCTGAAGACCGGGAAGTTCAACATTTCCGTTCTTACGGAGGAGGTTCCCTTCGAGGTGTTCCGGCATTTCGGTTTCCAGAGCGGAAGAGAAGTGGATAAATTCGCGGACCGGCAGGATGTTGCGTACAGCGCCAATGGCGTTGCCTATATCACAGACTGCACCAACGCTGTGATTTCCGGAAACGTCATTGAGACTCACGATTATGGCACCCATACCCTGTTTATTGCGGATGTAACCCAGGCTCAGATCCTGTCTGAGGCGCCATCTGTGACATATTCCTATTATTTCGATCATATCAAGCCGAAGCCCGCTCCGGCAGATGAGAAGAAAAAGGGATTTGTCTGCAAGATCTGCGGTTATGTATATGAGGGAGACGAACTTCCGGCAGATTTCATCTGCCCGCTGTGCAAGCATGGCGCTGATGATTTCGAACCGCTGTAAACCGGGCGGACTATACTATAACAGTATATTGTTCTTTTGAAAGCGTTCAGAAATGGACGCTTTTTGCGTTGAAAAAAATTGTAACTGTTCAGAACCCACCCTGGGTTCTCTTAAACATTTGTTGTGAAAAACAGAGAATTGAAAAAAATTTGGGTTTTATGTAGTATTTGCCGTTAAAACCATAGTATATAAGTGAAGCCGGAAAGGAGGCGGTGAGATGATAGATGATGAAAA
>CAYLWI010000028.1:0-20183 GCA_964387345.1 uncultured Eubacterium sp. | reverse complement strand
ATTTGTTCTGCAATCCTCCAGATAATGGTATCCGGGTTTCAGCAGATATTCCCGCATTCCCGTCGTATGAGGATCTTCGTCGCTGTATTTTTCCTTCCAGGATAACCACATATGGTATTCGCATATTACGATGCTGCTGCCATCCGGCAGATCGAAACGATGGTAGGCTTCCGATGCCTGCGGGACCTCGAACCACACTGGCCATATCTGATATTTGTTTAGGAATTCTTTCCTCTGGTCGTTATTCTTCATGACCGGAAGTTCTGGTGGTTCCGGCTTCGGAAGATCCGGAATATCAGCCGCTTCCAGATCACATAGCATTCCTGCCAGGGCTCCAGTAATGAGCTTCTGCTTTCTCACACGGATATCATTCTCCGTGTAGCATGAGAGTATCAGATTCAGAGTATTTTTTGCTTTATCCAGTTCTTCTTTCAGAATCTCAATATCACTCTTATCGGAGGTTTCTTCGTACAGTTCTTCCTGTGATTCTTCATCGTCAGTCACAACTTCGATGTTTTCTTCGGCGATCACTTCCGGTTCGGGTTCTGACTCTTCTCCGGGCGGATTCTTGTCCAGTACCGGATCCGGCTCTTCCTGTTGCGACGTCGCAACAGGCTCTTGTTGTAACTTCTGCGCATTTTCCATTACAACTATACTCCACATGCTTTGGATCGCTGCCGCCAGATAGAACCAGTCAAAATCTCCAATGCACTCATTCTCCTCATTCCAGATTTGAACATAGTCATCAAACAGATTAATTCCTGCTACACCTTTTTCAGTTGAAAAATGATGCCACCTTCCGTCTTTCCCGAATTTCTTTTTTAGCTCAGCAGGGCTTCTGTCTACCAGCTCAACCCTGTTCATAAAATCAGCAAGGAACCATTTGCGCAAGCTCTTTATCAGATGACTTGCAGCTGCTTTCAGATACTCCCGATCTGTCTCATCCGGCTTTCTCAATTCTCCCACCGGTTCTTCCGGCTTCCGTACCTCCCGGATCTCCTTCACGGTCATGTCCGGTGTCACCGCCTGGATCTGCTTGTCATCCAGGTAGAGCATCTCCTGCAGCTGGCTCTTCTCAAATCCCCTGTATTCTTCAGCCAGTACAGGGCTGTTTCCGGCCTGGCTGAATCTGTCATTCATGGACATCCATCTGCTGGCCGTGGATTTCCGGATTCCGTAATTATCCTCCGCAAACTCCCAGATGCTCTGATAGCCGTCTTCCAAATACAGTTCATTGTCCCGGATATATTTCAGATAGTATCCTGCTGCAATAAAACTCATTTTCAGAGTGTCTATATTCTCCCGCAGGATATTTTTGGCCTGCTCATAAGTAATAATTTCATACCATTCGTTTAATTCATTCATGTTTCCACCTATAATCTGATTTTCATCCCGCCATATTCCCACAGCGATGCCTCAATCTGGTCCATGGTCACCACCCCGGCCTCAAAGGATTCAAAAAGGCTGTATGTTTTCTGCAGGAATTCCGGAATCTTCTTTTTCCCGCTTTTCGGCCAGTAATCCTCTGCCAGAACACTGGCCGAGATTCCCATCATCAGTTTAAATGCCTTTTCCGATGCTTCCGGAAGGATTTCCCTGGTGATTTCCCGCTTCATTTCTTCAATCTGTTTCTGGGTAAGTTGGTAGACCTTCCCGGATTTCATATAATCTTTCTCCTGGCGTCTTAATTCTGTGCGTTTTGACATGATTTTCTCCCATATCTCCGGTTCATCCGTTTCCACTGGTCATAGTTTTCATTTCCGAACCTGTTCCTGGTTTCCCGTTCCGTGTATTCTTTTCCTTCGCGTATCCAGGCCTCTTCTATCCGGTATCTGCCGTGGATCAGATAACCTGTCGTTACCGCTTTATTGACTGTCCCCTGGCGTACCCCGGTCAGTTCCATGACTTCTTTTGTCCTGACCAGATGCAGCACTTTCTTTTCCCCGTCGTATACGTCGTATAAAACTCCTGGTGCGTACATATTTCTCCTTTCTGGTCACCAGACTATCCCTCCAGCGACTGCTGCCGCTTTGATGCCCGGTTGACCTTTACAATACCTTTCTGATTCCGGGAAATGGTTACTGTTTCCCGCCCGGTCTGGAAAGTAATCTTATCCATCTCCTCTTCGCAGACGATATCCCCGGCGGTATGTGCCAGCATTACGATATCCGGCAGCATCTCATCCCCGCTTTTCTCTCCGATCAGCCTCTCGATATTTTCCCCTGTTTTTTCTTTCTGCCGCCTGACCCGGGTGTGTCTCTGTGCTTTCACGCAGGTGCAGGCCTCTATTGCGTCTTCCCGGGGATCCTCCCCCCGTCTCTGATCATGACCATCTGCCCGCAGTAGGGGCAGGGAAATGTAATTTTGTTATCGTCCATGGTTTACTCCTTTCTCCGTCGGATCATTCCCCGTATATTTCCTTTTCCATCCGGCCATATTCCTGGCTGTAATTTTCTGCATCCGCAGCCCTCAGAACGGCATCCCGTCTTCCAGGCCGGTCTCAATCCTGGAAAACCCGTCCTCCACTTTCCCCGGAGCCATGCCGCATCCGGGATTTATGCGGTTTTCCAGCTCCTCCGGCAGGCAGTCCAGGTAATTTATCCCGAATTCTTCCCGGAAATCAGTATCCGGATATTTTTCCATGAATGCCTGCTGGGCGATCCCGGACAGGAAGAGCCTGGCTGCCCGGTTTTTATGTACGGCTTCCGGGCCATATTCGTGATGCGCCACGCAGAGCCAGACCCACAGGCCATAGTGCTCTGACTTTTCCCTGTTGCCCCTCCCGAAGATTGCATGATGCCGGTGCAGGCCTGCGTGAGAGAGCTCTCCAAAATATCCGGCCTCTTCCGCAGCCATCCGGCAGAGGAAGCATTCTTTTTCTTCCTGGAGAATACTTTTACTCACCAGTCCAGCTTCTCCCGGTCGCGCTTCTCCAGCGTCAGGTACATATATCCCATCAGATGTATTCCGCCGTACTTAAACCCTCTGCTGGCTCTCCTGGGTTCTGATTTTCCTCCTCCCAGGGTACTGATCGCCTTTTCAAATTTCTTCACGTTCCCTTTCTTCGGGATGGGAAGAAAATAGATTTTCGCATTCTTCCGTCCTGTAATGGCGAACTTTGATCTGTCCACAATCAGAAATCCGGAATATCCGGCTTTTCTGACTGCTTCCTCCGCTTTTTTGAAATACTTTAATTTGTTGATATCCTCAAACATGATTCTCCTTTCCCGGAAATCCCGCCGCATCCGGTCATTATGCGGGTTCCCGGCATTTTCATGGTGTCAGACCTGCATAGAAACGGACATTTGTGGGATATGTTCCTCAAAATACCGCTCCATACAGGTCAGAGTGCGGGTTTGCGGCTATTCCGGGTATATAATCCGGGACTTCCCCGGCTCCACATCCAGCTTCCCCATCTCATCCGCCAGCCACGCGGAGTACTGGTGGCTGTCCTGACGGTATACGGTGATGTCGTGGCCTTCTTCCAGATCCATAATCATCTGCCAGATATCGGCATTGGCAACCTTCTTCCCCCTGGCATTCTTCCATCCGGCAGATTCCCAGTCATACATCCAGCACTGCATGATCGCATTCTGGAAATACTGGCTGTCCGTGAAGATACAGATCCTGTTTCTTCCCTTTACCCGCCCCAGCGACCGGGCGACTGCTGCCACCACAAGCCTCTGTGCCGTGGTATTCTTCATGCATCCGATCTCCGTCAGTATGGACATGGATCCGTCACGTTCCACGAATTCTATCACATACCCGTATTTTGCTGTTTTCCTCTGAGGCCCTTTCAGCTGGCACTCAATATAGATATTCACATCTTTTTTCAACTGGTATCACCCCGGATTCTGATTAGTGTGTAAGAAAACTGACGGTTTCCATTTGCGTCCACATATTCCTGGACCGTATCCTTGTCCAGATAATATCCTTTCTCTATTCTGGGTGTTGCCCGGAAATACCTGCGGCTTACCCGCACCCTGTGTATTTCCGGCTGTTTCAGATTCTTGGAGGAATCCCACCGGTGTTTCAGTATCCCTTCCCGGACTGCCCCATCCGTGAATTTGAGAAAATATGCCGCCAGGTCTTTGTACTGCCCGGATTCATCCAGCGGGTAGCACCCTACCCAGCCCTTTGTCCAGCACTTCCGGAATACTGCGGGCTTAATTCCTTTTATTACCAGATGGTGGTGCCTGGCTCCACGCTTCCCGCATTCCATCACCCGGACATATCCCCAGGGCAGGCCCTGCCTTTTATATTCCTTCCGGAGCTTCTTTAAAAACTCCCGGGCGTCCCTTGCCATCCCCTCCCAGGAATCCGGCTTCTCCTCTTTCCGGTAACTTAGTACCAGGTGGTAATCCTCCGGCCCGAAGTTGGTATTCATGATCCTTGTCAGCTTCCGGATGGCATTTTTCAGATTTGCGGCAAGCTGCTCTTCTGTGGATGGTTTCTGCTTTTTCTTCCTCCTGCTGCCCCGCTCCTTTTTTCCCCAGACGCACATTTTCCTCACTTCTATGGTGCGCCCGGCTTTACATGTTTCCAAAATATACATATCTGGTCCTACTGTTAATGCTTTTTATCGAGTTTTAAAACCGGGTTTTCCCCGGTATTTTCTTGATTTCTGAGACCTGGTATGCTATTCTGTATTCAGGTTTTTTTCATAGCATTTCTGAGACATCTGCTGCCAGGCAGATGCCTCAGTTTTTATATTCTGATCTCAAAATAAAAGGTCCCCTGCAGGTCCTGGAAATTATAGTCCGGCGTCTCCTCCGGCATCAGCGGGGCTGCCAGTCCTTTTTCTTCCCAGTGCGGATCCCGGTACTCTGTGTGGGGCCGGATCTTATGTACAATCTCATGGCCGGTCAGCCCATAATCTGACAGATGGCCCCTGGATCCATGGGCACCGCAGATATTGGCCTTATAGCCATAGTATACTGTTTCCCCGTGTCTGGTGATCCGGATCCGGTCCGGATTTTCCAGGAGAGCCAGAACCCGTCTTAACTCAATCATGATTTCCCTTTTGTGCTCTCGCTTCTGCAAATGCTTCCATACATTCTTTCAGCTCCCTGTCAGCCGCACGTTCTCCCAGGAGCGCCATCAATACACCATTTATTTTTGCTGCAAATTCCATATATTTCTCTTTATTTCTTCCGCCTTCGGTTTCCGCAACGAATTGCCCTGCCAAATAGCTGGCTGCCTGCAGCTCTCTTTCCGTTGTTACAATCTTTTTGTCTTTCATTCTGACTTCCTTTCTGCAGTATTTTATGCTATACTGTCCCCGATCACATTTTTTGCATGCACCCTCCCTGTTCCGGCCGGCGGAGGGTGCTTTTCTTTTGGGCCGGTTGGCGTATGCCACCAGGCTGATCCATCCGGCGCAGGTGGCGGCGGTCCCGATCACGGCCGGAAGCCTGTCCCAATCAAATCCCGGGGCTCCGATGCTGGATACTGCTGCCAGCATGGTGATAAAAGCACCCGCAAAGGATACTTTGATGAGCATGTTCTTAATCCTCGTTTTCATTTTTCATTACCTCGTTCCATCGTTGACATTTCCTGCGATATCTCCTATTCTTTAACCAGAAATAATCTGTTTTAAGAAAGGAATTTAACCATGAATGAAAAAGAACTCACCTCATTACTTACCAAAATCTTTTCATCCGGCGAAAAACATTACGCTCTGAAAGCGCCATCCGACCCACAAGAATACCGTAAATTAATCTCTATTCTTGATCATCTTGAATACACAGGTGTTTGCATTCACTTTGCATATGACGATTCCCAATACGAATATATAGATATAGAGCAGTTTCCTCCTTGCTCTCTCCCGCAAAGTCAGATTAGTCAAAAACGGTAATTTTGTTTTATGAATTGGTTTTTCTGGCCTTCGGTGATTTTATATTCTCTCTGCGGCAGGAATCCGCACGGGAATTCTATTGTTTCTGTGTCTTTTGCAAAAACTTTTATCATCATTGCATCTGACTGTCTTCCCATCCAATAGACCGCATCTTTCTGTTTTATGAAGTCTATGAACTTCTGAAAGTCCGGTCTTTTTCTTTCTTCTGGCGTAATCAGGAACGTATACATTCTCATTCGTTCTTTCTTCTCTCTGCTCATCTTCTTCTCCTTTCTCCGATACCCACCACAGCAGACACCGGCGAATTTATCATAAAAAAGGAACTCGGATCAGCATGTACAATTTATGGGGGTACTGTATCGTCAGAAAAAAAACAATTAATGTGTTACCTGCCGATGCCTGCTGTGGTGGATACCGATATTTCATTGTTACTTCCAGTCATCCGGCAGAAGTACCAGGATGATAATTACTGCCGCGAAAAATACGATCATCTGAAAAATATTCATTTTATCCAACTTTCTCAACGTCTATTGCGATTACCCGCTCTACCACCGGACACAGGGCCGCCAGCTCCATCGGATTGAATTCCGGAACTACTTTGCTGGCGTTTTTGTCCTCCAGCAGCCGGCGATATTTATCGTAGTCGTAATATGCATAGATATTTACCCGGATGTCTCCAGAATCCAGAAGAGCATACCTGCTGTAACGTCCTTTCTGGATCTGTTCCCGGATGCCGTGGATTATGTTTCTGACATGGCGGTCGCTGCAGCCAAGGATTTCTGTCAGCTGTTTTGGTGTCAAATAAAAGCCGTGGCCGGATCCTTGGATTAAGAATTTTTCATCTGCTTTTTTCATTTTCTTGTTTACCTTTTTGCTCATTGTTTTGGATTTCATTGCTGAATTATTGCAAACTTTACTATATTTTGTATTAGAACATTTGTTTTATACAATATATAGATTATTTCCTTGACTTCTCAATATTTTTATAGTAGCCTGTCAATAGAAGCTTCATATTTTAATTGAAAGGCGGTGAATATCATAGCAAGGAAAATTACTATACGCTCTACTGCGAGACCTTCGCATAGTGGCAAGAGCGTTCGTGTCCGCACGACTATTAGCAACGGTCATAGAACCCGTACTATTTCCAAAACATTCCGAGCCAAATAATGGATTGGGGGCTATTCTATTTCGCGAGTGGAGTAGCCTCGTTAATTTCATGATTCTTTACTTCTATTCATCTTCCTTTTCAGTCTTATAGATCTCATTAATTTCTACTTTTAATGCCCGCGCCAGTCTCGTGATGTCACATACTTTTATTAATCGACGCCCATTTATCATGTCGCTTAATTCTTGAGGCTTATATCCTGCTTTTTCTGCAACATATATCTGTTTCAGCCCTTTTTCTTCAATTATTTTTGATATGTTTTTTGCTGCTGGTGCATTAAAATCCGCAATTTGCATTTGACTCACCTCCATGTACGCATTTTGCATTCTTTTTCTTGATTATATTCTCGTTTTGCGTATATGTCAATATATTTTTATATAAAAATATTCATTTTGCGAACTTTCTGTATTGATTTACTTGTATTTTGCATTTATAATAATTTTGAAAAGAGGTGAAAATAATGGCATTTTGCGATAGATTGAAAGAGAGTCGAATAAAGGCTAGGCTAACTCAAGAGCAACTTGCAGATCAATTAGGGATAGCTAAATCTACATTATCAGGATACGAAAGCGGAAACCGCGAGCCAGCAGTGGCTACTATAGCAAAGATATTGGATGTCCTTAATATAGATGCAAACTATCTATATCAAGACGAATCCCAATCATTAACAGAAATGGTAGTCAGTCTTGATGATAAGGCATTACTAAACAAATATCATTTCCTTGATGGCCATGGCAAAGAGTTAGTGGATCTTGTTTTAGAAAAGGAATTAGATCGCTGTGAAAATACGCCTCCTGCTGCCATCATCAACATAGAAGATCGCCCCGGCGGTGCCAAGCGCCTGGTGGAATACTTCCGCGGTGCATCCGCCGGATCCGGTGTGTTTATCCTGGGAAATGAGATTGTGGATCATATTGAAATTCCGGCAACACCGGAGAACAGGAATGTTGACTATGCTATAAAAGTATCCGGAGATTCCATGGAACCGGATTACCATGATGGAGATACGGTTCTGGTCTCCCAGAAGCAGGAAATGAAATATGGGGATGTCGGGATTTTTGTTATAAATGGATCTGCTTACATTAAGGAATATGGAAAATCTGAACTGATTTCCCGAAATCCAGATTTCGATAATATCAATGTATCGGAATATGACAATATCGTTTGCATGGGAAAAGTAATTGGGAAACTTGATGATTAAAGTGCTTCGGTATTTTAATAAAAATTTATGGAGGATTGTAAAAACTATGTTCACCAAGGATTATATTTACTTAGATGAAGAGTTGCTTAATTCACTGCTCCGAAATGTTTGTCTGCGCTCATGAACTTGGACATATGTTCCTCCATAAAAAGGCAAATGCTATTTTTATGGATTCCAGGACGCAGCTCACCACATCAAAATATGAAAATGAGGCTGACCAGTTTGCAGCCGATCTTCTGATTCCGGATGATATTATCGGAGATAATATAGACCTTACTCTAGATCAGCTCAGTCGGCTTTTTGGTTATAGCAAACGCTTAATAAAATTACGATTATTGGATTACTGAACTATCACTATTCAAAAGATAAGGAGAACATGTTTGGTAGGATAAGATCTCTTATCTAAATTCAAAACATCTCCCGGCGCTCTCCGTAGCCGCCGGGACCCAAAACTGAATAGTATATTTACCCAGGCAGCCGATAGGGTGCATGCCACCGTTTCCGAGTCTTGCGGAAAGGGGTGGTCATATGAGTACATATGAAGAATTAAGCTTAATCGTGAGCGTTGCTTTGCTGATCGTAGCCATTCTGAATTTTACCCATAGAAAATAGCACCCCAGCTCTGGCCAAGCTTTTGAGGTGCTATTTCTAGTTACTGATAACTTCGCCGGAAACGGATAGGTTTGCTCTATCGTATCGGCTGTCTTGTTAAGTATATTATACCAAATATACTCAGATTGTCAATTTGTAAGCTACGCTGTTTTTATCATATAGCCCACAGGCACATTTTTGGAGTGATATTTTTATGGCAACAAAAAGCATATTAAAACATGTGGAAATAGAAAATGAGAATGCATGCAAACACCTCATTACTGCGCTTGAGGCTTCTGTTTTGAAATCCAGTAAACACGTTATACTGAGCGTTCCATATCGCGAAATTCATAATAATGATATAAAAAAGTTTTTCAAAAATTTTTATTTAATTTAGAGTAAAATCAATTTTATTTTGCACTTTAGTATCATATATGATATTATTTAATAATCTGGAGATAATATGAGCACACTCGAAAAAAGATTGAAAAAATTTTATAAAAAACCAATTCCCAATGACATTACTTTTGAGGAAGTTCAAACACTTGCCGAGTACTTCGGTTGTCTCGTTGTCGGTGGTGGGAACCATATGAAAGTTATCCACAGAGAATCCGGAACGGTTATCCCGATACCGCGCCATGGTAAGACTGTAAAAGAAGCATATATTAAACAGTTAAAAATATTGTTTGATACAATTAAGGAGGATTAACCATGCTGTATGAATTTAAAGTATATCAAACAAATGTAGAAGGTCATGTATTCTGGGTTGCAGAAAGCAATGCATTAAAAGGCTGCGTCGGCCAGGGAGAAACTTCCGAGGGAGCAATCCATGAATTAGAAGAGAATGAAAAGGTATGGCTTGATACTGCAAAAGAATATGGTATTCCCATCCCTCCAATTACCTGTAAAAAAGCTAATCACTATAGTGGGAAGTTTTCGCTTCGTATGTCTCCATTTGTCCATGAAAAAGCTGCTGAGACAGCCCATGAGCTTGGCATCAGTTTAAATCAATTTATCAATGATGCTATTGTGGAATATACTACATCCATAAGATGTGCTTCTCTTGTTGATGCGTCCGCTTTTTCAGATACCGAAACAAGCAGTCAAATCATTCACTTCCCTGCTGCCAAAGTCTCCCCTTATAAAACTGTCAGAGAAGAACTGGAGGAAATGTGATGATCAATATGCTTAATTTAAAATTAAAATCAGTAAAAACCACAGGTATAGAATTAATTAACAAAAGGATTCTGGATGAGGATGAAATAAGAGTTGTTTTATCTCGCCGATGCAGAAAAAGCGAACATAATGAATCCGAATATATCGGGGATTGTAGTGTTGAATTGCTGCTTGTATCTGAGGAAAATATGGAAAAAAGTGCGCGATCTTTTTATATAATGGTATCCCTCACCGGAATTTTCACTTGCGATGAACCAAAGAAAAATATCACAAATGAAAACCTTCATGCAGCAGTAGTATTTGAACTTCTTCCCCATGTCCGCGCCTGCCTTGCATCCACAATGACTATTGCTGGTATAGCACCTTATTTGATTCCTAATTCACTTGTGCCAGAATTGTCTTAATTAAAAACCGCCCCGGTGCTACCAGCATCAAGACTGTAATCTCGTAGGATTCACGCCAATGGATCTTACGTTATATTGCATATCCTATTTTTTAATAATTTTAGTTTCTATTCTAATACTATTAAAAATTTACTATGAACATTGAAAACTTCATACATTTGCAAGGATTTGCATAAAAAAGCAAAATTTTATAATTTATGACCTTCACATTTTCATTTATAAATGCTAAAATTTAAGCACAAAAGGAATCATATTTTGTTGCACGGGTATATTATAAACAAAGGAATGGGAGTTGATCGTCATGGCTACGAAAAGTATATTAAAAAATGTGGATATCAAAGATAAGAAACTTGGTAAGCAGCTTGTGATTGCCTTGGAAAATGCTTCTTCAAAGCAAAGCAAGCAGGTTACTCTCAGCAGGACATATCAGGATATCCGTGGAGAAAAAATTAAAGAGGTGCTAAGCAAAAAATAATGAGCGGATTTATAGGAATTAATCTTAAAGAAATTATTGAACAGATCGGAGAGTCAGAAACAAAGATTTTGCTCTCCGATTTTTCTTGCCCGCCAAATTCCGATGTGGAAGAATTTATAAAACACACAGCGATTGAATTTTCAAAACAAGGGATTTCAAGTACATATATAATAATGGCTTCCTTTAAAGGATCTTATGTAATTGTCGGATATTATGCCCTGGCCAACAAAGTATTCTGCATTGACCATCATAGTTTATCCAGCAAATGGCGCAGACGTCTGTCCAAGTTCGGACAGTTTGAGCCAGCAATTAAAAGATATATTTTATCTGCTCCGTTAATTGGTCAGTTAGGCAAGAATTACCAAAACGGTTATGACCGACTTATTACAGGAGACGAGTTATTAAAGCTTGCGCTCGACAAAGTGCGTGAAATGCAATATATTGCCGGCGGCAAAATTGTTTATCTGGAATGCGAAGACAAGCCTTTTCTGATAGATTTTTATTCACAAAATGGGTTCGTAAATTTCGGAAAACGTTATTTAGACCGCGATGAAACAGACACGCTATCTGGTGAATACCTAATCCAGATGTTAAAATATATGAAATAAAACCGCCCCGACGCCACCAACACCAGGACGGCAATCTCGCAGGACTCACGCCAATGAATCCTGCACCCGTAATCAATACGGGGATCTCATAAATAGACTGCTGCTCCGAAGAATACAGCAGTACGTTCAAATATAGTGTATCATCTTCGGGGCAGCCACGCAAGCGGAACATCCGTTCCCGTCGGCTGTTATTTTTGTATTTAATTTTACGAAAGGAAGATGATTATGTGGTGCGAAAAACTGAATAATGGGAAATACCGCTTTGCGGAGCGGTATCTGGATCCGCTGACCATGACGGAAAAGAAAGTTTCTGTCACTCTTGATAAGGACACCCGACAGGCACAGAAAACCGCCCAGCAGGCCCTCCAGGAAAAGATCCAGCAGAAGCTTTATGCACCAGCCCGAAAAGAGGTCCGTCTGAAGGACCTGGTGGCTGATTACCGTGAAGATCAGAAGCGAACCGTAAAACAGTCCACTTATCTGCGTAATTACTGGGCCTGCGAATCCATTATGAAGCTTCTGGGAGCGGATGTTGTTCTGTCCAGTCTGTCTGCCGGATATATCCGCAGCCGGTTTCTGGCTTCCGGAAAAGGCCCTGGTACCTTGAACGAGCACATGAAACGTCTGAAAGCCCTGCTCCGGTGGGGATATAAAAACGATTATCTTGAGAGCATCCAGTTTCTGGATAAACTGGAACGTTTTAAGGATGTCCCCCGCCGTCAGAAAATCGAGGATAAATTCCTGGAGCGTGATGAACTGAATCTGCTGGTAAAGGAAATGACAGTTGAACTGTGGCGCAACCTTACCATGTTTCTTGCTTTATCCGGTCTGCGCTTCGGGGAAGCTGCTGCCCTCCTGCGCTCCGATCTGGACTTTTCCGAGCGCGTGGTCCATGTTACCAAGACCTATGACAGCATCAATAACGTTGTGACCTCCCCGAAAACTTATCATTCAGTCCGGGATGTCTATATGCAGGACGAGTTATATACACTCTGCCGCCGGCTTTTTGTCTCCGGATACATAGACCATAATATTATCCATCTGAATAAAAATAATCTGCTTTTCCCTTATAAGGACGGCAGCCATATTTATTTTGATGTATATGGTAAATATCTCCGGGAAAATTCAGAACGGATCCTTGGCCGCCGGATTACCCCTCATACACTGCGCCATACACACGCCTCCCTCATGATGGAGCAGGGTGTGGATATTGATGCGATTGCAGAGCGCCTTGGCCATTATGACAGCAAAATTACCCGGGAAATCTACCTGCATGTGACGGAAAAACTGAAGGAAACAAGAAATGACCAGATCAAGGAAATTAAGATTCTTGCCCCATAACTGCCCCATAAGCCGTTTTGGGGACGCGAAGATGCCCAAAAAACCCAGTATTTATGCGGGTTCGCGAAAAAATGTTCGCTGCACTGAAGGTGCATTATCTGGGATACTCATTGGAGTATCTCTTTTTTTACTCCTTCGTGACTGAATCCTATTTCCCTCCAGGAAGGCGGGTTTTTCTCCGTTCCACTCCGGCCTGTGCCTGACGCGAGGCACTCGTCAGAGGCAGCGAAAAGGAACAGTCCAGGCGTTATCGGAATATACTGACGGCACACAGATCTGTCTATCAGTCTGTTCTGGAAAAGAATCCGCTGCAGGCACGCCAGAATATGAAACAGCATCTTATATCTGCGGAAAAAGACATACTGGAAAATATACTTTAAACCGGGAGGAAAATCATTGTTATGACAAAATATCCATTTCACGCCATCCTGGAATATGGTTTAGGCGATTATGACGACACTGTATATGAATATGAAGTTACCGGCGAACAGCTTGACCTGATCCGGTCCGCTGTTGACCAGAAAAAATGTTTTGATGAAACCGGAGTGCTCGGTGATCTTTATCACGAATTATTTGAAATTGTTTTCCATGCGGAAAAGAAAAGATACATGGATGAGATCCTTTCTTACGAAAGCGATCATGAACTGGTTGCCGGGGAAGATTATATCCCCTTTGAGGATCACTGCCTGTATCTGACATTCTGATTTTTTCCTGTTTTTTCCAGGAGAAAAGGGGTATACTGTCAACAGACAAACTTATACTCAGAAGGAGGAACTTATGGAAGAGCAGAAATATAAATTCGGAGTCCGGTACTTTTCCCGGACCGGACACACGAAACTGATCGCAGAGGCAATGGCCGGGGAACTGGGCTGCGAGGCAGTCCCTACCTCCGAACGGATCCGGGGCTATACAGATACATTATTTCTGGGCGGGGCAATCTATGCAGGGAAAATTGATGAGAGCATAAAGGGTTTTATTTCCCGCCTTGACCGGCGCAATGTCGGAAAAATTATTCTGTTCGGAGATGCCGCTATAGGCGATCCCTGCAGCAAAATGCGGAAACTTCTCACCGAAAAAGGATTTCTTGCGGAAACTGAAACTTTTACCTGTAAAGGCAGCTTCAAATTTATCGCAAAAGGACATCCTGATGCCACAGATTTTGAAAACGCAAAATCCTTTGCCAGAAAATGGATGAAGGAGCCGGAATGACGGCTCCTTTTCCTTTTACCTCTTCTCTAATTCCCCCTGCCGCTGTTTTTTCCTGCGTACCATGGCTGAAATAATCTGCTTTTTACTTGAATTTTATCCCAAAAAAGGTACAATAGAAAAGTAAGGAACTGTAGCCGGAATCAATCGGACGGCTGTAGAAATTATATACTTTGGAGGTAACTGACCCATGTTCAGCAAACTGATTCAGAAATTAAAAGACAATCCGAAGACTATCGTCTTCACAGAAGGTACAGATCCCCGTATTCTGGAAGCTTCTTCCCGTTTACTGGCCGGAACATTCCTGAAACCGATTCTTGTTGGTAATGTAGATGAGGTAAAAGCGGCCAGCGAAGCTGCCGGATATAATATTAATGGCGCAGACATTATAGATCCCGAATCTTATGATAAAATAGATGAAATGGTTGAAGTAATGGTTGAACTCCGGAAAGGAAAAATGACAGCCGACGAGTGTCGTGCCGCGCTGAAGCATGGCAACTATTTCGGAACCATGCTGGTCAGGATGGGAGTGGCTGACTGCCTGCTGGGAGGAGCCACATATTCTACCGCAGATACTGTCCGCCCGGCGCTTCAGCTGATCAAGACAAAGCCAGGCAATAAGATCGTATCCTCTGTTTTCATTCTGGTCCGCCCGGCTGCTACAGGTGATAATGAAGTTCTTGCCATGGCTGACTGCGCCATCAACATTCATCCCTCCGAGGATGATCTGGTAGAGATCGCCATTGAAGCTGCAAACTGCGCAAAGATCTTCGGCGTTGATCCCAAGGTTGCTTTCTTAAGCTATTCCACCCTGGGTTCCGGCAAGGGAGAGGATGTTGATAAAATGCGCAACGCCTGCGCAAAGGCAAAAGCAAAAGCTCCCGATCTCGCGATTGACGGAGAACTTCAGTTTGACGCTGCCGTATCTCCTGCTGTCGCAAGAACCAAATGCCCCGATTCCAACGTTGCCGGCCATGCCAATACCTTTATTTTCCCGGATATCAACGCAGGAAATATCGGTTACAAGATTGCACAGCGTCTCGGAAGTTTTGACGCATACGGTCCGATTCTTCTCGGCCTGAATGCTCCGATCAACGATCTGTCCAGAGGCTGCAACGCTATGGAAGTTTATTCTATGGCAATTATTACGGCTGCTCTGAGCTGAAAACAGATCATTGCTTTCCAATATATCAGTAATAATAATCACAGGACGATATGGAAGTCCATATCGTCCTGCTTTTATCTGTCCAGATACCTGTCGTTTATCTGTTATATCTGATTTTTCTTTGCCATCTTCATATACATGGCTCTCTCCCTGGCCATTTCCAGATACATCTGTCCTACTTTCCATGTACGGTTTGTGGGAGTCAGCACCGCCTTATAATCAATTCTGATCTCCCTCCGGCGCAGCTCCATCAGCAGCCGGTTCATCTGCTTTTCCGTCACATCACACATAACCATAAGACTCTCTGCCGGATATACTCTTCCTTCTCCGGGAGAGACAGCGCCTCCTCTGCCGGCAGTAAACTTTCCTTTCTCAAGTTCTTCAAGAGAAAGATCAAAACATTCCTCCGGAACCACAAGAGCAGGAATCTTCATGGGCGTCAGCGCCTGACGGATCTCCTGTTCATTTTTACATTGAAACAATAACACTTTTGCCACTATCTGTTCCCCCCACCGTCCTGAATAAATCCGTCAGTTATTTCCCCTCATTGCCATATACTTTCTTATAATACTGGTCTGCCTGATATAGCGCCGCCACGGTATTATGCCCCAGCACACGGTCCTTTGCCACCAGCGTAGTCACCAGGGCATCTGAATATTTATAAAACATGCTGTCATGCCCCACACAGAGACCCATAAGAATATTCAGATCTGTATGCGCCGCATTCAGAAGCTTTGCCTGAAGAACCGGATTGCACATATTAAATCCCACTTTATCACAGCGTTCGGGAATTCCCACATCGACTTTCCTCTGGGTACCGCATTTACAGGCCGCGCCATAGACTTCAAAACCATGACTCCTCAGAACCTTTGCCAGAATCCGCGATTCCCGGAGCAGTCCCAGACAGGTGGCAATCCCGATCTTTCTTGCTCCGGTTTTTTTCGCAAACTCTATCGTCTCTTCCAGACGGGTCATTTTCAGATAATTATCCGCCTCCACCTCGGCAGCGGCAATTGTCACTTTTCTGACATCATCCTTTTTATACTCTGCCATGGCCTCTGTCAGTATATCCGGATCCATATGTGTAGTCAGACAGAAATCCGGGAAACTTCCCTCCTCCCAGTTACAGTTTCCGGCAGCACAGTCAATACAACTTCTTGCGATATTATCCACTCCATCCGCCTTCTTTCTTTTCATCTGATCCGGTAATTCTTCTTTTCTCCGGTCAAAGATCAGCCTTTCCGGAAATGATCCAGGGCGCGGGCTGCTGCTCAAAAGTGTTTTTGTGATTCAGTTTCGAGACAGAGATCTGGATCACCTCTGTATCTTTGATTCCATATTTTTCAAAAATCTTTGACATATTAGCCGCCACACCGAAATCCAGGGTATATACCACCACACTGATCTTCGGATTCAGCTTTGTCAGACATTCCAGCTCCTGCTCCATGCTGGCGGAAGCCACCATAAATACCAGAGAAGGAACCGGATATCTCTTCATGGTCTCCTCGTCCACATGATCGATTACCTGGATATTCTGAAGGCCAAAGTGATCGATATTATCTTCCATGGTAGCCCGGTCATCTTTATTATATTCCACTGCCAGAACTGACCCCTCGATAGCAATAATGCCAGCCTCAATGGCAATACTCTCACCGCTGATGACGCAGATGTCATCCTGGCGTCCCACCTGCATCTTGTTTAAAATCACCGCACGGATCTCGCTCCCCACATAATGAATGGATCCCCTGCGGAAATTCTGATTATCCATGCCGATCTTGTAAGTATTGCGGGCATTGGGATTTACAATCAGCATGCCGGCGGATGCGTTAATTCCCCGGTTAATCATATTACAGATTTTGTCTGTCTTTACCTCACCTGTGGGCTCGGAGCCTTCATTATACCAGACCTCGCACTCCCCCAGTCCGGCGTTCCACATCCTGTAAAAAATATCCGGATTTCCTGCCGCCGTGAAAACCAGAACCGCTTTATGGGATTCTACTGTGGGAATCACATTCTTATTTTTCCGGGTAATGTCGATCATTTTTACCTTTTCCAGATCAATCGGCGTGTTTTTCGAAAAATACTGAAGCCAGGATAAAATAATTTCATTTGTAAAATATTGCTGTTCCATAAAACACCTCCAAAACGCGCTTTTCATTTTGTCTTTTATTATACACGCTTTGCTGAAACAGTTCCATAAAAAATTTCTTTCCTGATACCCGTCACAAAAATTTTATCCACACTTTATCATCCATCTCCGATAGTTATGCCTGTACTGTATTATTTTCTCTCAGCTTCTCCATAAATGCGTCAAATTCCGCTGTTTCCTCCGGAGTATGCCCCTTTACCTTATGGATGGGCTTATCCTCATACCCATGCTGCAGGGCGGCTGTCATCCAGCCCATCAGGTTGTGAATCTCCTCCTGCCTGCAGGCCAGGGAATAGGCCTGCTCAATCCGTTCCAGGTCATAATCCGCCGCTTTCAGAAGCGCCTTTGCCTCACTGATTTTTATCTTTTCCTCGATAATTTCCAGCACCTGGTCAGCCATAGCGTCAAGTTCCTCAGAAGATGGAACTTTAACCGGCTCCTGCTTTTTCTCGTCAACCACCATATCCTGACGGGTCACCTCAAAATCGATACCGTAAATCTTTCCTCCCCGGCCGCCCCTCAAAAGATTATATTCTACATGAAGATCCGATTTCTCATTGATCTCCTTAACTGCCACATCAAGGACGCGGCGCTTGAAATCACACCATTTATCAAAAGATTTCAGTTTTTCATGCACCAGTTCATTGACAATGTAATCATAGTCAATTTCTTTTTTCTCCAGTTCCCGCTGGATATCCCGGTTGATCTTCCCTTTGTCGTCTTTGATCTGGACCGTTCCCAGATGCAGCTTCAGCTCCGAAACTCCATATTTAATATGAAATACATTTCCTGTATCTTTATCATATTTGGAATGATAGGCTTTCGAAGATAACAATTCGTACAGCCTGTATGACCATCCGGAGCGGAAAGAGAGCATCATAGGAATATCCAGCATGGTAAAATTAGCCTTCAGATCAAAAATATAGTCTTTTATCTCAGGCTCAAACTTAATCTCCATGGTCCCTGTACCGGACTGATAGCTCACCACGCCTACCAGATTCATGCACTGGAAGCTTCCGTCCTCGGATTCCACAAACATCGTCCGTCCTGCCAGGGAAGTAGCCACATCCTTCAGATATGTACTCATGGCATTTCCCGTCACATGCAGTACCTGCTTGATTTCCCTGGTTTTCAGGGTAGCCACCGGTCTCCCTTCTTCATTCAGATTCACCTTTGTCAGCGCCAGCGCCAGAACCTTGTTCTCCAGCAGGGTCGCCCGGTATACAGAAGAAATCAGAAAGTTACTCTTTTTCAGCATATCCGGAAACATACTGCATTCTGTTGTAATCATCTCATCTTTTGCCATTTTTCTTCCATCCCGTCGTATTCTGTAAAAAAATTGAGAAAATATCCTTAATTATGCCGTCACATAGTACGTTTGTCAATAAAAATCTCCTCATTTTGTCCGTTTCTTTCCTGGGCATCCTACAAATGTCCTTTTCTTTTTTATCCTATCCTGATTTTGTCCGTTTCTTTCCCGATACAGTTCCCACAAATATCCATTTCTTCATCAACTGTATCCTATAAATGTCCGTTTCTTTTTTGCTCTCATCCTGATTTTGTCCGTTTCTTTCCCGACACAATCCCACAAATGTCCTTTTCTTCATCAACTGTATCCTATAAATGTCCGTTTCTTTTTATCCTATCCTGATTTTGTCCGTTTCTTTCCCGACATAGTCCCACAAATGTCCTTTTCTTCATCAACTGTATCCTATAAATGTCCGTTTCTTTTTTCTCTCATCCTGATTTTGTCCGTTTCTTTCCCGATACGGCTCCCACAAATGTCCGTTATTTCCAAAAGATGTTCCTATATTTGTCTGCTTCTTTCTTTTTTATATCCCATAAATGTCCATTTCTTCTTTACTATATATATTCTGGTTTTTCCCATTTCTTTTCTGGAACAGATTCATAATTATCTGTTTTCAAATGCAATTACCCTATATCTGTCTGCTTCTTCCTCTATTTCATCCTATATTTGACCTTTTTCCCGGACCTTAATAATTATTTTTTAACAGACATTTATGGGACCCATATTTGTCTTGCTCCTGGCCCATAAATGACCGTTTCTTTTCCCACAGACGGCGTGTTCTTCCTTTTTTTCTGCATCCTGATTTTGTCCGTTTCTTCTCCCATAAGCGGCCGTTTCTTTTCCCACAGGCGGCGTGTTCTTAGCCTGTAAATGTCCGTTAAATCAATCTGAAAAATCTAGTGTTTTCCATACTTTCCAGCAATTTTTGTGAATATTAATAGAAAGAAAGAAAATATGTTGTTTATAAATAATATAAATAAAGGAAAATCAACAACAGACGACGGCATGGTGTTCCGGACTGCAATTATACATCCGTCTGTGAGAACAGGAAATCCGAAAAGGTCAATACTATACATTATTTTTTTTTATGCTATCATGGTAAAGGCAGAAAATTAGAAGAGAGGATTGAAACTATGGAAAAAAGAATTACTGTAATTGCCAGATATCATTATCAGCAAGGCTATTTTGTAGAAGTTTCACATGAAGATTCAGTGATTGCCAACAGGGATTACTGGCTCTGCAGAAAAAACAGCGCAAGAAAACTATACATGTTCAGCAGCCCCTATCAGAATGATGAGGCAGAGAAGCATATGATCCTGAACAAATTATCCGAAAATATCCAGAGATTTGAAAATCCTTCCCAGGCAATAAAATATGCCTGATTTCCTATAAATTACTTCCTGCGCATTGTCTCTGACAGTTCAAGAGACTGGCGCAGGTATTGGAAACTGTCTGACAGAAACTGGTGAAAAGAATACCCACCGGCCCGGAACACATTGCCATAAGCAGCCCAGACAGCCACACAACTGATCTGCA
>CAYLWI010000027.1:0-20529 GCA_964387345.1 uncultured Eubacterium sp. | reverse complement strand
ACCGGAGACGCAGGTGATGATACTGGCACCGGAACATCTGCGGGAACAGACAGCAGTGGTTCCGACACATCCGCAGGCACAAAATCCACAGGTACAACGTCTGCGAAGACCTTTGACAACAGTCAGGCAGTTCTCTGGATCGTTATCCTGGGAGCGGCAGGCTGCGCGGCTGTGGCGGTTGCCAGAAAGAGAAGAGCATAGGACATTGGACAGTGTGATATGGTGATGTCCTGCAGGAGATGCGTCTGGTGAAAGCGGAGAAGTCCGGATCAGCAGACAGTGTGATTAAAATTTAATACAGTTCTTCAGGATGCATGCGGAGACAGATCCGGTAAGGTCTGTTTCCGGCATGCATCTTTTTTGCAAAATTTAATTTTTCTGATTATTTGGGACAGATTTTGAATAACATAATGAATGGTAACTCAACGAATGGAGGCTGATTATGAGCAATTCAAAAACTGTGAAAGAATTCAGAAGAATCATGGAAAATGCAGATCCGGCAAAAATTGTATCAACACTGATGTATAATCCTGATACGGATGAACACAAACTTGATAACTGGGAATCCGGGATAGAAGACGGGTTTTATAAGACATTCGGAAAAATATCAACCATGCTGCCGGATGATTTCCGGCATATGGATGAATTACGGACTGCCATTTACAATATGGCGGATGTACATGATGAAACATATTTCCATCTGGGTATGCTTTACGGCTTCAGTCTGTACAGGAATTTTTCTGACGAATGTTCGAAATATGATATTTCCGGCCATTCCGGCATATGCAAACTGTCTGAAAGTATCAGCCAGAAAAACGAATGGCTGAAATCTCTGGGAACAATTCTGAATCAGACAAAAGAACTGACAGATAAAATGGAACAGTGCATTAATAAATTAACCAGTTTATAATTATTATGAGCTTCCTGGAAGCGTGGAAAGAAAACGAACACTGCAAGCTCCTGATTCTGCGGGGAGCGAGGCAGGTAGTTCTGTTTTTTATGAAACAGCCCGATCTGAAAGAATGCCGGATGCCTTTTGAAGGTGTCCGGCATTCTTCATAATTATTTATTTTGTATCGCATCCGAAGGCTGGATTGACAGCGTAGAAATTTTTCGCGCTGAGTTTTTCTGTGGCAATCCGCAATCCCTCGCCGAATCGCTGGAAGTGAACGATTTCCCGGGCTCTTAAGAAGCGGATCGGGTCGCAGACCTCCGGATCTTTTACCAGCCGGAGAATATTATCGTAAGTAGTCCGGGCTTTTTGTTCTGCCGCCATATCCTCAAACAGATCCGTGATGGGATCGCCCTTGGACTGGAATTCACAGGCGTTCTGGGGAATGCCTGCAGCGGCAGTAGGCCAGAGACCGAGAGTGTGGTCCACGTAGTAGGTATCAAAGCCGCTTTTTCTGATCTCTTCGGGACTCAGATCCTGGGTAAGCTGTCTGACAATGGCGCAGATCATCTCCATGTGCGCCAGTTCTTCCGTCCCGATATCTGTCAGCAGCCCGGCTACTTCTTTATAGGGCATGGCATATCGCTGGGAAAGATACCGCATGGAGGCAGATAATTCTCCATCGGGACCGCCGAACTGGGTGATAATGACCTGGGCGATCTGAGGATTGCATTTTGAGATCTTTACCGGGTATTGCAGTCGTTTTTCATAATTCCACATGTTTTAATAAAACCCCCTTTCCCAGGGCCATGTCTGTGTGGACCATTTCCAGATGTTTTCTTCCTGCCCGGAAAACTGGGTCAGCGGGCCAAATTTATTTTCAAATTCAGCGGAGGCTTTATGATACATCCGGTTCATATGTCTGTAGTAATCCAGGGCCTCCTGATCCTGCGGATGAGTATCAAGATAGAGTGTAATGTCGCTTAAAGCGAAGCCGAACTGGTTTACGGCGTTCAGAAGTCTCATCCGTTCATTGTTGTTGCAGTTGTTGCAGGACATATTCATCGGCAGTTACCTCCGCTTCCGTAGAATGGTTTATTCAGTTCGGGGAAAATAGTTCCTGCCTGGAGGGCACGGTCCAGATCAAAGGTACGTCCAAAGGTCTGCCAGGGAACATAGGCCATGGCGACAGGAAGGCGGTCCAGACAAAAATGCATATCTTCTCTCATGTGCATAGTGATATTTGAAGAGTTACCTGTATTGCAATTCAAAGCTGAATTCCTTTCATGTGATTTGTTTTATCATATGCTTTGTTTTTTGTTTCGTGCGCAGATATTTCCCATTGACCTGGTGGGAAAGAAAAGCTAAAATGGTAATTGCAGAATTGACAGCATTTTAACAAAGAACGGGCTGTTGCTTCCGGCAGGATTCCTGCCGGGACAGATCCGGAGAAAGAAAGGGGTTTTGTTAGATGAGAGGCCTGCATACTCAGGTATCAGAACTGAGAAAACATGTTTTTGTTGAGATTGCGCGGATTGCTTATGAATCAGATAATATAAAGGATGATATAGAGGCGATTCCGTATAAGCTGTCGCCGGATGAGATTCCACGTTTCCGGGAAAGCATATACCAGGAGAGGGCCATCAGCGCAGAGAGGGCCAGACTCGCCATGGGATTGTCCCTCCGGCCGCAAAATAAACCGGTGCATATTACCAGCGGACTGAAGGAAAGCACAATTGACCAGATGTATTATGAACCGCCTCTGATGCAGGTGATACCTTCTGCCTGCAATTCCTGTGAGGATAATGTGTATGAGGTCAGCAATCTGTGCAGAAACTGTCTGTCTCATCAGTGCATGGAGGTCTGCCCGCGGGAGGCGATTTCTCATGAAAATGGCCAGGCGCATATAGACGGATCGAAATGTATCAGATGTGGAAAGTGTAAATCAGTCTGCCCTTATGACGCGATTGGACGCAGGGTACGCCCCTGTTCTCTTGCCTGTGGAGTGAATGCCATTGAAAGTGATCAGTATGGGCGGGCGGTGATCAATCAGGACAAATGCCTTTCCTGCGGGATGTGTATGGTAAACTGTCCTTTTGGAGCCATTGCAGATAAGTCCCAGATTTTCCAGCTGATCCGCTGTATGAAAAATGGCGGAGAAGTAATTGCTGAGATTGCGCCGTCCTATGTGGGCCAGTTTGGTCCGGGAGCTACTCCTGGAAAGATTCATGCCGCATTAAAGGAGCTTGGATTTTCAAAAGTATATGAGGTGGCTCTGGGAGCGGATATCGGAGCGGTGACAGAGGCCCACGATTATGTGTACCATGTAAAAACAGGGAAAATACCGTTTCTCCTGACTTCCTGCTGTCCCTCCTGGGCCATGCTTGCAAAGAAGCAGTTTCCGGAGATTATAGACAGTGTGTCCAAAGAACTGACGCCTATGGTAGCGACTGCCCGGAGTATTAAAAAGGAGCATCCCGATGCAAAGGTTGTATTTATCGGGCCCTGCGCCGCGAAGAAGCTGGAGGCCATGAGGAAAACTGTCCGTTCAGATGTGGATTTTGTGATCACTTTTGAAGAACTGGATGCTATCTTTACCGCGCGGGGGATTGATCCCGCAAAGGAAGATAAGGGAACTTATCTTCACGATGCCACAGCAGCCGGAAGAGGGTATGGCGTTGCGGGGGGAGTGGCAGACGCTATTGTGAAATGTATCAATGAATATTATCCCGGTACGGAGGTGCTGGTGGAGCATGCGGAGGGACTGGCTGACTGCAGAAAAGTGCTTTTTCAGGCGAAGGCAGGACAAAAAAACGGTTATCTGATCGAGGGTATGGGATGCCCGGGAGGATGTGTGGCCGGAGCGGGAACGCTTCTTCCTGTGGCGAATGCGAAGAAAGAGGTCCGGAAGGTTGTCCATGATTCCACAAAGAAGCTTCCCCCGAAAGAATTAAGAAAGATAGAATTAAATTAAAATATGAAATCAGATCAGTCACAGACAAAAGCAATCAGGCATTACCAGGGTCCCGCAATGATTCTTGCGGGACCCGGTTCTGGTAAAACGACAGTCATTACCCGGCGCGTGGAATATCTGATCCGGCAGGGGAAGGCAGATCCTTCCCGGATTCTGGTTATTACATTTTCCCGGGCAGCAGCCATGGAGATGCGCCAGAGGTTTGAAGTATTAATGGGAGAAAAAAGAACGGCAGTTACTTTTGGAACCTTTCATGCGGTATATTTTCATATTCTGAAAGCCGCCTATGGATATACTCCGGACAATATAGTGAAAGAGGAACAGCGGACACAATTTGTCCGGGAGTTCATCCACCGCCTCCGGCTGGAGTACGAGGATGAGGGAGAGTTTGTCCAGAATCTACTCAGTGAGATCAGCCTGATCAAAAATATGTCATATAATCTGGATCATTACTATTCGGTAAATTGCCCGGAGGAGAACTTCCGCCGGATTTTCCATGCCTATCAGGAGTTTTTGGATCAGAACCGGCTGCTGGATTTTGATGATATGCTGGTATATACAAAAGAATTGCTGGAAAAGAGGCCGGATATCCTGAAAGCCTGGCAGAAAAAGTTCTGCTATATTCTGATTGATGAGTTCCAGGATATTAACCAGATCCAGTATGATATCATCCGGATGCTGGCTGCGCCTGAGAATCATCTTTTCATTGTGGGAGACGATGATCAGTCGATTTACCGGTTCCGGGGTGCGAAGCCCGAGATTATGCTGAATTTTGAGAAGGATTATCCGGAGGCGGAAAAGGTGGTTCTGGATATTAATTACAGATCGGGGACAGAAATTGTGAAGGCGGCGGGAAAGCTGATCGGGCATAACAAAACCCGTTTCCGGAAAAATATACGGCCGGCTGCGGAAAATGGAATTCCTGTGACTATCCGGGAGTTTACAGATCAGAAAGAGCAGAATCTGTCTGCGATCCGTGAAATACAGAAGCTTCATGGGGAAAATGGCGTTTCCTATGATCAGATCGCGGTTCTGTTCCGCACGAACGCACAGCCGGGAATGTTTATCCGGCAGCTTATAGATTTTAATATCCCTTTTATATCCAGAGAGCATCTGCCCGACCTGTATGATCACTGGATTGCGTCTGATATTTTCGCCTACCTGCGTCTGGCCGGAGGAGAGAGAAGCAGAGCCCTTTTCCTGAGGGTGATGAACAGGCCGAAACGATATCTCTCCAGGGAAAGTCTTCCTTATGAACAGGTAGAATTCAATGCCTGGAAAGACTATTACCGGAACCAGGACTGGATGGTACAGCGACTGGAAAAGCTCCGGGCAGATCTGGAGGTGATCGGAAAAATGAGGCCTTTTTCGGCTATCAATTATATCCGGAAAGGGATTGCCTATGAGGATTTCCTGAAAGAATTTGCCGGATACAGAAAAATCCCTCTGGAAGATCTGTCTGATATTCTGGAAGAGCTTCAGGAAGACGCCAGGGGATATGAATCCTGCGAAGCCTGGTTCCGGCATGTGGATGAAATGAGGCGGGAGTGGAAGGAACAGGCAGCAAAGAGAGAAAACACAGGACCGGCGGTGCGGCTGAGTACCCTGCATGGAGCGAAAGGCCTGGAATTTGAGGCGGTTTTTATTCTGGATGTCAATGAAAAAATAATGCCTTATAAGAAAGCTGTTCTGGAAGCCGATCTTGAGGAGGAGCGTCGGATGTTTTATGTAGGAATGACCCGGGCAAAACAGCGTCTTTACCTGTTCTGGTCCCGTAAAATACATAATAAAGAAATGGAACCCTCCAGATTCCTGGCGGAATGCGGCGGCGGACAGTAAAAAAGACTGCGCCGGGGCGCAATCTTTAAATCTTACATCTGATCAAACTCCTCATCATCCAGAAGCTGGTCAAAGGCATCTGTGACCAGCTCGAATTCTTCATCGGATTCGATGTTTCCGATGGAAGGATTGCCTGCGGCATCCTCAAAATGGCGATAGAAGTATATATCCTCTGAGCCGTCTGTCGGACACACTGCAATGTAATCCTGGCCATCTGCCTCAAATATTTTCATGATCTGGAAGGTTTCCTCCCCGCCCTCATCCAGCTCCACAGTCAGAAACATTTCGCGGGGATCCAGGATATCTTTTTCTGATGAGGGAGAATTTTGTTTATTTTTCATCTGATTTCCTCCAAAAAACTGTACTTTTTCTTCCGGCCACATACGGAATCTATGGACAAGTATAGGAAGAATCTGTTCAAAAGTCAATTTATAATTTTTTTTATTTTGTATTGACGGAGCTGGAGAAATCATATATACTTTGAAGGTCAAAGTATTTTGAAAAATTATTATGTATTAAAAGGAGAAAGATTATGTTAGAGAAAATGAAAGAGATGATCGCGGACCAGCTGGATGTTGAGGCTGGGGATATTACTCTGGAGACCAGATTTAAAGAGGATCTTGACGCAGATTCCCTTGACCTTTTTGAGCTGGTAATGGCTCTTGAGGATGAGTATGGTGTGGATATCCCTTCAGAGGATCTGGAGTCTCTGACGACAGTTGGCGCTATCGTGGATTATCTGAAAGATCATGGTGTAGAAGAGTAAGACTGGTGATAGAAATGAAAACAAGAATTACAGAACTTTTTGGGATCGAATACCCCATTATCCAGGGAGGAATGGCCTGGGTGGCAGATTATCATCTTGCGGCGGCAGTGTCGGAGGCGGGAGGTCTCGGACTGATCGGAGCTGCCAGCGCGCCGGAGGATGTGATCCGTCAGCAGATCCGGGAAGCAAAGAAGCTGACAGATAAGCCTTTTGGCGTGAATGTCATGCTGATGAGTCCTTACGCAGATGAGGTTGCGAAGGTTGTTGTGGAAGAGGGCGTCAGAGTTGTTACCACAGGTGCGGGAAATCCCGGTAAATATCTGAAAATGTGGCAGGATGCGGGGATCAAAGTGGTTCCTGTTGTCGCCAGTGTGGCGCTTGCCAGAATGATGGAGAAGGCCGGTGTGGACGCTGTTGTTGCGGAAGGGACAGAGTCCGGAGGACATATCGGATCCGCGACTACCATGACACTGGTTCCCCAGGTGGCTGATGCGGTCAGCATTCCTGTCATTGCAGCCGGCGGTATCGGAGACGGCAGAGGGATGGCGGCGGCCTTTATGCTTGGCGCTGACGCAGTCCAGATGGGGACCCGTTTCTGCGTGGCAGAGGAATGTATTACACATCAGAATTATAAGGATAAGATTCTGAAAGCGAAAGATATTGATTCCGAAGTGACAGGACGTTCTCACGGCCATCCGATCCGTTGTCTGAGAAACGCCATGACCAGAGAGTACCTGAAGATGGAAAAAGAAGGCGCTCCTTTTGAAGAAATGGAGAAGCTGACTCTCGGTTCCCTGCGGAAAGCAGTGATTGACGGCGATGTAAAGAACGGAACTGTCATGGCGGGACAGATTGCAGGACTGATCAACAGGCAGCAGACCTGTAAAGAGATTATCGATGAGGTCATGACACAGGCAGAAGAGCTGCTGCACCGATAGAAGAGAGACAAGGAGATTCCTATTATGAAGAAAACAGCGTTTATTTTTCCCGGTCAGGGGTCGCAGTACGTTGGCATGGGAAAAGATTTTTATGAGAATTTTACATGCGCCAGAGAGATGATTGATCTTGCCGGGAAAGTAAGCGGTATGGATATGAAAGCTCTTCTTTTCGAGGAAAATGAAAATATAAACATAACAAAGTACACGCAGATTGCCATGCTTGCAGATGAACTGGCGATTCTGCGTGTGCTTGAGGAAAAGGGATTTCGGCCGGATGTAAACGCGGGTCTGAGTCTGGGTGAGTACGCCGCGCTGGCTGCCTCCGGAGTTATGACGCCGGAAGACGCGTTCGCTGTTATTGTGAAAAGAGGCGAATATATGCAGGAAGCGGTACCTGCTGGCGGCGCGATGACTGCGATTATCGGCCTGGACAATGAAACAATTGAAAAAGTCTGTTCAGAGACAGAGGGAATTGTATCTGTGGCAAACTATAACTGCCCGGGACAGACTGTGATTACCGGTGAGGAGAAGGCGGTTGCTGCTGCTGCTGCGGCCATGAAAGAGGCAGGAGCAAAACGCTGTATGCCACTGAAGGTCAGCGGACCTTTTCACTCCGCAATGCTGACGGAAGCCGGTGAAAAGCTGGCGAGAGAACTGGAGCATGTGGAGATTCATGATATTTCCATTCCTTATATTACAAATGTGACCGCGGATTACGTGACGGATAAAAGCCAGGTAAAGGATCTTCTGAAACGGCAGATTTCGTCTTCCGTGCGCTGGCAGCAGAGCATGGAACGTATGATTGCGGACGGAGTGGAAGTTTTTATTGAAATAGGACCAAAGAAATCCTTAACAGGATTTATGAAGAAAATAGATAAAACTGTCTCTGCTTATCATGTAGATACCATGGCGGATCTGGATGCTTTGTGCAGGGCAGGGCTGCAGTGAGACCGGACGGCAGAATGCTCTGGAAACTACTGCAGTATATAATAACAAAGTAAGGGAAAAGGCTGGAACAGGAGGGAATATGGGTACATTACTGGAAAACAGAATTGCGCTTGTGACTGGCGCGAGCCGGGGGATCGGCAGACAGATTGCGCTGACCCTGGCGGCAGAGGGAGCGTATGTGGTTGTAAATTATAACGGTTCCGCAGATGCTGCCAATGCAGTTGTGGAGGAGATCCGGGCCAATGGCGGGAATGGTGAGACATACCAGTGCACGGTCAGTGATTTTGCCGCTGTGGAGGAAATGATCAGGGTTCTGATAAAGAAGCTTGGGCGGATCGATGTTCTTGTCAATAACGCGGGAATTACAAGAGATGATCTTCTGATGAAGATGAAAGAGGCAGATTTTGACGCGGTAATCGCCACAAATCTGAAGGGAAGCTTTAATACCATGCGTCACATTGCGCGTCCGATGCTGAAGCAGAAAGGCGGCTGTATTATAAATATTTCTTCTGTGAGCGGAATCATGGGGAACCCCGGTCAGATGAATTACTGCGCTTCAAAAGCCGGCGTGATTGGCATGACCAAATCCATGGCGAGAGAGCTGGCCAGCAGAAATATCCGTGTAAATGCAGTGGCTCCCGGTTTTATTGATACGGATATGACGCAGGCCATGACAGATTCCGCGAAGGAAGCCGGAGTGGCGCAGGTTCCTCTGGGGCGGATGGGAAAGCCGGAAGATATTGCCAATACGGTTGCTTTCCTGGCATCTGACAGAGCGTCTTATATTACCGGACAGGTGATCTGTGTGGATGGCGGAATGGCGATGTGATTTGCCGGGATAAAATATATAAAGTAAAGGAGAGTTTCATGAGACGAGTCGTTGTTACCGGTATGGGGGCTATTACCCCCATCGGCCTTGGGATTGATGAGTATTGGAACAGCATAAAAGAGGGCAAGACCGGTTTTGGAGAGATTACTTATTTCGATACAACCGATTATAAAGTAAAAATTGCCGCTGAGGTAAAAGGATTCAAGGCCTCTGATTATATGGACCGGAAAGCTGCAAGACGTATGGAATCATTTTCCCAGTACGCGGTTGCCGCGGCCCTGGAAGCCATGAATATGGCGGGAATTGATATGGAAAAAGAAGACCCTTACCGTGTGGGCTGCTGTGTGGGATCCGGAGTGGGATCTCTGCAGGCGATTGAACGGGAATATGAAAAGCTGCTGGAAAAGGGACCCTCAAGGGTAAACCCGCTGCTGGTTCCTCTGATGATTACAAATATGGCGGCCGGGAATATTACCATCCAGCTGGGGATTAAGGGAAAGAGTATCAATATCGCGACAGCATGCGCGACCGGAACTCATAATATCGGCGAAGCTTTCCGCGCAATCCAGCACGGCGAGTGCGACGTGATGCTGGCCGGAGGTACGGAGAACGCCATTACTCCCATCAGCGTGGCTGGTTTTACAGCGCTGACCGCTCTTTCTACCTCTAATAATCCGGAAAGATGTTCTGTTCCTTTTGATAAAGACCGTGACGGATTTGTGATTGGAGACGGTGCGGGAATCGTTGTGCTGGAGGAACTGGAGCATGCAAAGGCCCGTGGCGCGAAGATTCTGGCGGAGGTTGCCGGATATGGCGCGACCAGCGATGCCTATCATATTACTTCCCCGTCAGAGGATGGAGAAGGCGGCGCCCATGCCATGAAGTTTGCGCTGGATGATGCAGGTGCTGCTCCTGAAGAAATAACTTATATCAATGCTCACGGAACCAGCACACATCATAATGATCTGTTTGAGACCCGTGCGGTGAAGAAGGTATTCGGCGATCACGCATATCATCTTAAAATGAATTCCACCAAGTCCATGATCGGGCATCTGCTGGGCGCGGCAGGGGCTGTGGAGTTTATCGCCTGTGTGCTGCAGATGAATAACAGTTATATCCATCAGACAGTCGGACTGGAGAATCCCGATGAGGAACTGGATCTGGATTATGTCCAGGGACATGGGGTGGAAGAGGAGATAGAATACGCGCTGTCCAATTCTCTTGCCTTCGGTGGACATAATGCCAGTATATTAATAAAAAAATATCATGAATAAGTCATGGAATGAGATAGGAGTATATCATGGAAGTCAGTCAGATGATAGAATTGATGAAGGCCGTTGCAGATAACGGCCTTACCGGTTTTTCTTATGAGGAGAACGGAGTTGTATTGAAAATCAGAAAGCATCCTGGAAAGAAGGAAGTGATCTGCCAGACTCTTCCCGGCCCGGCGCCAATGATGCCCCCGGCGCCAGTGATGCCCCCGGCGCCGATGGGGGCTGCGCCCCAGACGGCGGCAATCCGTGAAGAAGGAAGTCAGAGTGACGCAGCGGCCGGACCGGAAGAGAAGATTTCCGGACAGATCGTAAAATGTCCTCTGGTAGGAACCTTCTACGCGGCATCCTCACCGGATGCGGATCCCTTCGTGCAGGTTGGGGATATTGTAAAAAAAGGTCAGGTTCTGGGAATTGTGGAAGCCATGAAGCTGATGAATGAGATTGAGTCAGATTTTGATGGCGTGGTGAAGCAGATTCTTGTGAAGAACGGAGATCTGGTAGAGTATGACCAGCCTTTATTTGTAATTGAATAGACAGACTGAAATGGAGGTTTCTATGTCATTATTAACGACGAAAGAGATTATGGATATCATTCCTCACCGTCAGCCTATGCTTCTGATTGATACGATTGAGGAGCTGGAGCCGGGAGTACGTGCTGTCGGGAAAAAATGTGTTTCTTATAATGAGCCTTATTTTGCGGGCCATTTTCCGGGAGAGCCTGTGATGCCCGGCGTTCTGATTGTAGAGGCGCTCGCCCAGGTCGGGGCAGTCGCGATTCTTTCCTGTGAGGAATTCAAAGGAAAAACAGCCTATTTTGGAGCAATTAATTCCGCGAAATTTAAAAAGAAGGTGGTTCCGGGAGACGTCCTGCTTCTGGAGACTGAGATGATTAAGCAGAAAGGCCCCATCGGCATTGCAAAGGCGAAGGCTGCAGTAGATGGAAAAACAGCTGTTGTAGCGGAACTCACCTTTGCCATCGGCTAAGGAGGGTTGTTGTATGTTTCAGAAAATATTGATTGCCAACAGGGGAGAGATTGCCGTCCGTATTATCCGGGCCTGCCGGGAGCTGGGGATTACTTCTGTGGCCGTGTATTCCACTGCGGATAAGGAAGCGCTGCATACCATGCTGGCGGACGAGGCCATCTGTATCGGAGGTCCTGCGCCTGCTGACAGTTATCTGAATATGGAAAGCATTTTAAGCGCCGCCACCGTATCCAAGGCGGATGCCATTCATCCGGGCTTCGGATTCCTGTCTGAGAATGCAAAGTTTGCGCAGATGTGTAAGCAGTGCAATATCGCCTTTATCGGTCCCGGAGCAGATGTGATCACAAAAATGGGGAATAAACAGGAGGCGCGCAACACCATGATGACGGCGAAGGTTCCGGTTGTTCCGGGAACGAAGGAGCCGGTTTATCATGCGGAATACGGCCTGCTTCTCGCAAAGGAGATCGGATTTCCTGTTATGATCAAAGCTGCCAGCGGCGGCGGTGGAAAGGGAATGCGGATTTCCCGTTCCGAGGCTGATTTTGCGGAGAATTTTGAGGTGGCGCAGACGGAATCCGTAAATGGTTTCGGAGACGACACCATGTACATTGAAAAGTATATTGAGAGCCCCCGCCATATAGAGTTCCAGATTCTGGCGGACAAGTATGGAAATGTGGTATCTCTTGGCGAGCGTGACTGTTCCATTCAGAGAAGGCATCAGAAAATGATCGAGGAGGCGCCCTCGGCAGCCCTGGACGCAAAGCTGCGGAAGGAAATGGGAGAGGTGGCAGTCCGCGCGGCGAAGGCGGCTCATTATGAGAGCGCAGGTACGATAGAGTTTCTGCTGGACAAGGATAAAAAGTATTATTTCATGGAAATGAATACCCGGATCCAGGTAGAGCATGGCGTGACAGAAATGGTTACCGGAATTGATCTGATCAAGGAGCAGATTTTTATTGCAGCGGGGAAGAAGCTCCGATTTAAACAGAAGGATATCCAGATCCAGGGACATGCCATTGAGTGCCGCCTGAACGCGGAGAATCCGGAGAAGAACTTTATGCCGTGTCCGGGGAAAATAGAGTTTCTGCATCTGCCCGGGGGAAACGGGGTCCGGATTGACTCCGCGATTTACGCGGGCTATCAGATTCCGCCGAATTATGATTCCATGATTGCAAAGATTATTGTTTATGGAAAAGACAGGGATACCGCAATAAATAAGATGCGCAGCGCCCTGGGAGAAGTGAATGTCGAGGGGATCATCACGAATCTGGATTACCAGTATGAGATTATCAATCATCCGGTATTTCGTTCCGGAAATGTGACCACAGGATTTCTTGAGGAATATTTCAAATAATTTTAAGAAAGAAAAGGTGATATCGTATGTTAAAGTTTAAAAAACAGAATTATATTACCGTACCACGAAAAGAGAGTGATATTCCCGAAGGGATGTGGATCAAATGTGATTCCTGCGGCGAGATGCTTTACAAGGAGGATGTGATCCAGAATCATCTGATCTGTTATAAGTGCGGGAAGTATTTCCGGCTGTATACAAAACGGCGTCTTCATCTTGTTGCGGATAAGCATACTTTCGAGCCATGGGATGAAAGTCTTGAGGGAACAGACCCTCTTCAGTATCCCGGGTATCCGGAAAAAATAGAAGCATTAAAAGAAAAACTGAAAATCGATGAGGCTGTGACTACCGGACGGTGTAAAATCCATGGGGAAGATACTGTAATTGCCATCTGTGATTCCAGATTCCTGATGGGAAGTATGGGGCATGTGGTAGGGGAGAAAATTACCAGGGCAGTGGAACGGGCGACCGAGCTGAAACTGCCCGTGATTATATTTACATGTTCCGGCGGCGCCAGAATGCAGGAGGGAATGATTTCCCTGATGCAGATGGCAAAAACAGCCGCGGCATTGAAGCGTCATTCTGAAGCGGGGCTTTTATACATTACTGTTCTGACCGATCCGACAACCGGAGGCGTAACGGCCAGCTTTGCCATGCTGGGCGATATTATCCTGGCTGAACCGGGGGCTCTGGTAGGCTTTGCCGGGCCGAGGGTGATTGAACAGACGATAGGACAGAAGCTGCCGGAAGGATTCCAGCGGGCAGAGTTTCTGGTGGAGCATGGACTGATTGATGGAATTATCCATCGTGAAGATATGAAGGACACGCTGGCAAAGCTCCTTCATATGCACAAAATGCCGTCCAGGGAAAAAGGACTGATTATAAATAAGCTTCAGGTTCCCCAGGTTACGCATGAGGAAAATCATCTTCCATCCGCCTGGGACCGTGTACTGACCGCCCGGTCCACGGACCGTCTGACAGCGCTGGATTATATTATGGAGATATTCTCTGATTTTGAGGAAATGCATGGCGACCGTCATGATGCGGATGACGGTTCCACTGTGGGAGGAATCGCTTATCTGGACGGTTGTCCGGTGACCGTGATTGGTCAGCAGAAGGGACGTACCACAAAGGAGAATATTATCCGCAATTTCGGAATGCCTTCACCCGAAGGATACCGGAAGGCTCTCCGTCTGATGAAGCAGGCGGAGAAGTTTCATCGCCCGGTAATCAATTTCATCGATACGCCTGGCGCTTTTCCGGGAATGGAAGCAGAAGAGCACGGACAGGGGGAAGCCATCGCCCGCAATCTGTATGAGATGTCTGCCCTGAAGATTCCGGTTCTCAGTATCGTGATTGGGGAAGGTGGCAGTGGCGGCGCTCTTGCGCTGGCGGTTGCCAACGAAGTGTGGATGATGGAGAATTCTACTTACACAATTCTGTCCCCGGAGGGGTTTGCCTCTATTCTCTGGAAAGACGGGAAACGTGCCAGTGAAGCGGCAGATATTATGAAAGTAACTGCCGCGGAATTAAAGGAACTGGGAATTATTGAGAAGATTATTCCGGAGAAGACTCCTGCCTGCAGCGAAAATCGTCTGGAAATCTGCAGAATTATGAGAAAGATGATCCGGAAATTCATCTATGATAATCTGGAGAGAGATCCGGAGGAACTGGTGGGGGAAAGATACGAACGGTTCCGGGCTTTTTAGATGTATATCAGATGTATAATGGAAATAATGGAACCATTGCTTTGCGGAATTGTTTTTGTAAAGCAGTGGTTTTTTTCTGAAGGAAAATTCTGTAAATGGATTTTGCCTGAAATGTTACTTGTATTCCGGCCGGGAAAAAGGTATAGTTATAGCTATGCAGATATAAATTATACAGGAGAATTTATGAAAACAGGATATCGGTGCGTCAATGGATTTGTTCTGAAAATGATTGCCATTGTAACTATGCTGGTGGATCATATGGGAGCGATTCTGTATCCGGAGCAGATGATGTTCCGGTATATCGGCAGAATTGCGTTCCCGATTTTTGTATTTCTGATTGTGGAGGGGTTTTGTCATACCCGGAATATACGGAAGTATGAGCTGAGACTGCTCCTGTTTGCCCTGGTTTCCGAGATCCCTTTTGATCTTGCCTTCCGGGGAAGAGTTCTGGAATTTACTTACCAGAATGTTTTTTTTACGCTGTTTCTGGGACTGGTAATGCTGGATGTGATACGCGTCGTAAGGAAACGGATTCCTCCTGCGTGGACAGTTGTGGCGGAAGTGGCTGTCCTTGTCCTTTTCATGCTTCTGGCAGAACTGCTCCGGACAGATTATGGCGCCGGAGGCGTACTTCTGGTCTATGCTTTCTATAGGCTGAAGGGGAAAGCTTTATGGCTGACGATTGTTCTGCTGATCGTTTCCTATGTGTGTTTCGGATTAACAGAGTGTCTTTCTGTTATCGCCATGATTCCGGTTGTTCTGTATAATGGGAAACGGGGCTTTGAAAGAAACGGGATTTACAGTGGACAGAACAGAAGCCCGGCCGGTACGGCAGTCAAGTATGCCTTTTATCTGTTTTATCCGGTTCATCTTATGATTTTATATGGAATCAGTATTCTGCGGCTGGCGGGATGACTGGAAGTGTGGAGGGATCAGTGTGAAATTCTGGAAGCATTTAAAGACGATTAATCACCATAAAATGCTGGTTATGAAAGGATGTTTCAAAGTAGGACTGTATAAACAGGGACTTCTTCATGATCTGTCAAAATATATGCCTTCTGAATTCCTGGTGGGCGTAAAATATTACCGGGGAGACATCAGTCCCAATAATCTGGAGCGGAAGGAAAAGGGATACTCATCCGCCTGGCTGCATCATAAGGGACGGAATAAGCATCATCTGGAATACTGGATCGACTATGGTATGGATGACGCGGAGGCTCCCCTGGTGGGAATGCGGATGCCGGATAGGTATATTGTGGAGATGTTTATAGACAGGATGTCTGCTTCGAAAAATTATCAGAAGGAAAAATATACAGACCGCAGCGCCCTGGAATATTATGAAAAAGGAAAGACCCATCATATCCTGCATCCGGAGGTAAGGGAGCTTCTGGAAAGACTTCTCCATATGCTGGCGGAGGAAGGCGAGGAAGCTGTCATGGATTATATCCGCCGGGAAGTACTTCACAATAAGAGACGGAAAAGTTAAATCATGGGAGCGGGGAATTCCGGAGTGATTTGACGGATACCTGTATGAATGATAAAATACAGATAGTTTTGCCCCGGAAGGGGCAGTATGGAGGAATTGGATATGTTAAACGGAAAAAAAGTATTATTCAGCGGAATGCAGGCAACAGGGAACCTGACTCTGGGGAATTATCTGGGAGCATTGAAAAACTGGGTTACACTGAGCGATGAGTATGAGTGTTTTTACAGTGTTGTGGATATGCATTCCATTACGGTACGGCAGGATCCGGCAGAACTGCGCAGACGGGCGCGGTCGCTGCTGACTTTATATATTGCGGCGGGACTTGATCCAAAAAAGAACTGTATCTATTATCAGTCTCATGTCTCCGGCCATGCGGAACTGGCGTGGATTCTGAACTGTTTCACTTATATGGGAGAGCTGAACCGTATGACGCAGTTCAAGGATAAAGCCGCGAAACATGCAGACAATATCAACGCAGGCCTGTTTACATATCCGGTGCTGATGGCTGCGGATATCCTGCTCTATCAGACAGATCTGGTGCCTGTAGGCATCGACCAGATGCAGCATCTGGAGCTGACCAGGGATATTGCCCAGCGTTTTAATGCCATTTATGGAGATGTGTTTACCATTCCGGAGGCATATATCGGAAAGGTGGGCGCAAAGATCAACAGCCTTCAGAATCCGGAAAAGAAGATGTCCAAATCAGATGAAAATATGAACGCCAGCATTTACCTGATGGATGATCCGGATACCATCATGCGTAAGTTCAAAAGGGCAGTGACAGATTCCGAGGCGTGCATCTGTTACCGGGATGAGCAGCCGGGGATCAGAAATCTGCTGGATATCTATTGCGCATGCACGGGAAAGACTCCCGGGGAGGCTGTAGCCGAGTTTTCCGGCAAAGGGTATGGAGAACTCAAGACAGGGGTAGGAGAAGCTGTGGTAGCCGTTTTAAAGCCTCTCCAGGACGAAGTAAGGCGTCTCTCGGAGGATAAAGCATACATTGACTCCATCATTAAGGAAAATGCTGAGAAAGCAGATTATTTCGCAGGAAAGACGCTTCGCAAAGTGCAGAAGAAGGTTGGTTTTCCCGAAAGAGTCCGCTGATATTACTGGCAGCGCAAAATATAAAAATCAGGAAAGGCACTGTCTTCGTGTTCTCTTCATAAAATGATAAGAAAGAACCCGAAGAGGTGCTTTTTTTGCATAAATCATTTCTCACACCACTGGATGCGGCGGAAGAAGCGGATTATCTGGAACGGCTGGGTCGGGGAGACCGGCAGGCGAGAGAAGTATTAATTGAACGCAATATGCGCCTGGTTGCCCATATCGCAAAAAAGTACCTGAATCAGGAGGAGGAGATGGAAGATCTGATTTCCATTGGAACCATCGGTCTTATTAAAGCAGTTTCCACTTTTAGTCCCCAGCGGTCTATAAGGCTTGCCACCTATGCGGCGAGGTGTATTGAAAACGAACTTCTCATGCACTGCCGGAAAAAGCGGAAATTCAGTAAAGACATTTCTCTTTATGAACCGGTGGGTTCTGATAAAGAGGGAAATCAGATCCTGCTTGTAGATATCGTGGAGAGTACAGATGGGGAACTATGGGACCGGGTAGTTCTGAAAAAGGATGTGGCCCGGCTTTATGAAACAATCCCCGGAGTCCTGAGCGAGAGAGAGCAGTTTATTATCTGCAGACGCTACGGACTTTATAATACAAAGCCCTGTACCCAGCGGGAGATCGCCGGTATGCTGGGGATTTCCCGGTCTTATATTTCCCGGATAGAGAAGAAGGCTCTTTCTAAATTAAAACGTGCATTTATGGAAAATTAGTGCTATAATAATCAAATCTCATATCTTTTTGTCAGAAAATCTTTAAAATACCGAAGAAAATTTATGTACAGCATGGTTACAACAGCGCTGAATTACGGACTGGATGCCATACCAGTTCATGTTGAGGCAGATATCAGTGATGGTCTGCCCTGTTTTGATATGGTCGGATTTTTATCTTATGAGGTAAAAGAAGCCAGGGACAGAGTGCGGACGGCTCTGAAAAATACGGGTTTTCCGCTTCCGGCAAAGCATATTACTGTGAATCTGACACCGGCGAATCTCCGGAAATCCGGGAGCAGTATGGATCTTCCGGTAGCTGCGGCTCTTCTGTCTGCTTTTGGCATTGTGGCGGAAAACCTTCTCCGGGATTATATTGTAATGGGCGAGATCAGTCTGAATGGGACGCTGCTTCCGGTGAATGGAGTGCTTTCGGCCGCAGTAATGGCAAAGAAAGAAGGATTCGCCGGAGTTATTGTCCCGGAGAAAAATGCCGGTGAAGCATCTATTCTTCCGGATATCCGCGTGATTCCTGTATCCGACCTGAAAGAATTTATCTGTCTGTGCCAGAAGGAACTGGAAGGGGATTTTTACTGCAAAAGCACCCGCGAAATGTGGGAAACGGAATATAAGGTAGACTTTAAAGAAATGCGTGGGCAGAAAATGGTCAGGAGAGCCTGTGAAATTGCTGCCGGGGGAATGCACAATCTTCTTATGATCGGTCCTCCGGGTTCGGGAAAAACCATGGCGGCAAGAAGAATCCCCACCATCCTTCCGGAGCTGACCCGCGGGGAAAAGCTGGAATTGTCACAGATTTACAGTCTTTGCGGTCTTCTGGATGAAAAGCGGATCATCCGGAATGAGAGACCCTTCCGCAGTCCCCACCATACGGCTACGCCCCAGGCTGTGGCCGGAGGCGGGCGTTTTCCAAAGCCGGGAGAAATCAGTCTGGCTCACCGGGGAGTGCTTTTTTTCGATGAGCTGCCCGAATTTTCTCCCAGGACACTGGAAGTCCTGCGGGAACCACTGGAAGAGAAGAAAATCCATCTTTCGCGGCTGGATGCCTCAATTACATATCCTGCAGATTTTATTCTGGTTGCTTCCATGAATCCCTGTCCCTGCGGTTATTATCCGGACAGGAACCGGTGTACCTGCTCTCCGACGGCGATTCAGAATTACAGCAATCGTGTGTCCCAGGCGCTGCTGGACCGGATTGATCTCTGTGTGGAAACCAGTGAGCTTTCCTATTCTGAGATACAACGGGATCAGCCGGAGGAGCCCTCGGAAAAAATCAGAAAGAGAATAGAGCGTGTTCATCAGATGCAGAGGGAACGTTACAAAAAAAACAGCTTCTCCTTTAACAGCCAGATTTCCGGATCGGAGCTGGGCGACTGGTGCAGACTGGATCGGGAATGCCTGGAATTTGTGGAGCAGAAGTATGAGGAATATCATCTGAGCGCCAGGACATACCATAAGGTATTGAAAGTTGCCCGGACGATTGCTGATCTGGACGATGAGGAGATGATCCGCCGGAGACATCTGGAGGAGGCTTTCTGTTTCCGCAGCCCCAGCAGGAAATATTGGAGGTGAGAAGGATGATTTATGAATACTGGCTGGCTTCCCTGTATAAAATAGATTGTAAAAAAAAGAGACAGGCTATAGAACTTTCGGGGAGCGCGGAAAAAATTTACACAATGGGAGAGAAGGAACTCCGGGAACTTTATCTGTTTACCGGAGAGGAAGCAGATCTGATTGTGCAGAGCAGGCGATACTATGATCCGGAGAAGGAATATAGTCAGTTTCTGAAGAAAGAGTTATGCTTTTTGCCGATTACAGACGAGAAATATCCCGAGAAACTCCGGCAGATTTATGATCCTCCTTTTGCGCTTTACTTCAGGGGCAGGCTTCCGGAGAGAGAACGGAAAAGTGTCGCAGTGGTAGGAGCCCGGAGCTGCTCGGAATACGGGCGCAGTATCGCGAAAAAGCTGGGAGAGACACTGGCAGCCCACGGGGTACAGGTGATCAGCGGAATGGCTGTGGGGATTGACAGCGCAGGGCATGCGGGAGCACTTGCGGCAGGCGGCGCAACGTTTGCTGTGCTGGGCTGCGGATGCGACATCTGTTATCCGGAATCTGCATTAAATCTTTATAAAAATATTCCCGGACAGGGGGGCGGCGTTTTGTCTGAACTGGCCCCCGGGGTGAAACCGATGCCTCATTTTTTTCCTATGAGAAACAGAATTATCAGCGGCCTGTCGGATATTGTGATAGTGGTAGAAGCAAGAGAAAAAAGCGGATCATTGATTACGGCAGACTGTGCCCTGGACCAGGGAAAAGATGTATATGCTGTTCCCGGACGCTTTATGGAGCCCTTGAGTATGGGCTGTAACCGGTTGATCGAACAGGGGGCCGGTATCCTGTACAGCATTGAAAATTTTCTGAAAAATGCAGGGATTACAGGGGAAAAGGAAAAAGAAGTAAAAAAATTTGAAAAATTGACTCTTGAAAAAGAAGAAATGATAGTGTACACTTCTCTTAATTTACATCCGAAATTTTTAAATCTGATTATAGAGGAAACGGGACTGAATCTGCTGACGGTGCTTCACGCGCTGGAGACACTGAGAAAGAAGAATCTGATCCAGGAAACGTTTCAAAATTATTTTTGCAGAATATTATAAAGGTAATCCTCCAGAGGATACCTTTATGGGCA
>CAYLWI010000026.1:0-21710 GCA_964387345.1 uncultured Eubacterium sp. | reverse complement strand
GCTATTTTGTTTCAAGGGTTTCCAGCAAGGAGGCCGCCTCATCCAGATCATCCTCATTTGCTGACTAGAATTTTTCTCATGTTTCTGACCTCATTTCAATCTGCATCAGCTTTTAATACTGCGTTCAGCATGACGGAAGCGCCTTCTGTACAATGCTCCGGAGATGAATATTCCGGCTCACAGTGGGATAATCCGTCTCTGGACTGTACGAAAATCATAGTCGCGGGAAGCATATAAGCCGCAAACTGCGCGTCGTGCCCGGCGCCGGAATGAATGTACTGGTGGGACACGCCCAGTTCCTCCGCCGCTTTTTTCACAAAACCGACCAGTTTCTTATCCCAGTATACGGTATCACGGTTCCATGCTTTTACCACTTCGCAGATACAGCCGGCCCAGGTTCTGTCTGCACAGCTCTTTACGATCGCCAGTACCTGATCCAGTACCTTCGGATCTTCATGACGGGCGTCAAAGGAAAAATCAAAGAAATCCGGTACACAGGTATGTACACAGGGATGACATACCACTTCGCCTGTGGTATATACGAGATCAGAATATCCCAGCTTATCAATTTCCTCATGGAGATAACAGAGGGCTTCCGCAGCCGCCAGAAAAGCGTCTTTCCGTTTCGGCATGGGGAAGGTTCCCGCGTGTGTGGTCTGACCGTAGAATTTCAGACGATAATTGAACATTCCAAGAACACAGTCCACAACGCCGATATCCTTTCCGGCGTCTTCCAGAATCGGTCCCTGTTCAATGTGGGTTTCAAAATAGCATTCATATTTTTCGGGAGAAAGACGGTATTTCTTATCTCCTTTGAAACCGGATTTTTCCAGGGCCTCTCCGAAGGTGCTCTTATTATCCAGGATACTCTTTGAATTCATCATATCCTCATAACGGAACCCGCTCCGGATATCTTCCGGCAGATAATCGTAGCAGACAATTCCCGAGCACATCATGGCCGGAGGATACAGGGAACCTTCCTCGTTTGTCCAGATCATGGCAGTCAGGGGGTGCTTATGGGGAATCTTCTTTTCCACCACGGTCTCCAGTACTTCCATGGCAGACATAACGCCCAGAATGCCGTCATAATTCCCGCCGTTTTTCACGGAATCACAGTGGGAAGCCATGACGATCCGTTTTGCGTCCGGATCACTTCCCGGGATGGTCGCATACATATTTGCCACATCGTCTACTTCTATGGTAGCTCCGATGGCCTCCATCCGCTTTCTGAATTCATTCCGCGCCATAATTGCTTCCGGAGAAAGAGAATAACGGGTAATTCCGCCGTGTCCGGCGTCTCCAAACTGAGAAAATGTTTTTATTTTATCCTTCATTCGTTCCAAACTGCATGTATACATAATCTGCACCTTCTTTTTTCTTTATTGTTTCTGTTTTTGGGATTGTACTATCTTTTTTCCACCCGCAATCCGGCGGTAATGGCATCCGCCGGACAGACCAGACGGCACAACTGACATCCTACACATTTTACCGGATCCAGAGCCGGATGACGGTTCTCATCCATCCGCAGCGCCTGATGGCCTCCGTCATAACAGGATATGTAACATCTGCCGCATCCCACGCAGAGCTGACGGATGAACTTCGGATATTCGATACTGTGACGGTTAATATCTTCCGCCGGAATCAGTTCTGGCAGCGCTTTTCCCACGATATTTCTTACGGAATCTGCGCCAATCCGCTTCAGATAGTCTGTCATGCCCCCGATCATATCTTCAATGATCCGGTAGCCGTACTGCATAACACTGGTGGTTACCTGGATGGTTTCACATCCCAGGGCCATAAATTCCGCGGCATCTCGCCAGGTCTCAATACCGCCCATGCCGCTGACCGGGACATCCTTCAGACTTTCTTCTTTTTTCAGATCATGGATAAAACGCAGGGCAATGGGCTTCACCGCTTTTCCGGAGTAACCTCCCACCGCCGACTTTCCATCCACTTCCGGTCCGGACACAAAAGATTCCAGATCAATGTTCATCACACTTTTGATGGTATTAATCGCCGCCAGTCCGTCTGCCCCGGCCTGAACGGCCGCCTTTGCCGGGATTTCCATGTGAGTGATATTGGGAGTCATCTTCGCAAGCACCGGCAGCTTTGTTCCCCCCTTTGTGGCAGCAGTGTAGGCAGCCACCAGCGCCGGGTCGGTTCCCACATCACTTCCCAGGCCTTCCCCGACCATCTGGGGACAGGAAAAATTACACTCAATGATATCTGCCCCGGCGTCTTCCATAAGCGCCGCCAGCTTTGTCCATTCCTCCTCATTCTGTCCCATAATGGAGGCAATGATTACTTTAGAAGGATAATCCTTCTTTAATTGTTTCAGATAATCCAGGTTTTCCTCCAGGGTATGGTCGGAAATCTGCTCGATATTTTTAAATCCGATCATGGGATTTTCTTCCTTTTCCAGCGCCGCGAACCGGGGAGAGGCTTCTTCCGGCACAAACAGGCCGACCGTTTTAAAGGCAACTCCCGCCCATCCAAGATCAAAGGCCTTTGCCACCATTTCATAATTACTTCCCACAACAGAAGAAGAAAGAAAAAATGGGTTTTCACACCGGACGCCGCAAAAATCAATGGAGAGATCCGGCTGTCTGTCCTGAGGAAGCGTTTCTTCCACACAGGAAAGAAGCATGGGAATATCAATGCTTCTGTCAATTCTTCCCCGGAGACAGTCATCCATGCAGGGAGCTCCGCAGCCCTCGCAGGGATTTGTCGTATTTAATTTTTCTGCAGCTCCCGCCGGATTCTCAAAGCGGAGAGACCGGATAATATCGGCCGCCGCAAAACCATGGGGACAATGACTGCCGCAGGGAGCGTTCTCACACAGCAGACATCTGCCCGCTTCACTTTTTATTTTTATTACTTCGTATGCCATTGTCCTATCCCTCCGCCCGGTTTATTTATGACTTCTTTTTACATATTCGCCCATGCCGGGAGTTCCCACAAATTCTCCGTTATCATATACCAGCTTTCCGCGAAGGTAAGTCTGCACCGGATAGCCGTGAAGCTTTTTACCCTCCCAGATGGTATGGTCATAGTCGGAATGCATATTATTTACGCTGATTGTAAAATCCTTATTCTTATCATAAATAACAAGATCTGCGTCCTTACCGACTTCAACCGCTCCCTTATTGTCACATCCGAAAATTTTCGCCACATTGGTCGCGCAGACCTCCACCACACGCTCAAAGGAAATTTTCCCTGCGTTGGCCGCGTCCAGCATATAGGGATACAGATTTTCCACACCGGCACAGCCGTTGGGAATTTTTGTAAAATCATCTTTTCCCCAGTCCTTTTCATAACTCTGGAACGGGCAGTGATCGGTTGCCACAGTATCAATGAATCCTGCTTTCAGAGCCGTCCAGAGAGCATCCTGGCTTTCCTGTCCCTTCATGGGCGGCGAGCAGACAAAATTCCGTCCGTCTTCCCGCTTGTATACATCGCAGGTAAACTCAAGATACTGGGGGCAGGTTTCCACATAAACGGTATGGCCTTCTTCCTTTGCTTTTATACAGGTCTCCAGACCTTCCTTATCAGCCATATGAACCAGATAAACCGGCGTCTCCAGATGGCTGGCCCAGTGAACCACACGTTTGTCGGCTTCCGCTTCGACAAACTCGGGCCGGCTCATATAATGATACCAGGCGGATGTCTTTCCTTCTTTCAGATACTGCTCTGTACGCAGGTCAATCAGATCGGGGTTCTCTGCGTGAACATTAATCAGAGCTCCCAGCTCCCTTGCCCGGAGAAGAAGCCTGGCAAGCATCCCGTCATCTACCATCATGCCTTCTTTCTTATAAACCAGAAAGCACTTAAAACTGGTAATTCCTTCCTCTACCGCCTCCTCCATCTCATCCAGGATTTCCCCATCGTTCAGATCAGTAATACAACAGTGGAAAGCATAATCACAGCAGGCATCCTTTTCCAGAATCTCCTTTTTGGAGTTCACCAGTCCCAGAATTGTCTCTCCTTTGTGCTGTACCGGATAATCAAAAATTGTTGTCACTCCGCCGCAGACAGCAGCCCTTGTGCCGGACAGATAGCTATCCGCAGATACAGTTCCGCCAAAAGGCATTTCCATATGAGTATGCGCATCCAGGGCGCCAGGCAGGATCAGCCTGCCCGATGCGTCCACAATCTGATCAGCTTTAACCGGAAGATTCTTTCCGACCGCCGCTATTTTCCCGTTGTCCACCGCCACATCCGCTTCAAAACTTCCCGACGCGGTGACAACTGTTCCGCCTCTGATCAGTAATTCCATACATTCTTCATCTCCTTATTCCATGAAATTATCCAGCTTATATACTAAAGTCAGACCGGATCTCTGATAGATCTGGGCTACTTCAATCAGATCCATACCGCCTGCGTTTGCAGCAGCCATATTTGTAGGCCATGTCACACCAAAGTCAACAGTTCCATTATTCACTGCGGTTGTCTCAGCAATATCGCCGCCGCCCGAGATAATGTTTACAGTCAGTCCCACTTCATCATAATAGCCGAGGGCATCTGCGACATAATATCCCATAAACTGTGCCTGGGGCAGCCATTTTAACTGAATAGAAACTTCGCTCTGCTCCACATCAAACTGACCGTCAGAGGCCATTGCTTCATCGTAATAGCTGGTATCCCGGATATCGTCCAGTGTCAGTTCAGAAAATACTTCCTGGGCCGCGGAGTCATCCAGCGTTACATACTCTTTCGCTATATCAAGGGTCTGCTGCATGGCGTCATCATCAATTTTACCAATCTCTGTTACAGTATTTCCATCCATGTCTGTGGTAACCAGCTTTGCAACCTCGGTTGCCATATAGCTCTGATGATCCTGTGATACAGAGGAGCCTGCCTCGTAGACGATCTCCGCTGCTTCCTCCGGATTTTCCACCGCATACTCCCAGCCGCGGATAGATGCATACAGGAAGGCCTTTACTGTTTCCGGATTCTCCTCTGCAAATTCCCTGGTGCAGAAGATATTATCCTCCAACATGGCAACTCCCTCATCATTCATATCAATATAACCGACACTGTCTCCATAACCATAACCGCCATCATAATCATTGATTACCAGTCCCAGTTCATTATAGGTCATGGCAGACGCCAGCGTGCTGGAATCATCATCAAAAGCATCCATAGTATAATCTTCACTCAGATATTCTGTCGGAAGATCATATTTTGCCAGCAGAGCCAGTACTTCGTACTCATTTCCCGAACCCCAGTTGCTGATCTTTCCCTCCTCTGCCGCCTTTCTGATAATTTCCTCATTGCTCATTACCTCGCCAGAAGACGACGCTTCAGAAACAGCTTCCTCTGTCTCGCCGGATGAGGAGCCGCATCCTGCCATCAGTGTCGCTCCCATAGCTGCTACAAGTATCATGCTTAACAATTTTGTTCTTCTTTTTTTCATGTCTTTTCCTCCTTTTCTAAGGGACAATCTCTTTCTATATTCAACTCCGGTTTTCAATGATATTTCCGGAGAAGAATGCTCTGTACAATGATCAGCACCACATAGGAAACAATTCCCAGTATACAGGCCGTCGCAATGTAAGCCCATGCAGTGGAATACTGTGCTAACACGATATTTTCACGGATCTGCCGGCCGACGCCGATAATATACTCCGCAAAATACTCACTTACTATGGCAGTCATAATACTGGCCGGAACCGAAACCTTCAGCGCCACAAATATGTATGGTACGGAATTCGGCAGCTGCAGCTTAAAAAATGTTGTGCGCTTTTTCGCCGCATAGGTGGCCATCAGATCCATGGAGTAAGGTTTCAGTTCTGTCAGACCACGATAAGCGTTCAGACCCATGTTTGCCGCCGCAATCAGCATAACAACCAGAATTTTTGCAATCATGCTTCGTACGCTGGCAATATCTGAAACATCTCTGGTCCAGTTATTCATAACAGGAGCCAGAGCAACAACCGGGATAGAAGCGAAAGCGCCGATAATACTCAGACCTCCTTTTCCAATTCTGGGACAGAGGGCTGCCAGCATGGCAATCCCGTATCCCAGCAGACTTCCCAGTCCCAGTCCTGCCAGAGCCACAACCATGGTGGCCACTGCATTCTCCCAGATCTTGTCAATGTTATCAGTCATAATTGATATGATTCTGTCCAGCAGGGGAAGGGTAAATGTGTCTGTCCGTAACAGATGATGGAGCGCCTGGGTCTGCCAGAGAACCACAATTACCACTCCCAGCAGTAGTGGAAGAATCACAGTTGCCGCTGTCTGTACTTTTTTATTTTCTTTAATTCTCTGATACAGACTTTTTGGTCTTTTTCTTTTCTGCGTCATTCTGTTTTCCTCCTTCCTATGATAAACGCAGCTCCGGCAGCCGCCTTCCGGTAATGCTTTTTCCCTTCGCTTTCTCTTCTGGCTCTGCGGATTCCTCTCTTTTCCGGAGAAATGAGGGCTTCAATCCACGTCATCAGATAAGAACTCAGGATTCCTACAAAAGCGCAGAAGAAAACAATCAGCCAGAATACATAGATTGACATGGCGTGCCGCAGAGACTGGGAAAGCATACAGCCCAGGCCGCCGTCCCCCTGCAGGGTGTCTACCAGAATAGATGCTGTAATTGCCATTGGCGCGGCAATTTTTGTTCCTGTAAAGAAATATGGGATTGCGGAGGGAATCAATACTTTCGTATAAATGGTCCGCTGCTTTGCCGCATAAGTATACATCAGATCATATTTATCCTGATCCACCGACTTAAACCCCGCCAGCGTATTGGTTGCAACAGGATAAAAGCTGAGGATCGCCGCAATAATTATCCGGCTGCTGTTAATATTTCCTGTGATGGAAAATATAATTGGAGCCAGTCCCAGCACCGGAATCAGCTGGATCAGCATCAGGTACGGGAACAGCATTTTCTCCATAAAACCAGACACCTTCATGAGCAGCGCCAGGAAAAATCCGGCGGCTGTTCCAATCAGAAATCCCAGCAGCGCCCGGAGAATTGTCGCTCTGGCGCTGGTCAGCACCACCATGGTCGCCGTCATTCCCTGGGAAACCTTATCTGTGGAAAAGGCCGCCGCCAGAATCTGGTAGAGGTGAGGCAGAATATTTTCCGGAGAACGTTTTGTCACTGCCACAATAGCGGCTCCGATCTCCCAGACCACAATAATCAGTACAATCCATAAAAGCGTTGAGGCCCATTTATGATCAAATATTTTACGTATCTTTTTCATCAGACGCTGCCTCCTTCAAATTTGCCCCGGACTTCATATACCAGCTCATTAAAATGAGGGGATTCTTTCATCTCCAGCGTTCTTGGTCTCGGAAGATCCACATCCACAATGGCGGAAAGCCTTCCGGGATGCGGAGATAAAACGCAGATCCGGTCGGACAGGAATACGGCTTCCTGGATATTATGTGTTACAAAAACTACGGTTTTGTCTGTCTGCCGCCAGATCCGGAGCAGATCCTCATGAAGCTTTTCTTTGGTAAACTCATCCAGGGCGGAAAACGGTTCATCCATCAGAAGGATATCCGGCCGGATTCCAAAAGCCCTGGCGATATTGACTCTCTGCTGCATACCGCCGCTGAGCTGTCTGGGAAAGTGATCCGCAAAATCTTTCAGCCCCACCATTTCCAGCATTTCATCTGCTCTTCTGGAACGGTCTTCTTTGGACTGGTACATAATTTCCAGCGGAAGCTCCACATTCTTTTTTACGGTCCGCCAGTCAAACAAAACCGGCTGTTGGAATACAAATCCGAATTTCTGCTGGAGACGGATTTCTTTCGGCGTCATCCCGCTGATCCGCACCGTTCCCACGGTCGGCTCCTGCAGGTCCGCAATAGTACGCAGCAGTGTCGTCTTGCCGCATCCGGAAGGCCCGAGCAATGAAATGAACTCTCCTTTATAGATGTCAAAGTTGACGCCGGTCAGTGCCTGCACATCATTGCCCGCATTATCCTGAAATGTCACGCCCAGATCCCTGATCCGTATCTCAATTCCTCTTTCCTGTAATTCACTCATTCCCGTTACCTCCTTCTTAGGGCTACTCTCTGCCCATCCAGGTATCCTGTATTATTTCAAAACAAAAACAGGGCAACGGCATCTTTTAGCTGGCTCCGTTGCCCTGTTTTTGTGTATAGTGCAAGTATAATTTTCTACTCTGGTTATTTCAATATTCTCCAGCACAATCCTTTTTGTGCCGGAGCACGAAGTGTTATCCGTAAATTCTTCGATATAAATTGATGCAATCTTCTTTTGAAACAGGCTTTCTTGTATTCCCCGGACTTCCCGAGGCAATCGCGTCTTCCGCCATTTTTTCCATCACCGGCAGAAATTCTGTTTCTTTAATTCCGTATTCCCGCAGGGTCGGAACCTCACAGATCCGGCACAGTTTTTCGATTTCTCTGAGAAATGCGTCTGCAGCCGCCGGATCTTCGTCATGGGCGGATGCCGCGCCGACGGCTCTTCCCAGATCTGCAAATCGTCCACATGCTCCGTCCAGGGCAAAGCCCAGGCAGTCTTTTAAAAGCATGGCGTTGCTTAGTCCATGAGGAACGTGGAACAGCGCGCCGATGGGGCGGCTCATGCCGTGTACCAGAGTCACACTGGAATTATTAATACAGATGCCTCCTTCCAGGGCCGCAAGGGACATTTCCTCCCGGGCCTGGATATCATAGCCATTCTGATACACCGTAGGAAGATACTTCATAATCCGCTGTACAGCGGAAATTGCAAAAACGTCTGTTAAAGGAGAAGCCTTTTTTGAAGTATAAGCCTCCACTGCATGGGTCAGCGCGTCCAGCCCCGTCGCCGCAGTGACGCTTTTAGGCATATCTGTGGAGAAATCAGAGACAACTACAGCCACATCGGGCAGCAGGCAGTCTCCTTTCAGAAGCATTTTTATATCATTTTTCTGATCTGTAATGATTGTAAATTTTGTAGCCTCCGAACCGGTCCCCGACGTAGTAGGGATTGCCACAATCCCGGGCAGCTTTCCAGTAATTTCTTTCCCATTATAATCGGCAATTTTCCCTTCATTCACTGCCATCGCGGCAATTGCTTTGGCGGAATCCAGAGGACTGCCGCCACCGATCCCGATCACAAATTCACTGTCTGTTTTCCGATACTGCTCCAGTCCTTCTTCAATCATCTGATCTGTGGGCTCACCAGTAATGCCGTCAAACACATGGTACGCTATCCCTGCCTCCATCAACGCCTTTTTCAACAGGTGCATCATAGGGGATTTCCCTACATGCTTTCCGGTTACAATCAGCGCGCGGCTGCCGCATTCTCTGATATAAGGCATTGATTCGGCCAGCGCGTCTTTTCCGGTCAGAATATGGGATGGTATTGTAAAATGCGCCATAGCTGTCACTTCCTTTCTGAATTTCCCGGTTATTTCAGGAATTTTTCATCTACGATGCCGAGGACTTCATCCATCTTTTTCATCTCTTCCGTCAGCTGCTCCTCTGTAATAATCAGGGGCGGGCAGACAAAGATCATGTTTTCATGAGAATATGTCATAAACTTCCGCTCTTCCAGCATGCCGACAATCCGGCCCATGATTCCTTCCGGATCCTGTCCATAAGGAACCAGAGCCTCCTTTGTGGCTTTATCCTTCACCAGTTCCACACAGGAGAACAAGCCGATATAGCGGACATCTCCCACACAGGCATGAGCTGCTTTCAGTTCCTCCAGCTTTTCACCCAGCACTTTCCCCACTTGATTTACATTCTCCAGAATATTCCCTTTACTATAATAGTTCACGCAGGCAACGCCGGCGGCGCAGGCCAGGGGATGCCCGCTGTAGGTCAGTCCGCAGGAAAGAACATGATCGTCAAAATAGGACGCAATCTTACTGCTGACAGCCACGCCTCCAAGCTGTACATACCCGCAGGTTACGCCTTTTGCAAAAGTCACAAGATCGGGAACAACGTCAAAATTCTCAAAGGCAAACATCTTTCCGGTCCTTCCCCATCCGGCCATGACCTCGTCACAGATCATAACAATTCCAAATTCATCACAGATCTTCCGGATCCCCGGCAGATAGCCTTTGGGCGGAATGATAATTCCGTTGGATCCGGTAACGGTTTCCAGAACAATGGCAGCCACCTGATCAGGCCCTTCATAAATAATCTGCTCCCGGAGCTTTGCCACGTAATAATCAGCAGCTTCTTCCTCAGAAGCAAACGCAATGGGCTCCCGGTAAATATACGGATCAAAGAACTTTACAAATCCGGGAATTCCCGGCTCCAGAGGATACCGCCGCGGTTCCCCGGTCAGATTTCCCGCACCGAAGGAAGAACCGTGATAGCTGCGGTAACGGCTGAAAACTTTCTTCCTTCCGGTATACATCCGCGCGATCTTAATGGCATTCTCATTGGCGTCCGCGCCCGCATTTGTAAAAAATATCTTTCCAAAGGTATCCGGCAGCAGATCCACAATCATCTTCGCCAGGGTCACTCTTGCTTCCGACCCATAGGAGGGACCGATGAAACAATACTGATCCACCTGTCTCCGGATTGCCTCCGCTATTTCCGGATTTCCATATCCCAGGTTCATATTTACAAGCTGGGATGACATATCTGTATAACGGTTTCCATCATAGTCGTAAAAGTAAATCCCCTCTGCTTTTTCCACCGGAATGGGATCCAGCGCTCCCTGTTTACTCCAGGACTGAAGCACATATTTTTTTGCGTTTTCTTTTATTTCCCTTGATGTCATAAGTATCAGCCTCCTTACCTGTTTTTCTGACCGGAATCAGAAATTTCTGATACTCTGATTATACTCCGGGCCGGAAACAAAACAATAAACTGAAACCCAAAGTTTTCTGTGCTTCAGCACAATTCCACTTTTTCGTTTGCAAATGAGAGAAAACGTGCTACAATCTCTTCATTAAAAAGACGACGGCATCTCTCCAGGAAATCCGCCGCCTGTTTCTGATCTTACTGCTTTAAAAAATATGTGAGGTGCTGATATGGCAATCGAATTGCAAAGATTAATAGAAAAAGTGGCGCATATGGATGTGACGCTGGTTGCAGGCAAAGGCGGTATGCATCATCTGGTAAGCTGGGTACATATGATTGAGACCATGGAGGCCTCTGACTTTCTGGAAGGCGGCGAGATCGCTTTCACCACCGGCCTGGGGTTAAGCAGCCGTGTGCCTCTTCTGACACTGATCAAATACATATATAATAAGAAAGCTGCCGGAATTATTGTAAATACCGGACCATTTATTGAAAAAATCCCCCAGGAAGCTATTGATTTCTGTAATGAACACGATTTTCCTCTTTTTGTAATACCCTGGAAAATTCATCTGGCGGAAGTCATGCGGATCTTCTGCTTTGCCATAACCAAGGACGATCAGCAGGCCCTTCAGACAGCCTCTGCCTTTAAAAACGCAATTCTTTTTCCGAAACAGGAAGAATTATACGTTGTTCCGCTGTCCCAGCAGGGATTTCAGACAGAGTGGAAATATTCTGTCTGCATCGTCAGACTTCATCATTGCAGCGCCAGTCCTGCGGAACGCCTGAAACAACTGACAGAAAGCGCCGTCGCATATGCCCGGCATAAATATAGAAACTGCGCTGTTTTTTCCAACGATTCCGAACTTCTGATTGTAGCGGCTGCCGACTCCGAGGATCAGCTTTGCGCTTTAATCAATGACATCTGTTCCCATATTCTGTCTACTCTTGCCCGCGGAGAACAGATTACGGCAGGATGCGGAAAACTGACCAAAAGCATCCGGTGCGTTTATAAAAGCTACCACCAGGCAAAATCCATCCAGCGGCTGCAGGAAAAGGGAAAAATCGATCCCTCCCTCATGTTTTATTCTGATATGGGAATTTATAAATTGCTGATGGGGATTGAAGATAAAGATATTATGGAGGAATATTACGATAAAACCATACGTCCCTTGTCAGAATATGACCAGAAAAATAATTCTGATCTCTCAGTTGTATTGCGGAGCTATCTGAATCACAACGGCAGCGTTAAGGAAACCGCCGATGAACTCTATGTGCACCGCAATACCATCAACTACAAGCTGAATAAAATTTCAGAAATCCTTGATATAGATCTCTCCCTGCTCAGCAGCCGCCTGCAGCTCAGCGTAGGATTTATGCTGCAGGATATGCTGTAAAATCCCGAAAAAGCATAAAAGCGCTTCTCAGGACGCGCTCTGATACCGATGCTTGCTGAAATACCGTTCCGCAGCATCCTGGATAATATCTGCCGTCTGTTCTGAACCATAGACAGAACTGTCAATGGAGAGATGATAATTATGATATTCCCCATAATCCATTCCCGTATAGAATTTGTAATGACGATTTCTTTCCAGATCTCTCCGCTCCAGTTCCGCGAGAGCTGCCTGGGGTTCCATATGGCTTTCTTCCTGGAAGTGCCGGATACGATAGGATTTTTCTCCATGCACAAATACATGGAAGCAGCCTGGCTGCTGCCGGAGGTAATAGCCTGCCAGACGCCCCACAATAATACAGGGCTCCTTTGCCGCCATCTTTTTTACAATCTCCTGCTGGACCTTCTTTAATTTACTGGCATTGGATTCTTCCCCGGTCAGGGGAGCATAGTTTTCATCTGCCAGATTCCGGAAGAAGTTATATATCATCCTCTGTTCTTTCTGTTCTACCACTTCTGCAGGAAGATCAAATTCCTCCGCCGCGATTTCCAGCATATCTTTGTTATATACCGGCATATGTAAACGCTCCCCCAGCATTTTCCCGATCTCATATCCTCCGCTTCCCACTTCACGGGCAATCGTAATTACATGCAGGGGCGCCTCGCCGGGAATTATTGCTTCCTCCGGCGTTTCTTTTTCACGTACCATCGGCGTAAGACCGATTTTTTCAAAAATCCAGGAAAATTTCTGATTATATACCTTATTAATAATAATACCCACAAAAACAGCGGCGGCAATGGTACCTTCCCGCACGCCCTGAAGTCTGTGAGCGAGCAGCAGGGAACATACTGCCGCAATCGCGACCTGGGTACAGTCCGAAGCCACCTTCACCTTGCCGAATTCAATTTTAAAGGTTTTCGAAATAGCCAGGACAAGGCCATCAATGGCCAGCATCAGAACTCCCGCCCGGACCTCCATATTCACGCCCAGGGCGATCAGAAACATACTGACAATACATATGATCCACTGGACAGGATAATGCTCCGGATGAACGCCGGAGACAAGCATCAGCGAAAAATCATTAAAATATCCAAAAAGAACCACCACTCCGATCTGGAGAATATTCAGGGGATTAAAATTTTTCTTCCCGAGGATTATAAATTCTACAATAAGATAAATCAGCTGGATCACAATAGTGATCTGTCCCATACTGAAAGGTAATGAGAAACTCAGGGCATAGGGTATGCTGGAGACAGGTGAAACGCCAAGATCAGCCCTTGTGGAAAGCGCAATTCCGAGAGACAAAATAAAAAGTCCCACTACAAAAAACACATAACGTCTGGCATATTCTTTTTTTGTCAACAAAATCAACCTCCTTAATTATAATCGAAACGTTACTATTATACACCGTTTTGAAGATTTGTACAAAATACATTTTCCATAATTATTCTGTTCCATCGTTTTCATAACATATGTTGTCCTTTGCCGGAATTCATCATATAATATAGAAGTTATCTGACTTAAAAGGGAGAATTCATTATGCGTCAGAAGAAAATGAAACTCTGGAAAAAAATCCTGATTATTCTGGTTGTTATCCTGGCAGCCGCCGGCATCAGCTGCGGTATATATACCGGCAACTATTATCATGCGGACAACTCCGCCCTGGAGGTCATTGAAAATCCGGAAAGCGGAATCTCCGTCACGGAAGAGAAAAATGACTATATTGTTTTCGCACCGGAAAATCCCTCGGCAGGACTGATCTTTTATCCGGGCGGCAAGGTGCAATATGAAGCCTATGCCCCGCTGATGGAAGCCTGCGCCCAGAAAGGAATTCTCTGTGTTCTCGTACACATGCCGGGCAACCTTGCTGTTCTTGACATCAATGCAGCCGACGGAATCCAGGAGGAATTTCCCGGAATCGATCACTGGTACATGGCGGGTCATTCCCTGGGCGGCTCCATGGCAGCCTCCTATCTTGGCAGCCACACAGAAGACTTTGACGGTCTGATTCTTCTGGCCGCCTATTCCACAGAAGATCTGAGTGGAACAGATCTGGAGGTACTGTCTGTTTACGGTTCAGAGGATGGAGTATTAAAAATGGATTCCTACGAAAAGTACAGAAAAAACCTGCCCGGTGATTTTACAGAATATGTGATTCCCGGCGGCTGCCACGCCGGATTCGGAGCATACGGTCCCCAGGACGGCGACGGCACGCCGGAAATCTCCGGAGCAGAGCAGATCCGGCTGACCGCGGACGCCATAGAAAAGGTTATTTATGAATAGCTCTTGATTTTTTTTGGTTCTTTAAATGTTTTACTCTAAAGTAATTTTTGATTGAGCTTTTTATCGAAGCTGACTACTTCTGCTCCGGCCATACGGTGATATGATATTAAAATGCAATCTACAAAATCAAGAGAGGTATCCGCATAAATCATTAGTGCTATATAAAAATTAATTTACGCATCCGCAGAGAACAGTAACTGAAACTGCTCCGCCAAAAAGGAAGGATCATTTATTTTCATTTCAAGGTATTCGTTAAAGGCTTCTTCCGATATTGCGGCAGGCAGCAATAAATGCGCCTGTTTATACAGATCCGTTCTCAATCAGTTCAAATCCAAGCCGGAGCGACTTATCCGGCGCTCCCGGATTCTGCAGTCTCTCCAAAAGCATCTTCGCGCCTTCCACGCCGCATTCCCGATAATAGAAATGTATGGTTGTCAGCCCCGGCGTCAGAACAGAGGAAAATTTGCTGTCACCGAATCCCGCCACACCAATCTCATCGGGAATTTTAATGTTTTTCTCATTCAGATATTTAATCACCCCCAGAGCGATTGTGTCCGTCGCGCAGATAATTGCGTCCAGATCCGGCATTTTTTCCAGCAATATGGGCGTATTCCGATATCCGTTTTCAATGCTGAAGGGACCCGACAGTATAGCGTCCTCATCAACCCGCAGTCCATGCTGTTCCATCACATCCAGAAATCCCTGTTTCCGGTCAACTCCCACTGCCTTATCCTTCTTCGTCACCCCGATATATCCAATTTTTCTGTGACCTCTTTCTATGACATATTCCGTCATGGCAGCAGCCGCATGATAATCATCATGATAGATACAGGAAACATTCTCAAGCACCTGACCTAGCATCACAAAAGGAATCCCAACAGATTTAAAAGCTGCTTTATGCTTTGCTGTATTAATTGTTCCCAGATGGATAATGCCGTCTGCCATATTCTGCCGGAAGGTATTAATATACTCCAGTTCTTTGTCAGCCTGGTTATCTGTATTTGCCAGAATCATCTGGTATCCTGCGGCCGACAGTACCTCGCTGATCCCGGCAACAATACGAGAAATGGAATCCGAATCGATTTTAGGGATAATTACACCAATCAGCTTTGTTTTCTTCGTGCGGAGCATCTGTGCCTGGGAAGAAGGCACATAGCCAGTCTGTTCAATTATCTCTGCAATTTTCTTCTTTTTTTCATCGCTGAGATAACCCTGGTTTAAATATCTTGATACCGCTGAGGCGGATACGCCCGCCAGTTTTGCAATTTCATTTATATTCATTAATAAAAACCTCTTTATTTTGCCTGCTTTGTGAAAAACAGACTAAATTATATGAAATCGATAACACTGCCAATTATAGACTGTAAATACTCGTTTTTCAATGATTTTTGGATCTTTTTGACGGCAATTATGAAATATCTACAAAAACAATGTGTAAACGTTATCACATTTTGACAATTTACAGTCCGGAAAAATAGGTTTATAATGCGATATAGATAATGAAATTGATTTCATATATGATTGGAGCTTCATCAGAAAACAAAATATTACAGGGAGAGGTAACAATGGATTACAAAGCTTGTGCAAATGAAATCTTCAAAGAAATCGGTGGCAAAGAAAACTTGATTTCTGCAGCTCACTGCGCAACCAGGCTTCGTCTGGTAATCGCAGATAATTCAAAGGCAAATGTGAAAAATCTGGAAAATATTGACGGTGTCAAGGGCGTGTTTGACGCTTCCGGACAATTACAGATTATCATCGGAACCGGGACTGTAAACAAAGTATATGACGAGTTTATCGCCATTGCGGGTATTACTGCATCCACAAAGGAAGAGGTGAAACAAGCGGCTGCCAGCAAAACAGTATGGTGGAAAAAGGCCATCAAAACCCTTGGCGATATCTTCGTTCCTATTATTCCCGCAATCGTTGCCACAGGTCTGCTGAACGGCCTTCTGGGAGGACTGATCCAGGTCTGGCCGGATCTTGCAGGTTCGCACTTTTATGAGCTGCTGAATATGTTTTCAAACACAGCCCTTACATTCCTTCCTATTCTGATTGCAGTCAGCGCAGCCAGAATCTTCGGCGGAAATATTTTTCTTGGCGCAGTTATTGGTATGATCATGATTCATCCGGATCTGGTAAATGCATGGAGTATCGCCAGCGGTGCAGAAACCCAGACTCTCTGGTCATGGTTTGGTCTGTGGGATATTCCAAACACCGGATACCAGGGACATGTTATTCCGGTTATTCTCGCAGTATGGCTGATGGCCACTGTAGAAAAATGGCTACATAAAAAAGTCCCCGAAATGCTGGATCTTTTTGTCACTCCCCTGTGTTCTGTATTTATTGCCGGATTTTTTGCCATGACCATCATCGGACCTGTCTTCGGACAGATTGAAACCTGGGTTCTTTCCGGAGTTCAGATGCTTATATCCATTCCATATGGAATCGGAGCCTTTATTATGGGCGGTATCTATGCGCCCACAGTTGTAGCCGGAGTTCATCATATGTACAATGCGATTGAAATGATGATGCTTGCCGGTGAAGGTATTAATACATGGATGCCTATTGCTACCGCTGCAAATGTGGCCCAGGGCGCTGCTGCTCTGGCTGTAGCTTTAAAGACAAAGAACAGAAAAATCAAATCCATGGCGCTTCCTGCTTCCCTCTCTGCTTTTATGGGGATCACGGAACCTGCCATCTTCGGAGTAAATATCCGGTTTATGAAAGCATTCATTGCCGGAATGATCGGCGGCGCCTGCGGCGCGGCAGTCTCCTCCATTATGAATGTATATGCCACAGCAAACGGTGTAACCGGTTTGTTCGGTTTCCTGATTACAACAAACTGTTTTGCAGGATACCTTCTCACATTTGCTGTCGCCACAGTCGTTGCCTTTGTCTGCTCCTGGCTGTTATTTAAAGAAGATCCCCAGCCTGCCGCAGATAGCAGGGAAGAAAATACTCCCCAGGGAGAAAAGGTAAACACAGAAACCCGGATTTCTGCAGAACCGGATGCTATTTATGCTCCCATAGAAGGCGAAGTGATCGCCCTGTCCGATACTCCGGATGAAACCTTTGCCAGCGGAGCTCTTGGAGAAGGCTGTGCCATTAATCCCGATAAAGGGAAAGTAACTGCACCCTTTAACGGCGTTGTATCCATGGTTTTTGATACAAAACATGCCATCGGTCTGACAAGCGATGACGGAATTGAATTGCTCATTCATATTGGAATTAATACGGTTGAATTAAATGGACAGTACTATGATGTGCTGGTCAGTAACGGAGATAAAATTACCGCTGGCCAGCCGCTGGTACACTTTGATATGGATGGCATTACCAAAGCTGGCTATAAACTTATAACCCCTGTCATTGTGACAAACTATGACGATTTTACGTCTGTCAATATGGAAAAAACCGGCAAAACCGGAACCGGTGAAAAACTGCTTACCGTATCCCGATAATACCGGAACGTCAGATCCCTTTTACGGGATCTGACAAAGCAGAAAGGAGAAAGATGACTATGAAAGCTGAAAAAAAGTCATGCTGCCGTCCGCAATTCCATCTGACGCCGCCCAAAGGCTGGCTGAACGATCCCAATGGCCTCTGCCAGTTGAATGGAACGCATCATATTTTTTTCCAGTATCTCCCTGATTACTTTACAGGTGGAGAAAAAACCTGGGGACACTATGAAACAGAAGACTTTATCCACTACACTTTCACTGGCACATTTCTGAAACCGGATATCCCGGAGGACAGAAGCGGCGTTTACTCTGGAAGTACTTACATTGAAGATGGGCAGATGTTTATTTACTATACAGGGAATGTAAAACTGTCCGGAGATTATGATTATATCTATGATGGGCGGGAAGCCAACACCATTCTGGTCACAAGCAGGGACGGAGTTACCGCCTCCAAAAAGGAATGTCTCTTAAGAACAGCAGATTACCCGGAAACATTATCCAGGCATGTACGGGATCCCAGGGTTTTTTCTGAAAACGGAAAATATTATATGGTACTGGGAGCCAGGACAAGAGAGAATGAAGGATGCGTTCTTCTCTATACTTCTTCTGATAAACACAATTGGAAGTTCTCCCATTTTATCAGAAAAGAAAACTTTGGCTATATGTGGGAGTGTCCCGATCTGTTCCGTCTGGAAGAGAAACAGTTTTTATCTGTTTCACCCCAGGGTCTCCAGGCAGAAAAATATCATTATCAGAACATCTATCAGTCCGGATATTTTACCCCTTCAGACAACCTTCTGGAAAACGGAACCGGGCTGGAAGAATTCACAGAATGGGATTATGGATTTGACTTCTATGCCCCGCAGACCTATGAGGACGAAACGGGACGCCGGATTCTGATTGGATGGATGGGGATGCCGGATGCTGAATATTCTGATGCGCCTTCTGTTCATGAAGGCTGGCAGCATATGCTTACGATTCCCAGGGAGCTGACGCTGGATAAGAAAACCGGTAAGATTCTTCAGAACCCGGTAAGGGAAATAGAAAATCTCCGTCAGACTCTCATATATGACAGTCTAAATACAACAGAAAGCCAGGGCGGCAGTCTCCGGTGTAAAAACAGCTTCGAGCTTCTGATCTCCGGAATAGAAAATAAAGATTTCGGGCTGAGCTTTGATAAACATCTTCATTTTATTTATTCATCAGAAAAGAGAACCGTGAGTCTCCGTTTCGATGAAAACGCAGGAGGATATGGCAGAACCGTAAGGAATCTTCTGCTTTCTGAAGGAGAAACCGTTAGGGATATGCGCATTTTTGTGGACACCTGCTGTGTGGAGATTTTCCTGAATCAGGGAAAATATGTTTTCACCAGCAAATATTTTAGTGATATGCCGGGAAGGCATATCCTTGAAATGAAGGGGAGTTTTCATGAGACAAAGGTCTATGGCTTGAAATCTTTCCATATAAAGTACAACGGATAATATAAATTTCATTTACCCTGTGTTCATCCACAGGCTGATAGGAGGACTCATTATGAAGACATTTACTTACACAATCACAGATGAAATCGGTATCCATGCCCGCCCGGCAGGAATTATTGCCAAAAAAGCAAAAGAATTTTCATCCGCCATCACCATCTCAAAAGGGGAAAAAAGCGCTGAGTTAAAGAAGCTGATGTCCGTCATGGCACTCGGTGTAAAGGGCGGCGACACTGTAGTTGTCCAGGCAGAGGGCGAAGATGAGGATGCCGCCATTTCCACCATGGAAGAATTATTTAAAACAGAACTGTAAATGGAAGAATCAGATAATATACAGAATTTCTGAACTTTCCATAATACGAGAAAAATCCCCACAGGAATCTGTCCTTTATATATCCGGCAGATTTCTGTGGGAGTTTTTATCTTTGGGGACTTAAGGAAACGCTGATTTAATCCATTACGCAAACTATCCTGCAGCAGATGTTCTTCCTTTTGTATGTAGTCCTGTCCAAATAACCAGGAAACACCTTCTTTTTCAGCATATTCTTTCACCGAGCCGACGAAAGAGAGCCAGGGCTTCTCCCTCTACATCAGCGGGATGGGAGTGGAGCTTGCCGGAAGTGAGCAGATTGCAGTAGAGAATTTTATGGTGTTGCTTTAGATACTGTCTGCGGCGATGCGCCCACACGCCGATAGGACGATTTTCTTCGGGCGGCAAGGTCAGATCAAGCAGTAATGGTATATGTAATTCCTTTGATACGGTTCGCCACAACCCTCACCTCCTCAAAAATGAGCATAAAAACAGACCGGATTTCTCCGGGCATGCAAAAAGCACCGGTCAGATTTACTCTGAACGATGCTCTGGGTTACAGGATTGAAATCAGAAAAGATCTACTTTCTCAAGCAGCAGGTCTGTCAGGTTACAATGGAATATCCCGTTATCATCATAGAAGTTGTGGGGAATATCCAGACGGATCACAACTTTTTTAAAGAAATCTTTTGCCAGAAGCAAAGAGGCAAGTTCCGAGGATTCCTTTTTATCTGTGTCCATCCGGAAGGCAGACTGGATATAAATTTTCCTGTCCGCGTCATTAACCACAAAATCAATTTCTTTCTGGACATTCCTTCCGTTCGACCGGTCAGAAACGACTCCGACATCAACGGAATATCCCCGCCGAACCAGTTCATTATAGATGATGTTCTCCATGATATGGCCTGGATCGTACTGTCTGTAATTCAGCCTTGCGTTTCTAAGCCCGATGTCCGTATAGTAATATTTATTCGGGTACTTGAAATATGTCTTTCCTTTTACATCGTAGCGTCTGGCCATTGAAATCAGGAAAGAATCCATAATGTGCCGGACATAGCCGGATACCAGATTCGGATTTACATTTTCGTTTTTCATGCTGGATATCGCATTCGCGATATTGGTCGGATTGGTCAGGGAACTGATCTGTGAAGCAAGAAAATCCAGAATGTCTCCGAGAATATCCTCTCTTTCAATGTGATTGCGTTCTACGATATCCTTAATATACAGCTCGCTGTAAAGGGAAGAAAGATAATCTTTCTTATCCTTGTCATCTTCCAGGAAAGGGATGCGCGGCATTCCGCCGTAGAGCATATACGCATCCAGCGCTTTCCGCTCGTCGCCGCCCACGTAGGAGTAATACTCCCCGAAAGATAACGGATAGACGTGGATCTGTGTCGCCCTGCCGCGAAACTCCGTTGCAATATCCTTTGACAACCCTCTGGAATTACTTCCGGTTACATAGACATCCAGGTTCTTATATGCTTTCAGTTCATTCAGCATATCGTAAATGGTAACCTCAATGCCGCCGTTTTCATCATCCACCACTTTTGTGGTCATCTGCACTTCATCAATGAAAAGGTAAAACCTTCCGTCTGGATTGCTTTGCACCACGGATTCCACATACTCACACAGCGTAATGGGATTACGGTATTTGTAATACCTCCGCTGGTCAAGTTCGATTTTCAGAATGTGATCCTCAGGAACGCCTTGTTTCAGGAGATAGTCATAAAACAACTCAAAAAGCAGCACAGACTTTCCGCATCTGCGGATACCGGTAATCACCTTTATTTCCCCATTCCACATATTATGGATGAGCCTTTCCAGATAGGACTTTCTCTCAATCATAAATCTCACCTCGCACTTGCATCGCTTCTGACGAAACTTTTCTATAGTATACCCCTTTTTACGGAAAATATCAAGATATCCAGAGGAGGTAATCAAAAACTTCAGACGTTTACGACGCAAGTACGAGATGACTTCAGAACTTATCAAAGTCCTCCTGTGTTGCTACCCGTTTATATTTCACGCCGTCATTGGATTTTTCCGTCCATATATCCAGAACCAG
>CAYLWI010000025.1:0-21740 GCA_964387345.1 uncultured Eubacterium sp. | reverse complement strand
TTATCGCCGGTCTGGGCGGAAGTACCGGAAGATGTGGAAGAGCTGGTTCCGGAAGCCTGTCCGTCTTCATCACTTCCAGATGCCTGGCTGCTGCCGTCATCCGTGGTATCCGGGCTGCTGCCGTCATCCGTGGATGTGCTGCCGTCAGCATCTGATGTCCCATCTGCGCTGGTATTATCATCCGGGACATCTGCTGTGTTATCATCCGCCCCTGAGCTTCCGCTGTCGGTATCATCGCTGGGAGTTACGGAAGAGGTTCCGTCATCCGGCGTTTCCGCCTGATCCGTGTCTGTTTGTGTATATCCCCAGAAATCCATGGAATTATAAACAGTAATAGTATCCCCTGCCTGGTAATTATAAAAGTATTCCAGATAAACAATATTATCATAGCCGTCAAAAGACCCCGGTATGGTAATGGTATCTCCCACTTCAACCACCTGGTAGAATACATCTTCCCACACATAGTCATCCCAGTTCTCAATATCACCACTTCCAAGCTGCGGATCGACAAAGTAACGGATCATGCAGTTTTCATATTCTGCTTTGACCGTATAGGAATTTCCGTTCGAGAGAGTCTCATAATATGAAAATGAAATATGGCTCCATCCAGTAAAACGGAGTCCTTCATACATCTCGGGCACATCCCAGCTGTTTATGACATCCATCAGATCCTGCCCTGTTGCAGCCTGGTTCTCTTCAAAGACAACTGCCACATAATCTTCATCCCCATATGACATAAGAAAATCATCATCGTTTGCACCGAGTCCGTTTTCATCATAGTAATTCAGATAAACATAGACAACTGTTTTCCCCTCATAATAGGCGTCCAGGTACAATGAACCAAAGATGGTATCCGGGATTTCCTCATCCATGTCATAGCCGGTCAGATTCCCTTCCCATGAAATGGCTCCATAATCCGTACTGGCGTCTTCCGGCAGATACTCCATGGCCTCTGCAAACAGATCCCCATAGGTTGCCCCACGTTCCATGGAGTATATCACATACTCCCTTTCTCCTGTCGTCCCATCAGCGCCTATATAAGTGTAGCGCACCCGGAAAGAGATGGTCTCTTCTGCGTTTCCGTCATCCTCTGTTACAGTTTCAGCGACTGATACACTCTCTGCAGCCGTGGTTTCAGCGGCTGCTACGCTGCCGCCTGCGCCCCACCCGCCAACAGCGAGCGATATGGCAGCTGTTATGGCTACGCATTTTGTTAATCTCTTTTTCATATTCTGCTATTTCCTTTCACTATTTCTTCTATCTTAATATTATTGTTCCCGTTACGGACTGTCGCTTTCCATGGTCGTTTCCCCCTTTCCATTTTTTATTTGCCTCCCCTCCCTTTTTCCCCGGACTGTATATTTTCCTTTCCTGGCCCGCCAAAACACAGGATGGGAAGTAAAGGAAGGTGGCTATGCGACGGCGTGAAACGCAGAACACCTCCGCCTGGATTTTGGAATAATTATACAGAGAAACACGGATCCTGTCATTGACATTTGTCAATTTTCCACCGTTTTATAAAAAAAATTTTCCGTTTTATACTCCGGCGCTGCGATCCCTGCAATGCTCCGGACGCTCCCGCAAAGAAAAAAGCGGGCGATGCCGTTCCCATCAGATTTTTTACTCTGATCTTACTGCTTATATTACACGCAGAAACAGTCAGAAAGAGACTGTCGGTTAATCCCGGCAGCCCCCTTTCTGACTGTTTCTGGTTATTAAGATTAAGTTTTAAATTTTAAATTTTATCTCTTCGGATTTATTTCACACACATTTCAGACATGATCTGGCACAATTTCACTTCTGTCATGATCTTTCTGTCGTCTGCTGACCCGGTATCCGGAAGCTTAATCATGTTGTTCTTCAAACACTTTTAATATTTCCCCCGTAGTCATATCCACATAGCAGCTATATTGTGTATCATTTACCTCAAATTCAACGCACCAGGCCACTATGGAACCACCATCATGCTCTTCATAGGAATGGATATATTTTACCTCATCCCTGTCAATTCCCCAATTGTTTAACGCAATATTTTCAGCTGAATCCGATGTGATTGTTTCAGATCCGTCCTTTATTTCAGGCTGTGAGTCTGCTTCTGACGTCACATTTTCCTCAGATAAGCCGTCTTCCGTCCGGGAAGATTCATTTGCCGCGGATGAAGTAACATTTTGCGCGGCTGAATCGTCTGATCCATTACAACCTGCGGCAAAAAAACAAACAAAAAAACTTATCGCTATTAAGATATACCTGTTTCGCATGTCATATCCCTCCGGAAAATAGTATTTTTCAAAAATTATTCTCTGTTAAAATTTTATATTTTCTTTTGCCAGAGTCTGATGTTTTGTTCTCCCACTTCGACGCCCAGCCGGGAAATCAGATCCTGATCCGCCAGAACGCTCATATTGGGGCCCAGCCGTTTCGCGGCCCTCTCCTTCGCCAGATAAATGACCACAGGATCCCGGCCGTCCGATTCCCGGAGAATCCGGAACACTTCCTCCTCTTTCGTCTGATACTCTTCCATATCGGCGAACTGGATCCACAGCTCCTGCTTCGCCTCATCAAAGGAATAAATGCGTTCGCAGATTACTTTCCCATTCTTCTCATCCTCCAGGGAGACTCTTCCCCGGACAAAAACCCTGGCGTCCTCCTCCATCATGTGGCTGTATTTCTCATAATCCCGGGGAAACACAATCACTTCCACAGCGCCGTAGAGATCCTCGATGGTGAGAAATGCCATGGCCTTATTGTTTTTGGTATATTTTACAGTTTTCGCCGTAATTATACCGCCGATCATGGCATACTCCCCGTCCTTTGCCCGCACCGCGCCGGTTTCCTCGTCCCGGACAAAATCACTGGTAGTATGGGAAATATTTTTGCGCCATTTTTCCTCATACTCCTCCAGAGGATGACCGCTGACATAAATCCCCAGAACTTCCTTTTCCATGGAGAGAAGCTCTTCCTTCTGATACTCCTCCACTTCCGGCAGGCGGATCTCGTAGCTTTTTTTCTCGTCCTCAGAAACAAAATCAAACAGGGACATCTGCCCGTCCAGGGAGTGCTTTTTCTCCTGTAATATGTTATCCATGACCGCGCCGTATACCATCATGAACTGGCGCCGGTTTCCGCCCAGTCCGTCAAAGGCTCCCGCCTTGATGAAGTTTTCTATGGCGCGGCGGTTCATCTCTTTTCCCGCCGTCCGCTCTATGAAATCCTTCAGGGAACGGAACGGTCCCCGCTCCTGCCGCTGGGCGATAATCGCCTCAATCACCGGTTTCCCGATACTTTTGATGGCGGACAGGCCATAGCGGATGGAATCTCCCGACACAGAAAAACCGGAGACTCCCTCATTAATATCCGGCGGAAGCACCCGGATTCCCATCTGACGGCACACCTGGATATACTCGGCCACCTTACCCGAGTTATCAATGACAGAAGTCATCAGCGCCGCCATAAACTCCACCGGATAGTAATACTTCAGCCAGGCGGTCTGGTACGATACCACCGCATAAGCAGCCGCGTGGGACTTGTTAAAGGCATACTTCGCGAAATCCGTCATCTCATCAAAAATCTTATTGGCAACTTCCCCGGAGATCCCGTTGGCCAGACAGCCGGGAACCCCCTCCTCCTCGTTGCCGTAAACAAAATTCTGCCGCTCCCGGGCCATGACGTCGCCCTTCTTCTTGGACATGGCCCGGCGCACCAGGTCGCTCCGCCCCAGGGTATAGCCTGCCAGATCCCGCACAATCTGCATTACCTGCTCCTGATAGACAATACATCCGTAGGTGGGCGCCAGAATCGGCTCCAGCTGAGGGCAGTCGTAGGTAATGGTCTCCGGGTGATTCTTTCCCCGGATATAGGCCGGGATAAAATCCATGGGGCCGGGACGGTACAGGGAAATTCCGGCGATCATGTCCTCCAGGCTCCGGGGCTTCAGCTCCTTCATGAAGCTCTTCATCCCCGCGCTTTCCAGCTGGAATACGCCGTCGCACTTTCCGGTGCACAGGGAATCCAGCACAGCCCGGTCATTATAATCAATATGCTCTATATCCAGTTCAATGTCCCTGCTGCTCTTCACATTTTTCACCGCATCCTGGATCACCGTCAGGGTGCGCAGTCCCAGAAAGTCCATTTTCAGAAGCCCCAGCTCTTCCAGCGTCGTCATGGTAAACTGGGTCGTAATGGATCCGTCGGATCCTCTCGACAGGGGAACATACTCATCCACCGGCTTCTGGCTGATTACCACGCCTGCCGCATGCATGGATGTATGCCGCGGAAGTCCCTCCAGACGCTTCGCCATATCAATGAGCTTCGTAATCCGGGAATCCGATTCATAAAGTCCCCGGAGCTCCGGATTCATATTCAGCGCCTTGTCAATGGTAATTCCCAGTTCATTGGGAATCATCTTCGCGATATTGTCACAGGTGGCGTAGGGAAGATCCATGACCCGGCCCACATCCCGGACCACGCCCCGGGCTGCCAGGGTACCGAAAGTGACGATCTGCACCACCCGGTCCTTGCCGTATTTCCGCACCACATAATCAATGACTTCCTGCCGTCTCTCATAGCAGAAGTCCACGTCAATATCCGGCATGGATACCCTCTCCGGGTTCAGGAACCGCTCAAACAGCAGATTGTAGCGGATGGGATCCAGCCGGGTAATCCCCAGGGTATAGGCTACCAGGCTTCCGGCGGCGCTGCCCCGGCCCGGTCCCACCATAATGTCATTTTCCCTGGCAAACCGGATAAAGTCCCAGACAATCAGAAAATAGTCCACATATCCCATTTTCTGAATAACGCCGAGCTCATACTCCAGCTTCTTCTCCAGTTCCGGCAGCCGGTCCTCCGGATAGCGGGCTTTCAGCCCCTCATGGCACAGCTGATTCAGATATTCCCGGGAAGTGAATCCTTCCGGCACATCAAACTTCGGCAGCCTGGTCACGCCGAACTCGATCTCCACATGGCACCGGTCCGCAATCTTCTGGGTATTGTCCAGCGCCTCCGGCACATAGCTGAACAGCGCCCGCATCTCCTCCTCGGATTTCACATAATACTGGCCGCCCTCATAACGCATCCGGTCCTCATCGCCGAGCTTCTTCCCGGTCTGCAGGCAGAGCAGGATATCATGGGGCTCCGCGTCCTCCGCGTAAGTGTAATGGACATCATTGGTGGCCACCAGATCTATCCCGGTCTCCCCATGCATCCGCATCAGCTGCTGGTTCACGATCCCCTGCTCCGGAATTCCGTGATCCTGCAGTTCCAGAAAAAAATTCCCCTTTCCAAAGCACTCCTGGTAGCGGTAAGCCGCCTGCTTCGCCTCGTCATAGAGTCCCCGGACCAGATACCGCTGTACCTCGCCCGCCAGGCAGGCGGAAAGGGCAATCAGTCCCTCATGGTACTGATTCAGGATCTCCATATCCACGCGGGGCTTGTAATAATAACCGTCCACAAACCCCTTGCTGACCAGCTTCATCAGATTGGCGTAACCCCGGTCGTTCTCCGCCAGCAGGACAAGATGATAATACCTGTCATCTCCCCTGCCCTGCTCCCGGTCAAACCGGGACCCCGGAGCCACATAGACCTCGCAGCCCAGAACAGGGTTAATTCCGGCCTTTTTCGCCGCCCGGTAAAAATCAATGACGCCGTACATCACGCCATGATCGGTGATGGCCGCGGCTGTCATCCCCAGCTCCTTTACCCGGTTCACATATTCTGTTATTTTATTGGAACCGTCCAGCAGACTGTATTCCGTGTGGACATGTAAATGCGCAAACGCCAATGCTTTCACCTCTGTAAAAATCAGACTCTGTAATTATGTATGTTTTATGATAACATAAATCCTCAAAAGGGAAAAGCCGCCAGCTTAAATTATTGATTATATCTTAATTCTTTCCAAAAAACATGGACAAATCCCCCATCATTCACTACAATATAAACCACCGGCTGCCGTAAGCGGAACAAACAGCGGCCCGCAGCATTGGGTCACAGCAGCAGGGTATAGGAGGTATTTATGCAGAAAGCAGGTTGTTTTTTCAAAAGTATCGTGCCCCTTCTGGTTGTCATTGTTTTGCAGCTGGCCGTATCTGCTCCCCTGTATATTATATATACGTTTCTTCATGCCAACGACAACGGCGGCGGACTGACAGGCATTGCGGCCGCGCTGGATTCCGCGGATTCCAGCACTGTCCTTATCCAGGTAATCAATCTGATTTATGGCATTCTCGCTGTCTTTGTTTTTGTATCCTGGTACCGGAAAGTTTTTGTGCTCCCCGCCCGGCGCAGAAAGCGGGAGAACCAGGCGTCCCGGAGACCTTCGGGATTCTCTTTCCATAACATTACAGCCCTTTTCTTTCTGGCTGTAGGACTGCAGTATGTCACTACTTTTGTTGTGGATATTGTCTCCAGAATACATCCTGCCTGGCTGACCGCATACCAGAGCATGATGGACACAGCGGGTTATGGGAGCAATTCCCTTATGCTGATTTTATACTCCATAATTCTGGCTCCTGTCGTGGAGGAGACAGTTTTCAGGGGACTGATTTTCCGCTATGCCCGGCATGCCCTTCCCTTCTGGATTGCCAATATCTGGCAGGCGTTCCTGTTCGGTCTTCTGCATATGAATATGCTCCAGGGAATATACGCATTCATCACAGGCCTGGTTCTGGGATTCGTCTGTCACCGGGGCCGCAGTATCCGGTATTCTGTCCTGATGCATATTTTCTTTAATATAGTGGGGATCTTCTATTCCGGTCTGATTGAGATAACGACGGTCTTAAGCTATCCGCTTTTTATCAGTCTTGGAATCGCGCTGACCGTCTTTGCGCTGTGGCTGTTCTATACAGATTTTTCCAGATAATTTATTCAGAAGAAAGAGCCGCGCGGATATGTTTCCTGTCTTTCTGGCAGAAACGCATCCATGCGGCTTCTTTTTTATATCTTTTATATTTTCTTTTTATTCTTCCGGCATTTCCACTGTAATCCGGTCCAGATGCCAGATATCGTCCACATACTCCTGGATAGTCCGGTCAGATGAGAACTTTCCGACACAGGCCACCTGGGTCATTGCCAGCTCCGCCCAGCGCTTTTCATCCCGGTAAGCCTCCACTACACGCTCGTGAGCCTCTGCGTAGGAACGGAAATCCTTCAGACAGAAATAAGTATCTGCCTTTTCTGTGTTCTCCGTATTCAGCAGGGAATTGTACAGCTTCCGGAAACGCTCGGTGTGATCCGGGGAATAAAACCCATTGATCAGCTGCATCAGCACCTGCCGGATCTCCTGGTCATTATTGAAAATATCCATGGGGTTGTAATCCCTGTTATGCTCATGGGCTATTACTTCATCAGAACTCATACCAAAGATAAACATATTCTCATCCCCAAGTTCCTCAGCCATCTCCACATTAGCGCCGTCCATGGTTCCGATCGTCACCGCGCCGTTCAGCATAAACTTCATGTTACCGGTTCCCGAAGCCTCCTTGCTGGCGGTGGAAATCTGCTCGGATACATCTGCCGCCGCAAAAAGCATCTCCGCGTTGGATACCTTGTAATCTTCAATAAAGACCACTTTCAGCTTTCCGTTGATGCTTCTGTCATTGTTAATCACATCAGCCACCGAATTAATCAGCCGGATGGTCATCTTCGCAATTTCATATCCGGCTGCAGCCTTTGCCCCGAAAATGAATGTTCTGGGATAGAAGTCCATCTCCGGATGCTCTTTAAGCTGATTATACAGATACATCACATGGAGAATATTCATCAGCTGACGTTTATACTCATGGAGACGCTTCACCTGGATATCGAAAATGGATCTGGGATCCACTTCGATGCCATTATGATCATGGATATATTTCGCCAGGCGCAGTTTATTTTTATATTTGATATTCATAAACTCCTGCTGTGCCCTGGGATCATCCAGATAAACCTTCAGCCGTTTCATCTGGCTCAGATCAGTCACCCATCCATCGCCGATTTTATCTGTTATCCACCCGGCCAGCAGAGGATTGCCATGATACAGGAACCGGCGCTGGGTAATGCCATTGGTCTTATTATTGAACTTCTCCGGGAACATCTCGTAGAAATCTTTCAGTTCCTGTTTTTTCAGAATCTCTGTGTGGAGTCTCGCCACTCCGTTGACGGAATAGCTGGCCGCAATGGCAAGGTAAGCCATCTTCACCTGCCCGTCATGGACAATCGCCATACGTTCCTTCCGGGCGTGATCCCCGGGGAACTTCTCCTCAATCTGCAGCAGGAATCTGCGGTTAATCTCCTCCACGATCTGGTAAATACGGGGAAGAAGACGGGAGAAAATCTCAATGGGCCATTTCTCCAGAGCCTCCGCCATGATTGTATGATTGGTATAGGCGCAGGTCTTTGTGGTTACCTCCCATGCCTCATCCCATCCAAGGCCTTCATCGTCCATAAGGATACGCATCAGCTCCGCCACAGCTACTGTGGGATGGGTATCATTCATCTGAATCGCTACTTTTTCGTAAAGCTTCTTGATATCGGGATGATATTTCTTATAACGGGCAACGGCACGCTGTACAGACGCGGATACGAAGAAATACTGCTGCTTCAGGCGCAGTTCCTTACCCTGGATATGATTATCATTGGGGTAAAGCACCTCCACCAGATTGCGGGCAAGATTCTCCTGCTCCACCGCTTTCTGGTAATCTCCTCTGTCAAAAGAATCCAGCTGGAACTCGTTAACCGGCTCCGCATCCCAGATCATCAGAGAATTTACAACATTATTTTTATAGCCAACAACCGGCATGTCATAGGGAACTGCCTTTACCGTCTGGCAATTCTCCTGGACAAAATGAATTCTGCCGTTGGAAAGTGTCTCGGAACGGACATAACCGCCGAATTTCACGGTAAACGTATGCTCGGGTCTGCGCAATTCAAAAGGATAGCCATTCTTCAGCCAGTTATCCGGCTCCTCCACCTGGGCGCCGTCCACAATCTTCTGTCTGAACATACCGTACCGGTAACGGATGCCGCAGCCGTAAGCCGCGTAGCCCAGTGTCGCCAGGGAATCCATGAAGCACGCCGCAAGACGTCCCAGGCCGCCGTTTCCAAGAGCCGGATCCGGCTCCTGATCCTCGATGGCGTTCAGATTAAATCCCATTTCTGACAGGGCCTGCTTTACGTCATTATATGCACTCAGGTTAATAAGATTATTGCCCAGGGCACGGCCCATGAGAAACTCCATAGACATATAGTAAACAATCTTCGGATCCTCTTTGTCAAAAGTCTGCTGGGTTGCCAGCCACTGATCGATAATAACATCCTTCACCGCAAAGGACACTGCCTGAAATACCTCCTGCTCTGTCGCTTCAGATATTTTTTTACGGTACAGGGTTCTGACATTATTCTTAACGCCTTTCTTAAACGTCTCTTTGTCAAACAGAATATTACTCATACTTTTTCACTCCTAATTCTACTATGTGTCCGTTGATATTCCATTCCTTCTGATATCCCTCGGGGGAAGCCTCCGCAATATCCACCGCCAGGACATCCTTCCGGATATCATCTTTATGGACTGCAAATACGCTGCAGATCTCCTGATCTGCCTTATATGTGATCACAATCTGATCCATCACCTCAAAGTCCGCCTCTTTCCGCATGGTCTGGACTTTGCTGATAATTTCCCGGACGAGTCCTTCCTCGATCAGTTCCGGCGTCAGACGTGTATCCAGCACAACTGTCATATCATTTCCGCTCTCAATGGCAAAGCCTTCTGTCTGGGCCACGGAAATCAGAAGATCATCCTCTGTGAGAACAATATCCCCGCCCGCCTCCGGGAGCGTAATGGATCCATTCTTCTGAAGCTCAGCATAAGCGGCATGACCGTCAATACTGGCCAGAGCCTCTTTGATCTTTCCGAGAAATCTGCCGTATTTCGGTCCCACAGTTCTCAGCTGGGGCTTGAAGATATAACTGGTATACTCGCTGACATCATCCTTAAAGGTAACCTTTTTCACATTCAGCTCGTCAGCAATAATATCGGTAAAGTATTCCGGAACATGTACCGCCGACTGCACAAACATTTCGGAAACCGGCTGACGGTTCTTGATACCGGAAGTATTTCTGGCTGCCCGGCCCAGGACAACGATCTTCAGCGCCTCATCCATATTTTTCTCCAGCTCCGGATCAATCATACTTTCATCCGGCGTCGGGAAATCACAGAGATGTACGCTCTCCGGAGCCTCAGCATCAACGCTGCACACCAGATTCCGGTAGATATCCTCTGTCATGAAAGGCACCATGGGAGCGGCCGCCTTGCTGATGGTCACCAGAGCTGTATAAAGGGTCATGTAGGCGTTGATCTTATCCTGCTCCATTCCCTTCGCCCAGTAACGCTCACGGTTTCTTCTCACGTACCAGTTGCTCATATCATCCACAAAATCCTGCAGCTCTCTTGCCGCTTCCGGAATCCGGTAATTGTCCAGATCATAGTCCACAGCTTTGACCACGGAGTTCAGCTTTGACAGAAGCCACTTATCCATAATGGACAGTTTATCATACTCCAGTGTATATTTTGCCGCGTCAAATTCATCAATATTTGCATAAAGAACGAAAAACGCATAGGTATTCCAGAGAGTTCCCATGAACTTTCTCTGTCCCTCCTGCACCGCTTTGCCGTGGAAACGGTTGGGCAGCCAGGGAGCGGAGTTAATATAGAAATACCAGCGGATCGCATCTGCGCCGTAAGTCTCCAGCGCCTCAAAAGGATCCACAGCATTCCCCTTTGACTTGCTCATCTTCTGTCCGTTCTCATCCTGCACATGCCCCAGCACAATTACATTCTCGTAGGGAGCCCGGTTAAACAGCAGAGTGGACTCCGCCATCAGGGAGTGGAACCATCCTCTGGTCTGATCCACCGCTTCAGAGATAAACTGGGCCGGGAACTGCTTTTCAAACAGATCCTGGTTTTCAAAAGGATAGTGATGCTGCGCAAAGGGCATGGCTCCGGAATCAAACCAGCAGTCCAGAACCTCCGGCACACGGCTCATATCCTTTCCGCAGTGAGGACACTTAATCGTAATAGCGTCAATATAAGGGCGGTGAAGCTCCACAGTCAGCGCGTCCGGATTGCCGCTTTTTTCCGCCAGCTCCGCGCGGCTGCCGACAGACTCCAGGTGTCCGCACTCACACTCCCAGATATTTAAGGGAGTGCCCCAGTAACGGTTTCTGGAAATCGCCCAGTCCTGGATATTCTCCAGCCAGTTGCCGAAACGTCCCTTCCCAATGGACTCGGGAATCCAGTTGACTGTATTGTTATTGCGGATCAGATCATCCTTCACCGCAGTCTCTTTAATATACCAGGACTCTCTCGCATAGTAGATCAGCGGAGTATCACATCTCCAGCAGTGGGGATAATCATGCTCAGACTTCGGAGCGTCAAACAGCTTCCCTTCCTTATCCAGATCCGCGATAATCATGGGATCCGCTTTCTTTACGAACACTCCCGCATAAGCGGTTTCCTCTGTCATCTCGCCCTTGCCGTCCACAAACTGGACAAAGGGAAGATCATAATGGCGGCCCACATTGGCGTCATCCTCGCCAAAGGCCGGAGCGATATGAACAATACCGGTACCGTCGGACATGGTAACGTAACTGTCGCAGGTTACAAAAAATCCCTTTTTCTTCTGCTTATCCGCCACATCCTTCGCCCAGGGGAACAGGGGCTCATATTCTTTATATTCCAGATCCTTTCCCTTAAAGGTATCCAGGATCTCACAGGCTTTTACGCCTTCCTCCTCATTGGCAAATCTGCCGAGAACCTGATCCAGCAGCGCCTCAGCCATATAATACGTATAACCGTCGGCACACTTTACCTTTACATAAGTATCTTCCGGATTCACACACAGCGCCACATTACTGGGAAGAGTCCAGGGCGTAGTGGTCCATGCCAGAAAATACGCATCCTCTCCCGCAACCTTAAAACGGACGATTGCGGAACGCTCCTTTACCGTCTTATATCCCTGGGAAACCTCCGCCGTAGACAGCGGCGTACCGCAGCGGGGACAGTAGGGAACAATCTTAAATCCCTTATAAAGCAGTCCCTTCTTCCAGATCTCGTTCAGCGCCCACCACTCGGACTCAATAAAGTCATCATCGTAGGTGACATAGGGATGCTCCATATCCGCCCAGAAACCGACGGTGGCGGAAAAATCCTCCCACATCCCTTTATATTTCCATACAGATTCCCTGCACTTTTTAATAAACGGCTCGATTCCGTACTCTTCAATCTGCTCCTTGCCGTTCAGGCCGAGCTGCCGCTCCACCTCCAGCTCTACCGGAAGCCCGTGGGTATCCCAGCCCGCCTTCCGGGGAACATACTTCCCCTTCATAGTCTGATAACGGGGAATCATGTCCTTGATCACACGGGTCAGCACATGACCGATGTGAGGCTTTCCGTTAGCCGTGGGCGGACCATCATAAAATGTGTAGGTCTCCCCTTCCTTCCGGTTCTCCATACTCTTGCGGAAGATATCGTTTTCCCTCCAGAATTCCTCTGTCTTTTTCTCCCGCTCAACGAAATTCATATTTGCTGATACTTTTTCGTACATCCTGTTCTCCTTGCTCACATTCTGTTTCTTTCTCTGGTCTTATATGTTTTCCTGCGCATTTTACAGAACCGCGCCCCGCAACATTTTCTTCCGTTCACCCGCGCATTTTACAAAGTTTTTTGTTTTATCGTGGAATTCCACGATAAAACAAAAAACTCTCATCCGAAAAGGATGAGAGCATATGCCTTCACAAACCACCTGTCCGAAGCACACGGCCTGCGGCCGGATACTTTTCCCTGTAACGGCGGGATCCCGTCAGCCCCTACTCTGGTATCTGTTTACAGTTCCTGCACAGACACCCCGTTCAGAGCCGCGACTCGGAAGGGATCTTCCACTGGACATACTGATACCGGCTCCCACCGTCCCGGCTCGCTGTAATGCTCTGTCCCAGCTTACTGTCTTCGTCAAAGTCTTTTCTCTATTCTGATTCCAGAACAAGAAGATTATAAATATATCATATGAAAAAGTCAAGTCCGTTCCCGGAAAAAATACAGAAAAGAGGTGCAACTTCCCTAAAAAAAGAGTATACTACTATGCGTAAGACATTTTTATTTAACACCAGAGCAAGGGAGGAAAGGCCTGTCTTACAGGCCATATTCATACTATGAGATCATTGAATCTGACACTTCTGACTGATCTGTATGAGATCACCATGATGCAGGGATATTTTAAAACCGGAAACAGGGATATCGTTATTTTTGACGCCTTTTACCGCGAAAACCCGTGCGACGGCGGATATGCCATCGCCTGTGGTCTGGAACAGGTCATTGAATATATTAAAAATCTGCAGTTTACCGCGGACGATATCCGCTATCTGGAAAGTCTTCATATGTTCGACGAAGATTTTCTGAGATATCTGAGCACGTTCCGTTTTTCCGGAAGTATTTACGCGATTCCCGAGGGAACCGTCATTTTCCCCAGAGAACCGTTTATCAAGGTCGTCGCCCCGATTATGGAAGCACAGCTGATTGAGACTGCTATTCTGAATATCATGAATCACCAGAGTCTTATTGCCACAAAGGCTTCCAGAGTCTGCTACGCTGCCAGGGGAGACGGCGTCATGGAGTTCGGCCTGCGCCGGGCCCAGGGTCCCGATTCGGGGATTTACGGAGCCCGGGCCGCAGTCATCGGCGGCTGCTGCGGCACCTCCAATGTACTGGCCGGACAGATCTTCAATATCCCCGTAAAAGGGACCCATGCCCACAGCTGGATCATGAGCTTCAGGGACGAATATACCGCATTCCGGACATATGCGGAGCTCTATCCCGACGCCTGCATCCTGCTGGCAGACACTTACGACACCTTAAAATCCGGCATTCCCAACGCAATCCGTGTATTCCGCGAGATGAGGGAGAGCGGCGTCGAAATGCACAATTACGGAATCCGCATGGACAGCGGGGATCTGGCATATCTCTCAAAGCGTGTCCGCAGGATGCTGGACGAGGCCGGTTTCCCGGACGCCGTCATTTCCGCCTCCAATGATCTGGATGAATACCTCATTGAAAGTCTGAAGCTTCAGGGAGCTACCATTACCTCCTGGGGCGTGGGGACCAGTCTGATCACCTCCAAAGACTGTCCGGCCTTCGGAGGCGTTTATAAGCTGGCCGCCATACAGGCGGAGGACGGCAGCTTCATTCCGAAAATCAAGCTGTCCGAAAATACAGAGAAGGTCACCAATCCCGGCAATAAAGAAATTTACCGTATTTATGATAAGGAAACCGGAAAAATCCGGGCCGATCTGATCTGCCTGGCTGATGAGAGCTTTGACCCGGAAGAGGACATGGTGCTTTTTGACCCCATTGAGACCTGGAAGCGGACCAGGATCAAGGGCGGCACTTATACCATGCGGAAGCTTCTGGTGCAGATTTTTGACGAGGGAAAATGTGTCTACACTTCTCCCGATGTTATGGAAATCCAGCAGATCTGTACACAGGAGAAGTCCACGCTCTGGGATGAAAACATGCGGTTTGTAAATCCGGCCAGGGTTTACGTGGATCTGTCAGACCGGCTGTACCAGATGAAACAGCAGGTATTCAATGAATTAAGCGCAGCCAAATATCAGAATGTCTGATTTCACGCGGACTTCCCGGTCTTGCCAGAAAATCCCCGGCGGAAACTCTTTTTCATGAATTCCCGCCGGGGATTTTTATTCTGTTCTCACAAATTCCGCCAGCATATTCCGGTAAGTTTCATTATCCGCCAGATATCCTGTCCCATGCTCCGCTCCATCCACCAGCAGAACCTGCTTCGGCGCACGGCAGGCGGCGATTGCTTTTTCCGTCATTTCAACCGGAACCAGACTGTCTTCCTTTCCATGGATAAGAAAAACCGGTATCCTGTTCTTTTCCATAATTTCCGGAATTGACATTTCCCAGAGGGAATAGTGGGCCAGAAGCCTTGCGTATACGCCTATGGCACAGGTCAGAAGTCTGCCCCGGATCCTATATGTCTGGCGTATTTTTTTCTGAATAATTTCTGCCGGGGAAGAAAAGGCGCTGTCGGCCACTATTCCGCAGACATTTTCCGGCAGATTCCTTCCCGCCGCCATCAGAACCGTGGACGCCCCCATGGAAAGCCCCGCGATATAAATTTTTATATCTTTTCCAAATCTCCGGACAGCATATTCACACCACTGTTTACAGTCCCGGCTCTCCAGCACGCCGAAGCCGATATATTTTCCTTCACTCTCCCCGGCGGCTCTCTGGTCAATATGAAGAATATGATTCCCGGCATGATAATACACATGGGAGGAAGCGGAAAAATCGATCTCCGGATGCGTCCGGTAACCGTGGAACATCAAAACAATGCCCTTTGCTCCCGGATTCAGCGTCAATCTTCCCACCAGTTTCAGACCGTCATCGGAAAGGATCTCCACCCGTTCCCGTTCATGGCCCTCAATCCACCGGATCCCCTCCATAATTTCATCATGATACTTATCCCAGGAAGTTCCCCTGTAAGAATCCCGGTTCCCGATATCCAGTTCGCGACCACGCAAAATGGCAGCCCGGAATCCCACATATCCCATGCCGAACCAGGCTGCCGCTATCACGATCGCGAAAATCAAAAAAATATATCCTGTCATCCCCGACCTCTTTTTATATGCTATATGTTTTCATTTTCAGGAACTGCCCCTCCGCTGCTGTCCCTATTCATTTTCCGTCTTCCGGAGCTTTTCCGCTTCTTCTTCCATGACTCCTTCCAGCTTTTCCATCAGATCCAGCACCTGGATCATCTTATCATGTCCGATCCGCTTCACAATATGTGAAAAATAATCTTCCAGAATCTTCTGCTGCTGTCTCATCTTCTCCGCGCCGGTCTCTGAAAGATAGATATAAGTTCCCTCACTGCCATCCTCATCATGCTGCCAGTAGACATATCCCTTATTCTGAAGATTCTGTACCATCCTTGAAACCCGTGTCATAGGAAGATTCATCTCCGCACAGATCTCTTTCAGATAAATCTTTGTCTCCAGCTTATAAATGCCCAGCCTGCGCGCAAACCTTAACAAAATCATATAATCGGGGAGCGTAATCTCTGAAAAAACCAGCTCCAGATGATCAGAATCTATGGAATACCGCAGATGCATCAGCCGGTTTCCCACATCCATCAGTTCTTCCTGCCGCACACTCTCTGTCCTGTTCTCCTCCATCAAAACTACCTCCTTCAATCTGAATTTGCCGGAAAAAATAAAAATCCGACATAAAAACTGTTAAGATATTAACATGCAAATGTGGAGATAATGTTGATTTATTCTAAAATTTTTATAAAATTCACCTGCTCATTTCCCGGGATTTTCTGACGCAGGCCCGCTGTCCTTCTATAATCGCACTGCGCAGTCCCATCTTCTCCAGAACTGCAACTGCCTCTATCGTAGTGCCGCCGGGAGAGCAGACCATATCCTTTAATTCACCCGGATGCTTTCCGGTTTCCAGAACCATTTTCGCTGATCCAAGCACAGCCTGGGCGGCAAACTTGTATGCCTGGGCCCGGGGCATTCCGTCAGCCACAGCCGCGTCAGCCATCGCCTCAATAATCATATATACATAAGCCGGGGAAGAGCCGCTGATTCCCACAACCGCATCCATCAGCTTCTCCGGAATCACTTCCGCCTCGCCGAAGCTGCAGAACAGCTGGTAAACCTCATCCAGTTCCTCATCCGTCACCAGTTCATTTCTGCAGAGAGCGCTCATGGAGGCTCCCACCAGGGCCGGAGTATTCGGCATCACGCGGATCAGCTTTACAGGTTTTCCAAAGGCTGTCTGGATCTTGTCAATCGACTGTCCGGCAGCAATAGAAACCACAACCGTCTCCTGCTTCAGAGTGTTTCTGATCTCCGGAATTACCACAGAAAACATATCCGGCTTTACAGCCAGGAAAAGAATATCAGCCCTGGAACTGATCTCTGTATTGAGAGTGGAGGCCCGAATCCCGAAGCGTTCCTCCAGCCTCTCCGCGGAATTTTCATTTTTATCAGAAGCAATAATATGCTCCTTATCTGATAAGCCCGAGGAAAGCAGCCCCCCGATAATTGCGGACGCCATATTTCCTCCGCCAATAAAACCAATCAATTTTTCTGACATAATTTCCTCCTTCCCGACGCACCTGATGCGTCATCAAGGCAGATTCGGAAGTGTACATTTAAAAATCAGTGAAATTTTTCTCTTTACGTTTCTCAAGGAACGCGGTCATTCCCTCTGTCTTATCATGGGTGGAGCAGGTCAGCCCGAAAAGGTTCGCTTCATACTCAACGGCATTCTTAATATCCATATCATAGCCGTTATTAATGGCAGCCTTTGCAAGAGATACTGCATAGCCCGCGTTCCGGGAAATCTTTCCTGCCAGCTTCTTCGCCGCGTCCATCAGCTCTTCCTGGGGAACTACTTTATTAACAAGTCCGATTCTGTATGCCTCCTGGGCGTCAATGTTGCTGCAGGAGAAAATCATCTCCTTTGCCCGGCCCATACCAACCAGCCGCGCCAGTCTCTGGGTTCCGCCAAATCCGGGAATAATGCCAAGGCCGGTCTCCGGCTGTCCGAACACTGCATTCTCAGACGCAATACGGATATCACATGCCATAGAAATCTCGCAGCCGCCGCCGAGAGCAAATCCGTTCACTGCCGCAATCGTCACCTGACGCATATTCTGCAGTTTAAAGAAAGGCTCCGCCGCGCGCATACCGAAAGCGCGTCCTTCCGCGCCTGTAAAGTTGACCATCTCAGAAATATCAGCGCCTGCCACAAATGCCTTATCTCCTGCTCCCGTAAGGATCACAACTCTGATCTTATCATCTGCCCCGATCTCACCCAGTACCTGATCCAGCTCTGTCAGCGTCTCACTGTTCAATGCATTCAGAGCTTTGGGTCTGTTAATGGTAAGAACCGCGACAGGACCTTCTACTTCTAATAATAAATTGTTCATGATGATACCTCCTGATCAAATAACCTTTGTTTCAAAAACTTTAGACCCATTATACACCACATCTGTTAAAAAATAAACAAAAACTTGTTACCGGGGAAGAATTGCAGTAACAGTTCAGGCTGCGCTGGACGACACTTCTTCCCTTATGGTATACTATGGATACTTTGCAGAGTTCACTATTTATTAGGGAAAGGAGCTTCCTGATGTTGCATACTTTTGATCTGAACCGGATTACTGTTCCCCTTCTGGACTGGTACAGTTCCCACGCCCGGATCCTGCCCTGGCGGGAGCATATCACTCCCTACCGGGTCTGGGTATCGGAGATCATGCTCCAGCAGACCAGGGTGGAGGCGGTAAAGCCCTATTTTGAGCGTTTTATGGAAGCCCTCCCCACGATAAAGGATCTGGCTGAATGCAGCGAGGACAGGCTGCTGAAGCTGTGGGAAGGTCTTGGATATTATAACCGGGCGCGGAATCTTCAGACTGCCGCCCGGGAAATCATGGAAAAATACAATGGGGAGCTCCCGGCCGACTACGAAAGCCTGCTGTCTCTGAAAGGAATCGGACATTACACAGCAGGGGCTGTCAGTTCCATTGCCTATGGAATCCCCATTCCTGCCGTGGACGGAAATGTGCTCCGGGTGATCATGCGGGTCAGCGCTGATGATTCCGATATTACAAAACAGTCTGTTAAAACAGATGTAGAAAACGCCCTGCAGCCGGTCATACCCAAAGACAAAGCTGCAGATTTTAACCAGGCCCTCATGGAACTGGGAGCCATTGTCTGCCTTCCCAACGGTGAACCCAGATGCGGCGAATGCCCATGGGAGGATTTCTGTGAAACCAGAAAACAGAATCTGTGGTCACAGCTCCCCCGTAAATCAAAGCACGGAAAGCGCAGGGTAGAGCATCATACTGTCCTCCTGATCCGCGATGGAGAAAAAATTGTCCTGCGCAAACGCCCCGGCCGGGGTCTTCTGGCCGGCATGTACGAGTTTCCGAACCTGGAAGGCCATCTGAGCCGTGAGGAAGCCCTTCGGGCGGTACATGGGATGCGGCTGCATCCCCTTCAGATCAGCAGACTGACCGACGCGAAGCACATTTTTTCCCATGTGGAATGGCATATGACCGGATATGCAGTCCGGGTAGACTCCCTGACCAGCCGGGAATCTGATACGCTTTTTGTTGACATCAGCGACGCCCGCGCAGATTTTCCGATTCCTTCCGCTTTCGCGGCATATACAAAATATTTAACAGCCTGGGAAGAGAAAACTCATAAACCATGAACAGACAGATGGACAAAGAGGAAGCCGATGCCAGGCATCGGCTTTTACATGAAAAAGATTTATGAAAAGAATCTGTTTTGCGTTGTTTTATTCTATGCTTAAAGTATAGAGCTGACTTGTGTCATTGTTGTGTGATGTTTTTGATCTTTTTTTTAACATTTTTTGAACAAACCATGAATTCCGGCGTTTGTCTCCTGACGTGAAAATATCACAGCTGCCATGAACAGAGTAAACCGTAACATATCACAAAAAAATCATGATTATTTATCAAAGAAATTATATTCTTCCATCCAAAAAAGGTATATAATAATTTTCAGATAATATGATGTATCAACAGAAAACAGGTTGCTGTGAACAGTAACGAAAACAAAACTCCAGAAAATCTGGAATAAAACGAGGGATCCTATGAAATTACTGACGATAACAGTTCCATGTTATAACTCGCAGGACTATATGCGGCGCTGTATTGACTCCCTGCTTCCCGGCGGAGAAGATGTGGAGATTATCCTGGTGGACGACGGTTCCACCGATGATACAGGGCGGATTGCAGATGAGTATGCCAGAAAATATCCCTCCACAGTCCGTGTCATCCATCAGCCCAACGGCGGACACGGGGAGGGATTAAACACTGGTATTCTTCACGCTACCGGTCTCTATTTTAAAGTTGTGGACAGCGATGACTGGGTAGATCTGGAAAGCTACCGGGAGATTTTACGGACTCTGCGCAGTCTTTGCGGAGCAGGATGTATGCTGGATATGATGATCAGCAATTTTGTCTATGAAAAAAAAGGCGCAAAACATAAAAAATCTATCCGTTATAATAAAATCCTCCCCAGAGACCAGCTTTTTGACTGGTCGGAGACCCGCAATTTCAAGATTGGCAAATATATACTGATGCATTCTGTCATTTACCGCACCCAGCTGCTCCGGGACTGCCATCTTGTGCTGCCCAAACATACATTTTATGTAGATAATCTTTTTGTCTACATCCCTCTTCCGTATATAAAAACCATGTACTATCTGGATGTAGATTTTTATCATTACTACATCGGCCGCGAAGACCAGTCTGTCAATGAACATATCATGATCCAGCGGATTGACCAGCAGATCGCCGTGAATAAGCTCATGATAGACGCTTATGATCTCTGGAAAATCGGCGACCGGCATCTGAGGCATTATATGTTGAATTACCTGGAAATTATCACTGTCATTTCCACCGTCATGCTGCTCAAGTCCGGTACGAAAGAAAATCTGGCCAGAAAACGCGACCTGTGGACCTATATCAAAAAAAGGGATATCCGGCTTTTCCACTATCTCCGCAAACGCCTCATGGGACAGACGCTTCATCTTCCCGGGAAAGGCGGCCGCAGCATTTCACTGACTATCTACAGGATATCCCAGAAGGTCATAGGCTTTAACTAGGCTCCCAGAAGCACCGCCATAACCGGAATTGTAACCAGCGATACCAGAGTGGACATTACCACGCCGATGGAAGCCGCTTTGTTCTGCCTCGGGTAAGGCGCGCTTCCCATGGCAACCAGCGAAGCCACCGGCATACCAGCCCCGATGGTACAGATACTGATAATCGTCGGATCGCTGGTCCACAAATGCATAAACGCCCACACGATCAGAGGCATCAGACCCAGGCGGACCGGCAGCATGGGCCAGATGCCTTTTTCTGTTTTTATCTCTTTAAAGGAAGCTGCCGCCATAGAGGATCCTATAATAATCATGGAAAGAGGCGTTGTGATATCTCCGATAAACCCTACACAGGAATAAAAAATCTCCGGCATGGGAATATTCGCGAAATAAATCACCAGCGCTGCCACAGAAGCAATAATTCCATTATTTATCAGACTTCTGGGATCTGTTTTCATCTTCTCCAGATTATTAGCCTCAATCGCCGCGTCTTTCTGGAAATAGTGAAGCGCCAGTGAGAAAAACAGCACATTAAAAGGCATATTAAAAATCGTAATATAGAAAATCGCACTGTCCCCAAACAAGGCCTGTACCACCGGATATCCCATAAAACTGCAGTTGGAAAAAATAAACATACACATATAGGTTCCCCGCAGATGCGCCGGCACCCGCATAATCTTTGTAATGATCCTTGCCAGAAGAGGAAAAATACAGTACATTATGATTCCTGCAAGAAACAATTTCAATACCATCTGCGGATCATCCCGTGATACCGTGGAAATGCTGTTCAGAATAATGCAGGGGCAGGTAATCTGCACAATCATTGCGGATATCTTTTCATTGACCTGCTTGTTCAGAATTCCTTTTTTAAACAGATAAAAACCGATAATCATGGCAAGCAGAAGTTTACACATGGTTGTAACAATTGTCATCTTCTCATCTCCCTGATAATTTATTTAAGCCATTGTAACTGTTCTTACCAGTCCGGGCTATCATAGCACATCTGATGAAAATTGTCATTCTGTTTTTCGGGAATTCAAAATAA